>JAZSDZ010000079.1:0-13885 GCA_045531435.1 Candidatus Fimenecus sp.
AGTTTATACTTCAGTGACACTTGCGGAATATTATCCACAGATGGGACTCAATGTTCTTCTTTTGGCAGACTCAACATCTCGTTGGGCACAGGCGCTTCGTGAAATGTCAGGACGACTTGAAGAAATCCCGGGTGAAGAGGCATTCCCTGCATATCTTGAATCGTATATTGCAGCCTTTTATGAACGAGCAGGTTATGTCCGCTTGCCTGACGGAAGTACAGGTTCTGTCACAATCGGAGGTACGGTTTCTCCGGCAGGCGGTAACTTTGAAGAACCCGTGACACAAGCAACATTAAAGGTTGTTGGAGCTTTTCATGGATTATCCCGTGAGCGTTCAGATGCAAGAAAATATCCTGCTATTGACCCACTTATTTCTTGGTCAAAATATAGAAGTGTTATTGATAGCAAAAAATCAGATTATTGTAAAAAGATTCTTCACCACGGAAATGAAATCGGTTCTATGATGAAAGTTGTTGGTGAAGAAGGTACAAGTATTTCTGACTATATCATCTATCTTAAAGCAGAAATGCTTGACGCAGTTTATTTACAGCAGAACTCCTTTGATTTAGTTGATGCAAACTGCGGAACTATGCGTCAACGCTATGTTACAGATAAACTCATATATGTTTTAGGTAGCGAGTACGAAATTGATAATAAAGACGATGCTCGTAGTTTCCTTAATCGTATGCGTCAGAAATTCATTGACTGGAACTATACAGAATTCCAGAGTGATGCATTTAAAAAGGTTGAGGCAGAAATCGACACATTATATAAAGAAAAGAACGGTAATTTAGGCTTCGATGCTGAAACATTATTAAAGGACGGTGAGTGAGAATGAATAAAGTTTTTAATCGAATTGAATCAATCACCGGTAACGTTATTACTGTAAAGGCTAATAATGTACAGTATAAGGAATTGGCTCAGATTAACACTCGTTTCGGTAAATCACTTGCACAGGTTAATAAAATTGAAGGTGATATTGTTTCCCTTCAGGTTTTTGCAGGTGGTCAGGGTGTTTCAACCGGTGACGAAGTACGCTTTTTAGGTCGTGAAATGCGTGTTTCATTCAGTGAAGACTTGTTAGGTCGTATTTTTAATGGTTCAGGTGAACCAAGGGATAAAGGCCCTGCGCTTACCGAAAATATGAAACCTGTTGGTGGACCATCTGTTAACCCTACAAAACGTATTCTTGCTAATCGAATGATGAGAACCAATATCCCAATGATTGATATGTTTAATACATTGGTTGTTTCACAGAAATTACCTATATTTTCAATTTCAGGTGAACCATATAATCAACTTCTTGCCCGTATTGCTATGCAGGCTGAAGCAGATGTAATTGTCCTTGGTGGTATGGGACTTAAATACGACGATTTCCTTTATTTTAAGGATGAACTTTCTCAAGGTGGAGCATTGAGCAAAACGGTTATGTTTATTCATACTGCATCTGACCCTACCGTTGAATGTATGATGATTCCTGATATGGTTTTGGCTGTTGCAGAGCAGTTTGCTTTGCAGGACAAGGATGTATTGGTATTGCTTACTGATATGACTAACTTTGCCGATGCTATGAAAGAAATTGCAATCACTCAGGAACAGGTTCCATCTAACCGTGGTTATCCTGGTGACCTTTATTCACAGTTGGCTGCTCGTTACGAAAAGGCTGTTGACTTTGCAAATTCAGGCTCAGTTACTGTTCTTGCAGTAACAACAATGCCTGGTGACGATGTTACACATCCGGTACCAGATAATACAGGTTATATTACTGAAGGACAGTATTATCTTAAAGGTGGTCGTATTGAGCCATTTGGTTCTCTTTCACGACTTAAACAGAATGTTAACGGCAAAACTCGAAAAGACCACAGAGCACTTATGGATGGTATGATTCGTCTGTATTCTTCTTACAAAGAAACGTTAGAAAAGAAAAATATGGGTTTTTCAATGAATAAATGGGATGAAAAACTCCTTAAATATGGTAATCTTTTCGAAAATAAAATGATGGACTTGTCAGTTAACTTATCCCTTGAACAATCCCTTGATTTAGGTTGGGAGATATTAGCAGATTGTTTCGAAAAAGACGAAACCGGTATAAAATCAGACCTTACTGATGAATTCTGGCCTAAGTAAGGAGGACATAAGTTTTGGCAAAAATCAAATTAACAAAAAATGAGTTAAAGGTACAAAAAGATTCTCTTAAAATGTACCAGAGATATTTGCCTACTCTGACACTTAAAAAACAACAACTTCAAGCAGAAATTCGTACAATTGAAGCAAAAGCTAAAGCAGTAAGAGAAGAAAAAGAGAAACTTGAAAAAGGTTTTACTGATTGGATTGCTGTTTTTAGTGAAAAGGATGTATTTCCTGACGGAATAATCACCGTAAGCAATATTCGTAAAGGAAAAGGAAATATTGCAGGTGTTGCAATTCCAACTTATGAGGGTGCAGATTTTTCAAGAGGAGATTATGATTTGTACGAAACGCCTCTATGGGTTGATATTGCTGCAAATCATATGGAAAGAGCAATGTCACTTGATTTGGAGGCAGAAGTGTTAGATGAACAAGTGAGACTTTTAAATGCAGAACTTCTTGCAACATCCCAAAGAGTTAACTTGTTTGAAAAGGTAAAAATCCCTGAAACACAACAGAATATTAAAAAGATATCGATTTATATGGCTGACCAACAGGTCAGTGCCGTAGTTCGTTCAAAGATATCAAAACGCAAAATTGCCCAACATAATGCTGAGGCTTCCCGAGAGGAGGTTTATGCATTATGATAGTTCCTATGAAAAAAGTTTCTCTCATTATTATGGGAGATAAAAAAACAGAAACACTTAAAAAGCTCAGAAAACTTGGAATGATTCATATTGAAATCACTGAGGGCTCGGGTGACCATTTAAATGAGATCAAAGAACAGATTTCATTGCTTGAAAGTGCAGTTTTTATTCTCGGAAACAAAAAAGACACTGAGAGTGAAGTATTAAGTCTTACTGATGCTTTGAAAATTGCAAATGAAATATCTTCTTTGACAGACGAAAAGAAAAACTGTCAGGCAGAAATGATTACTCTTAATTCGGAGCTTGAACGACTTAAAAACTGGGGTGAGCTTAAACCCGAAAGTATCAAGGATTTAGTAGAAAAAGGCATTGATGTTTCATTTTATGAAATGCCTGAAAAGGAATATGAGTCCTTGGGTGAAAGTGTAAAAACCATTAAGTTGGGTGAAAGCAAGAATTCTGTAAAATGTATGTTGGTTAAATCGGGATTTGATGGTGAAGACGAACTCGTTGCATCACTAAATAGCTACAAGCTAGAACTACCACAAATGTCCACGGAAGAAATGCGACAAAAGGTATCCGACCTTGGTGACCAGATTAAATCAATAGACGAAAAAATCCTTTCTTACGGAAAATATACAAAAGCACTTAAAAATGCTGTAAAAGCCTGTGAAAAGGAAATAGAATTTGAAATTTATGCAACCGGTATGGTAGATGAACAACTGTCTGATGACAAAAATGTTTCAGTTGCACATTTCAAAGGATATATTGAAACTGAAAACCTTGACAGATTAAAAGAAACAGCAAGAGCCAATTCTTGGGGACTTCTCGTGGAAGAACCGACACAAGAAGACGATGTGCCAACTAAACTTAAAAACAATAAGTTTGTAAGCCTTATTTATCCGTTAACTGACTTTTTAGGTGCAGTTCCGGGATATTTCGAGTATGACATATCAGGTTGGTTTCTGGCATTTATTCTGATTTTCTTTGGTATTATTTTCGGTGATGGCGGATACGGACTATTTATCTGTGTTGTTGCAGCAATACCAATAATAAAATCACTTATTGCGAAGAAAACAGTTCCACCAACATTTTTGCTTATAGGACTTTTAGGCTTGTCAACGGTATTGTGGGGAATGCTGACATGTACCTGGTTCGGACTTTCTCCTGAACAAATACCACAGTGGCTTCAGAAATTGTCAATTCCTGTAATTTCAAATGTTTATGAAGACAGAATATGGCATCCATTCTGGACACAAGGTGATGTGGGACTTACCACAGCACAGAATTTACAGATTTTCTGTTTCTCGTTGGCACTTGTTCAGTTGACCATAGCACATATAAAGGGTGCAATTAGAAACAAGGGTTCACTTAAAATGCTCGGTGATATAGGTTCAATATTACAGCTTTTTGGAATTTACTATCTTGTATTAAGCCTTGTGGTAAATCCTGAAGTGTTCAGCTTCTCACTTGTAATAAGCGGTATTCCTGTTGGTACAGTTGCTATTGCCCTTATAGGATTAGGCTTCCTATTAGGTTTTGTATTTTCAAATTACGAAGGAAACATTGTAAAATCTATACTTGCAAGTCTTACAAATATTGTTTCGGTCTTGCTTGGTGTAGTTAATGTATTTTCCGACATAGTTTCCTATATACGCCTTTGGGCTGTGGGACTTGCAGGTGCTGCTATTGCTGCCACTGTAAATGAATTGGCTGGACCACTGCTTGGAAACTTCTTATTTATGATTATTGCGATTGTCCTTTTAGTATTTGGTCACGGACTTAATATGATATTAAATGTCTTGTCTGTTATCGTTCACGGTATAAGACTTAATACATTGGAATTTTCATCGCATCTTGATATGTCCTGGAGTGGACATAAATTTAAACCATTTAATGAACAAATAGATTAAATCACAAAGGAGAATAATTATGAATTTCGGATTATTAGGAACATCTTTGGCAATGGGTATTGCTGCAATTGGTTCAGCAATCGGTATCGGTATTGCTGGTCAGGCATCAATTGGTGCTTGGAAAAAATGCTATATGAGTAATAAGGCTGCACCATTTATTCTTACAGTTTTTGCTGGTGCACCTCTTACACAAACAATTTATGGTTTCCTTTTGATGCAGCAGATGAAATCTTCAGATGCAGACCCTGCGTTTTTGATTGGTCTTGGTATCGCATCAGGTCTTGCGATGGCTTTCTCTGCAGTATTCCAAGGTAAAGCAGGTGCAGCAGGTGCAGATGCATTGGCTGAAACCGGAAAGGGCTTCTCACAGTACATCACAGTCGTAGGTCTTTGCGAAACAGTTGCTTTGTTTGCGCTCGTTTTCAGCATGGTAGCACTCGGATAAAATAAAAGTATAGTTGATAAATTAAAAAAAGCGTTGCAAGAGGGAGTAGTGATTTCCCAAATGCAACGCTTAATTCTTTTAAATGGCTTAAATACTATATAAAACAACGATACCACTATTGACCTGAATTGTATCAATAGTGGTATCTGATTTGGCATTGACTACGCTATTTGATATAATTCGTCATTTTGGGAGTAGCGTTGCATTTTGAAAAATATTATTTTATCAAAATAAAGTCAATTAGCATCTGTAAAATATTGACATTCTATTTCATTAATCTGCATCATCAGTTTTAGTAGGTAATTGCAAGAACCCGGAGGTTTTGTTTGTGCATTATATGGTAAAGAATGTAAATAAATTTGTGAGTTTTTAGGAATAGTATTGATTCAACATTTTTACTATAATTATTATGTATAGTTATACTCTCACATTATGGAGGTAAAAATCAATGAAGTATTTACAGAAAACATTAGCAATAATCTTGTGTTTTGTGACGGTTTTTACTGCTGTGCCATTGACTGGACGTGCAGTAGATGACCAGGAGCAATCCACACTGAATCAGGAGAATATTCAGGTTCAGAGTAATAACACGCTCGGTAAGGAAATCGGCGAGTTGATGGAAGAACAGCAAGAAACCGAGAATTCCGACTATTGCATAAGTTGGATGGACCTTGAAGGCAAAACTGCAACGGTTGAAATGGTCAACAAGCTTGCTTGTACCGTTGTTGTCGCAGTTTTTGAAGAAAACGGAAAAATGGTTGGTTCAGGAAAAACTGAAGTTGAGGCAGAAACTGCTGAAGCGACAGTGGAACTTGATATTGAAACCATGCCAGAATATTTTGTTGCAAAGGCATTTCTCCTTGATGAGAATATGGCTTCACTTTGTGATGAGTATTTATGTGAACGTTACACAAGGGATTTTCAGGAGTTCCTTGACTTGACAATTCATGATTTTGAAGACCAGATTGTTGTTCAGCTTGATGATGAAGAAGAGGATAATAACTTTGTTGTTGCAAAGGATGGTACTCAGGAGTCAAAGCAGGATGGAGAGAAGAACATTCTCGTAAGTGCTGACGACGAGAATGGCATATATGTTTTTGAAAATGCAGATAAAACAATTACAGGTGTTTCTGTTGGTGAAAACCTGTTCTATGATTTAGGTGACGATAACTATATCCTTGTTAAGGTTGCATCGAATGTTACCGAAGGCAATTTAACTACTGTTGTTGCAGATGATGCAGATATAGGAGATTTGTATGACTGCGTTAAAATCGATACAACTGCAGATGCAAGTCAGGCTGTTGTTGACACTTCAACAATGCATGAATCTTTGGAAATGGTAGAACCTGCGCCTCAACTTAGAAAAAGAGCAATTGATGTTGAAGCTGAAAGGAAGTTTCAACGTGGTTTCATTGTAAAATATGAGAATAAAAATGAAAGCTTTAAAATATCTGGTGGCTTTGATTTTGAAGCTGGAGTATCCATGAAGCTTTACTATAAGGTAAGACTCTTTAAAAAGGATAAAGTTGATTTTAAAGTAGAAGCAAAATACGGATACGGATACAAGATTGACGTTACAGCAGGAATGAATTCAGCCGTTAAATTGCCATTACCTAAAATCAGTATCCCGATTTATGCTGGAATATTCTTCAATATTGAAATGAGTTTCAATTTCTCCGCAGAAGGAACAATAGGCATTGAAGGACGCAAAAATGTAACTTGTGGATTTACTTATGACAATGCAAACGGTAGAAGAAAAATATATGAAGAAACAGAAAATTGGGTACCATCATCCAAAGGACTGAGTTTTGAAGTAAATGTAGGTCTTGAAATAAAAGGAGCTATATCTGCACTACAAGTAGTTGAAGCAGGTATTGTTGTCGGGATAGGCATAGGGTTAGAGGGAAAATTTAAAAAGGTTGATAATAAAGAAGGTGCTGATAAATTTCACTTGTGTTCAAACTGTTGCACTGGCGAATGCTTTTTGTTTGCTAACCTGAAAATAACCATGAATTTAGGTTATAAAAAATTAAAACTTAATATTTTTAATGCAACTGTTTTGGAAAGAAAGTACAAACTTTTTGATTTTTATTTTTCAAATATCTCTCAGGGAATTTTTGCAACTTGTCCACACTATTTGTGTAAAGTAACATATGATGTTACCGATAATGCTGGAAACAAGCTTAAAGACATAGCAATTGGTGACTTGCGAACTGATGAAGATGGTAGTTGTTATAGTTATTACGAGCCTAACCAATCTTTTGCTATCAATCTGAATGTGGACGGATATCTGCCATATAGTGGTACTGTTAATGTAGGGGAAACGGCAGTAACTATGCCAATAAAACTGACCCCGATTAAAATGACCGGTATAAGTATTAAATCACTTCCAACTAAGACAAATTATTATACCGGTGATACACTTGATACAAGTGGTCTTACCCTTACAGCTACATACAATAGTGGTAAAACCGAAACCATTACTTCTGGTTTTACTTGCTCACCGACAACTCTTAATAAAGCAGGCACTCAAGCGGTTACAGTAACATATAATGGCTTTACAACAAAGTTTAATGTTTCGGTAACCCAGACCAAAGCAACAAGCCTGTCTGTTGTAACTATGCCGAATAAGGTTTCTTATTTTGTTGGTGATACACTTGATACAACCGGACTTGTTCTGAGCGAAAAATATAATAATGGTGATGTTAAAACAATTACAAGTGGTTATACCTGTACACCTACAATACTTGACACTGCAGGTACACAGACTATTACTGTAAAATATGGCAACAATACATGTACATATACTGTTGACGTAACTCCAGTTGTTGCTACTGGTGTTGTGGTTTCAACATTACCTGAAAAGCTTTCATATTTTGTCGGCGATACATTGGATACAAGCGGTCTTGTGCTGACTGAAAGCTATAACAACGGTAAAACTGTCATGGTTACAAGTGGTTACACCTGTACACCAACAACACTTGATACTGCAGGCACACAGACTGTTACTGTAACCTATGGTGGCCATAGCTGTACCTTTGATGTTGTTGTAACTCCAGTTATTGCAACTGAAATTATTGTGTCACAAATGCCATCAAAGCTTACTTATTATACGGGTGATACACTTGATACAAGTGGACTTGTGCTGACTGAAGTTTATAACAATGGCGATACTGTTACGGTCACAAGTGGATACACTTGTACACCTACAACACTTGATACTGCAGGTACACAGACCGTTACCGTTACTTACGGTGAAAATACTTGCACATTTGATATAACAGTTATTCAGCTTGCACCTATCAGTATCACTGTTGAAACATTGCCTACAAAAGTTATTTATTTTACTGGTGACACACTTGATACAACCGGGTTTGTATTAAAAGTAATTTATAATAACGGTGATGTTAAATCAGTAACAAGCGGTTATACATGCACACCTGAAACACTTAGTATTGCTGGTACACAAACCATTACTGTAACATATGTTAATAAAACATGCACATTTGATATTAGTGTTTATGATGCAGGTGAATGCAGTGGCACTTGTGGTGCAAATCTTATTTGGACATTCGAACCACTTACTGGTTTGCTTACAATAAAAGGCACTGGTGATATGGATTTGTGGAACTCACAATCATCTGTACCTTGGTATGAGTATCATCAAGATATAAAAACTGTAAAAATTGAAGATGGTGTAACAACAATTGGTAATTATGCATTTAGAGGTTGCGACAACCTTACAACTGTAACAATTCCTAACAGTGTTGTAATAATTGGTCAAGAAGCATTTAGTAGTTGCGACAGCCTTTCAAGTGTAACAATTGGCAAAAGTGTATCAAGCATATGTTATGGTGCATTTTCCCATTGTAATAGCATTACAAGTATAGTGTTGCCTGATAGTTTAATAGATATAGGTGTACACGCATTTCTAAGCTGTAAAAACCTTACAAGTATAACAATTCCCGATAGTGTAACAAGTATAGGTAGTAGGGCATTTGATTTGACAGGATATTATAATGATCCAAATAATTGGGAAAACGAGGTTTTGTATATTGGCAGCTATCTTATTTATGCAGAAAAGACTAAGTCAAATGAATATGTAGTAAAAGAAGGAACTCGGGTTATTGCTAGTTATGCGTTTGAAGGTTGTATTGATATGACAAGTATAATGATTCCAGACAGTGTAACAAATATAGGTAGTTATGCTTTTTATAATTGTACTGGTCTCGTAAACATATCAATTGGCAAAGGGGTAACAAACATAGGTGAATATGCATTCTATTGTTGCAACAGCTCATCGGGCATAGTTGTAGATGAAAGAAATCGTTACTATTCGAATGATGAACATGGGGTGTTGTTCGATAAGGATAAGACGATTTTGATTCAATATCCTGTGGGTAGTACAAGAACAAGCTACACAATTCCAAATGGAGTAATAAGCATAAACAAATCTGCCTTTTATGATTGCAACGATCTTATAAATATAGTGCTTTCTGATAGTATAATAAACATAGGCGAATCTGCCTTCTATGATTGTGACAGCCTTACAAGTATGGTATTACCTGATAATGTAATAAACATAGGAAATCGAGCATTCTATAGTTGCTCAAATCTTGAAAGTTTATCAATCGGCAACAAGGTAACAAGTATTGGCGGTGAAGCGTTTTCGTTATGTAAAAAGATTGCAAGTGTAAAAATTCCGGATAGTGTAACAAGTATAGGTTTTTCTGCATTCTATTGCTGTGAAGGAATTGAAAATGTAGAAATTGGTAATAGCGTAACAAGTATAGGTAATTTTGCATTTGAATGCTGTTTCAGTCTAACAAGTGTAACAATACCCGATAGCGTAACGACTCTAGGAGAAGCAGCATTCTATTGTTGTACTGGGCTTACAAGTGTAACGATTGGTAATGGTATAACAAGTATAGGCTATAATGTGTTTTCAGGCTGCGAGAGTCTTACAAACTTAATAATCCCTAACAGTGTAACAAGTATATTCAATGGTGCGTTCGCAGGCTGCGAGAGTCTTACAAGCATAACAGTTCCGGATAGTGTAACAAGTATAGGCGATTCTGCGTTTCAGTATTGCAGTAGTATTAGTGATGTGTATTATTCTGGAACGGAAGAACAATGGAAAGCTATCAGTATAGGTTCTTTCAACGGTTACCTCTCCTCTGCTACCATTCATTACAACAGCACAGGTCCGGCAAGTGCTTCTATGTCGTTGAGGACAATAAAACCACCGATTGAAGGAGTGCCTGTAAACCTTTCAGTCATAACTGCACAGACCTCAGGTGCAATTGTCGGCAACAGATATACTCTTATTGCCCTTGACCAGACAGACACAGAATACGACCTGAACAACCTTGCTTTTATCGACCACACATTGGCAACAGGTACAGATGTTTCATTCAGCTTTATGCCTAAATCAGCTGAAAACCTGATTGTGTTGATTATCGGTGATTTCGGCTCCGGTGTTGAACAGCGTGTTATCAGTGGTGCACCTGGTGTTGCTGTAACAGGTATCAGTCTTTCACATACTTCACTCGAATTCTATCCCGGTCAGGATGCTGTTCAACTTACAGCATATATAACACCTGACGAGGCAAGTATTAAGGATGTTATCTGGACTTCAAGTGATGAATCTGTTGCTTCTGTGGATAAAAACGGTGTTGTAACACCATATAACCCCGGTACAGCAACCATTACAGCAACAAGTGCTTCCGATGGTATCAGTGCCGAATGTCAGGTAACTGTAACAGCACGCACATTTGAAATCAAGTGGATTATGTCAGATGGCACACATACTGTTGAATATGACGAAAGTGAAGCAATCACAGAATATGAAAATACCGACAGAACTGGTTATACATTCGTTGGTTGGGATAAAACTGTACCAAACAGAATGCCTGCAAGTAACCTTGAATTCAAAGCACTTTATAAAGCTAACAGCTATAATGCAACCTTTGATGCAAATGGTGGTCAATGGGCAGATGGTACAACAGTAGCAAAATCTGTTGTTGCTGATTTCGATTCCGATATTCCTGCTCAGACTGAACCAACAATGCAAGGCTTTGTATTCTCCGGTTGGGAATATAATGGTGAAAATCTTGGTACAAATGTAGGCAAAATGACAAGCGTCGATGGTATGACATTTATTGCTGTATGGGTACCTGCAAACGATACAAGATACACTGTAAAAACATATACAATGAATGAAAACGGTGAATATATTCTTTCCGAAAAGGTGCTTTCAGGTACAACAAATGAAACTGCAACTGTTAGTCCTGAAATCGAAAACGGATTTGAACTCAACGAATCAAAGAGCGTTCTTTCAGGTAAGATTTCAGCAGATAATTCACTCGTTCTTTCCGTTTATATTGACAGAAAAACTTATACATTCACAACTGTTGTTGATGGTGAAGAAACATCCATAGACTACTTGTATGGTGCAAAGATTGAAACACCTGTAGCTGCAGAAAAGCCTGGTTATAAATTTGTTAAATGGAATGGTGCAATTCCTTCAACAATGCCGGCTGAAAACCTGACTTTCATAGCAGTTTACGAACGTGTAATAAACGGTTTTGAAATCAAACAACCTTCAACAACTGCTGTTAACTATGGTGATACACTTGTAATAAGTGCTAATCTCAATGGTGCAGAATTGCCAGAAGGTTGGACAGTAAAATGGACAATTGAAGGTGATGGATTCAATATGGCTACTGAGGACAATGGCACGACTTGCAAATTGACTTCCGTAGCAAAGGGCAACGCAACCGTAAAAGCAACACTGATTGATGAAAATGGTAATGTTGCAATTGACGAAAGTGGCAACGAAATGTCCGATAGCATACAGATTACATCAAAAGCAGGTTTCTTCCAGAAACTCATATCTTTCTTCAAGAATCTCTTCGGTGTTTCAAGAATCGTTTACTAATCAATCTGAAATTTTAATGTCAGAGTAATTTTAAAACACTCGACTTGAGTAAAATCCTCAGGTCGGGTGTTTTTATTAATCTCGTTTTGCAAGAAACACAGTAGATAGCCTTACAACTGTTCGTGACCTGAAAGACAAAGGTGTTGAGGTCTATTTTGAAAAAGAAAATATATGGACAATGGACTCAAAGGGTGAATTCTTAATAACCATAATGTCATCTATTGCACAAGAAGAAAGTCGTTCTATTTCTGAAAATGTTACTTGGGGACAAAGAAAGCGATTTGCAGATGGAAAAGTCAGTATTCCATACAAGCATTTCCTTGGTTACAAAAAGGGAATAGATGGTTTGCCTGAGATTGTACCTGAAGAAGCAAAGATAGTCCGTGATATTTACAGAATGTTTATGGAAGGAATGACAACTTGTGCTATTGCAAATCACTTAACGAAAAATGAAATACCAACACCTTCAGGTAAACAAAAATGGCAACGACAGACGGTGGAGAGTATTTTGCGAAATGAAAAATACAAAGGCTCTGCACTATTACAGAAGAAATATACTGTGGACTTTCTGCAGAAGAAGATGAAAGTGAACGAAGGAGAAGTTCCACAGTATTATGTTGAACACAGCCACCCGGCTATCATAGTCCCTGAAGAATGGGAGCGAGTGCAGTTAGAACTGAACAGAAGAAAAGATGACAACAGACGAACCTTATGTAACAGTCCGTTTGCAGGTAAACTCATATGTGGTGATTGTGGTGAAATACTTGGTTCAAAGGTATGGCATTCTAACAGTAAATATCGCAGAACAATATGGCAATGTAACGCTAAATTCAAAGGTGAAAAGAAATGCACTACACCTCATTTGTATGAAGATGACATCAAGAAATGCTTTGTAACAGCATTGAGTCAGTTAATAACAGACCGTGAAGCATTACTGGAAGATGGTCGAATGATAATGCGTCAACTTGAAGACACAACTGCCATCGATACTGAATGTGAACAGCTGATTCAGGAAATGGATGTATTGACAGAACTCATCAAAAAATGTGTGAATGATAACACCACACAGGCTATCAACCAGAAAGAGTATATCAGCAAGTACAACTCACTTGTAGAACGACATGAGAAATTGCAGAGCAGATATGATTACCTAAAGAAAAAGAAAGAACGACGATTACAACAATTCGACAAAATGAGTTATTTCGTATTTGCTGTCATAGAACTTGATGAGCTTGAATTACAGTTCAATCCGGCACTATGGCACACCACCATTGACCATGTAACTGTGTATGCAGACGAACGATTGGTGTTCCACTTCAAGAATGGTAGTGAGGTTGAGGTGAGGCTTTAAAAATGCTTTTAGCCTTATGTCCGTTTATGTGTACACATATCAAATTCTTTTAGTTACAAAACGCTGATTATATGATAAAATCATATTGGTGATAATTATGGATGGTTTATTTGTGCGTGAAATCAGTATAAGCAACAATATTCCCAGTGGGAATTATATCAATAATCTACCAGTTGTAAATTGGCTTAAAAGTAACTCTTTGGAATTCAACAAGCCTGTAACATTTATAATTGGTGAAAATGGAATTGGTAAATCAACATTGATTGAGGGGCTTGCTGTAGCTTTAGGTTTTAACCCAGAGGGTGGAAGCAAGAATTTCAACTTTTCAACCGAAAACTCACATTCTGATTTACACGAATATTTAAGTATTCGCAGAGGATTAAAGCAACCTCGTGATGGGTTCTTTCTCCGTGCCGAGAGCTTTTACAATGTAGCATCAAATATAGACCAAATGGATAGAAT
>JAZSDZ010000052.1:0-3162 GCA_045531435.1 Candidatus Fimenecus sp.
TACAAAATTCTGTAACAATTCTGGGCTTTAAAATTGTTATTCCTGAAACTATAGACGAGAAAAAACCTACTATTTATCTCGAAAATAGAAATGAACTGTTTGCTGTGGGAATGGGTAAATCGACTAAGGGTAATGCAAAGCGTGTAATAAATGTATTGAAAAATTTTGATAAGGTGCCTGTGATGATTTTGAAAAATCAATCTGAAGCACAAAAGAGGATGGCTGATATTGAGAAGATTCTTGAAAACCATCAAGCAAAATATCAATGTCAGTTAGCTGATTGCGAGAGAGAAATAGAACAACTCAAACTCAGAATAGATATATATTCAGATTAAAACGTAGAAAATTTCAATGCACCAAAACCGGTACATAAAATATCGTATTATATTACCATAACAACAAGGAGGTGCAAGAATGCTTTTTTATAAGATTACTGCAACTATGGAGAAAAATGAGGGTGTTCCGAATACAAGAGACAGAGAAGCGTATGAGGATTATGCGGCATCCTTTCCCGGCTTGAATGAAATGTTTTATCAGAAAAGCCATAAACATAGTTATTTGTTCGTAACAATGGTTAATCCGAAAAAAATTACTATTGGTGCAGTTTTAAAGGGTGATGAAAGAATTGAAGATGTTCTGAAAAAATATCTTCAGCTTGTCGGTATAAAGATTACATCATTTGAAATTGAAGAAATTACTGTTAAAGCTTTGATTATGCTTTTACGTAAAGCAGACAGAAATTCTTTTATTTCTTCCACTTATGATATTCTTGAGGGTATGGAATTAGATAACTTTGACAGACGCTGTGATGTTAAATATGTAGAAAATATTATTACCATAGAACAGAACAAAGACGCTTTTATTAATGATGCTCGTGAAATGTTGTTTGAGGATTCTCTTGTGCCTGAAATTGAGCGTATTTATATGGGTAAAGCCTGCGGAAAAATAAAAAGTCATCCTGTGCATTATCTCATAAAAACAGACAACAATGATTCTCGTGTAACAGCATACAATAGTTTGATATGCTCGTTATATAACAATAATCGGATTACTAATAAAAGATTTTGCAAATTGTTTTTTGATAATGATACCAGCTTGTATGATGATTCTTTGGAATCTGTATATAAATCCTGCACAGGTGGTACTGTTGTTATTCAGTTTTCAGGAACGGATGGAAGAAACGGTAGCTTTGCCAGAAGAAACAAGGATAGTATTATAGAAGTTTGCGAAATGATAGAGAAGTATAAAAATAATGTTCTTTCTATTCTCTGCTTGCCTGCAGAAAGTGAAAAAATGAAGGATGCTTTTATGGAAAATCTTAAATCAGTTTCCTTTGTTGAAATTTCGGAGGATAAGGTTACAGGTGAAAAAGCTAAAACGTATCTTAAAATGCTTGCAAGAAAGAATAATATTTCGGCAGATAAAAACTTGTTTAATAAATTACAGGAAAACACCTTCTATAATCAATTAAATCTTCAGAATATGTTTGATGAATGGCTTTCACATAAGCTCAAAACAAAAATTTATCCTCAATATAAAGATATAAAAACAGTTAAAGCAACGCAGTTGAAAGAGGCACCAAAGGGCGATGCAGTAAAAGAGCTTGAGCAGCTTATAGGTCTTAATAACGCAAAAAAAGTTATAACTCAGGCTATTAATTTTTATAAGGTTCAAAAGCTTTATGCGGAGAAGGGTGTTTCTGCCGACAGACCGGCTATGCATATGATTTTCACGGGTAATCCCGGAACAGCTAAAACAACTGTTGCAAGACTTTTTGCACAGATTATGAAGGATAACGGACTTTTATCAAAGGGGGATTTGTATGAGGTGGGTAGGGCTGATATTGTAGGTCAATATGTTGGTCAGACTGCACCGCTTGTAAAAGCTATGTTCAGAAAAGCAAAGGGTAGTGTTCTGTTTATTGATGAGGCGTATTCCCTTGTGGATGACCGTGACGGTCTTTATGGTGATGAAGCAATAAATACCATCGTTCAGGAAATGGAAAACAACCGTGAAGATACAGTAGTTATTTTCGCAGGTTATCCCGATAAGATGGAAGGTTTTTTAGATAAAAACCCGGGTCTTCGCTCGCGAATTGCTTTTAACATTCCTTTTGATGATTATAATGAGGACGAGCTTTTGCAGATTGCTGAGCTTACTGCAGAAAAATCTAATATGCAGTTTACGGATGAAGCAAAGGTTAAGCTTAAAGATTTATTTATTGAAAGCAAAAAATCTGCCGATTTCGGTAACGGCAGATTTGTCAGAAACGTGTTTGAAAAAGCCAAAATGGAGCAAGCAAACAGGTTAGTTAATATGGAGTATGAAGATGTTACTTCTGAAGTGATTTCAACTCTTACAGAAAGTGATATTGTAATACCGGAGAAAGCCAAACCGCAACAAACCTGCAGAATTGGTTTTTAGTATGAGTGCGTTATTAAATATGTCAGCAGAAGAGCGTTCTCTTATGTGTTTTGATGATTTTGAAAAACAAAATTATCCTTTAAGATTAGCATGTTATAAAGATAATAAGTATTTCTACAAAGGCAAATTTTCAACTCTGACAAACGGAATAGGGGAAACCCGTTTTTTCAGAGCTTATCTGAATGAATTTATAAAAAGCTATAAGCCTGAATTAATTAATAAAGAAAAAGATTTGTGGCTTTCTTTAAAATCCAACGGCGAATTTGTTGTTACAAAAGGTGAGAAAGGAAAAGCAACAGCAGATTTAAGTCAAAAGGATTTCTTTATGTATAATCTGCGTTGCTTTCTGAATCTCGTCAGATTCTGGGATGAATTTAATGAAATACGGGATATCAATATAATAAAATTACCTGTAATTGTAAAACTGCCTGCTAACTGTGGCTTTGATTGGTTTCTTGAAATGATGGAAAAAATGAACAGGCAGGTTGTTGTTTTGGCGTAATGACACTTTTATCAATTATTGAATTATCAATATAATGGTGATATAATTATTAGGAATCAAGCACGCAGGAAGAGATATGAATAACAATTTATTTCAGTACGCAACAAGCGAATTATCACAGGATGCTTTTATTTGCTGGCTTTTATCACATGCAATTAAAGATTGTGATAAAGATAAAGCGTTAACGGAATGTGCAAAAGAATTTTTGCGTTTTTTTATTCCGGAACTTAAGGACG
>JAZSDZ010000138.1:0-5831 GCA_045531435.1 Candidatus Fimenecus sp.
TACATCAAAAGATAAAAACACGGCAGTAAAAAAATACAAACGCACCGAAAAGGATATTGAATTTTCTTTTGATTCATTTGACGGTGAAGGTTTTATCTCACCATCATTCGCAAAAGAAATTGATAAACAGTTTTCTGGGAAGCATATACATTCTTCTTTTCAGATTCGTTTGCCTTACATAAAAGGTATGGTACATGAGGTTGATTTCAAATCTTTTCTTAAAAGTTTAGGTATATATTCTGTTAAAGATATGTGGGGTGTTGAACATCCTGTTGATAAGATAAACCTTATTCTTACCGATACAATGTTCAAAGGTAAAGGTTGGTTAAGTGAAAACAATTTAACCTTTAACGATTATCTTGAACGCTGTAAAAAGTACAGACACTCGTTATACATTTCAAATGTAGGTAAAGGTGAAAATGAAAATTTAACTGAACTTAACTTTCAGTTTTTAAATACCGTTGCAATACCTGAAGAAAAATTCAGACCGAAAGATTTACCTTTGGGTTGGGAAGAAAGTCCTTCACGTGATAAAAGAGAGTGGCTGACAAAAGTAACGGAGCAGTCTTATTACGATTACTGTAACAACAGAAAATACAGAATAGATTATTATGCAAAGCATTTAGATGACAGTGATGAAGATTTAAAAACCAAAGCAAGGCTTATAACTAAAAACTCATTGCTTATTGATGAGCCATTCTTCTCTAAAGACATAGATGATATTGCAGAAAACATTTTAAGGAAATATGCAATAGGACAGCTTTTTGTAGAGGGTGATAACAGATATTTGTCTGCTGACTTAATGTCACTTTTTACTTTTCTTGCTGATGGCAGCAGAAAATTTGCTGACATCAGTAACGAAGAATTGTCCGGTAATTTTGTTTATGCACCCGGCAACAGCCACGGCACAAACTACAAATATTCTCTTCTTCGCAATCCGCACATATCTAAAAATGAAAGTGTTCAGGTGCGACCTTTGAAAGATGTCGGATATTACAGAGATAAATACTTCAGCCATTTAACCGATGTAATTATGGTGCCTGATAATTCTGATATTCCTATGCATCTTGGCGGTGCAGATTTTGACGGTGATATGGTAAAGACTATTGCTGACCGTATTATCATTTCTTATCTCTATACAAAGGAAACCGAACCTGAGTATTACGGCAAAAGTGATAACCCGTTGCCTTTGTTATTTATACCAACAGAAGAACCAATTGTATCCGATTCACAGTATTGGGAAGCAAGATTTGAAACTGTTAAGAATACTTTTTCTTCCCGTGTGGGACAAATATCAAATGCCGCACTTAACAGAAGTATTTTAGCTTATGACGAAAATGCAAAAGGCAAGAAAGCACAGTACAGAAAGGAAACGGAAATCCTTGCGATTCTTACAGGCTTGGAAATTGACTCTGCAAAAAGCGGTGTAAAGCCTGACCTTTCGGAATATCTTGTAACAAACAAAGCACCGAAAAGTCTGTTTCTTAAATACAAATCCCTTATCGAAAAGCAGAACGAACGCAGGTCTTGGTATGAAAAGACTTATGACCAACAATTCAGAGAATTCTTCAAAAACACCGATTGGTCGGATGTCAGCTCAAACCTTGAAAGACTGCCGTATTATGCATATGAACTGAAAAGAAACACACCGAAAGCAAAAGAAAAAACTGCACCTGACAGTGAAATTTTTACCTTTGCTCAGAATCCTGATTGGAAATCAGGTCTTGATAAAAAGAAGCTTGCCCGTGTTTCTGCTTTAATGAATGATTATGAGCATTGCTTAAGAAGAATCCGCAACAACAGAAACCGGTCTGATATCCCTGAAAGAAAATCCGACATTGAGCGTATTCTCTTTATGCGTGGTCAGGAAAACGATTATGACACAGACGAGCTGTATTCACTCTTCACCGATTTCACTCCCGAAGAGATTGAAGAAATCTATACTCAGATGCAGGAGCGCAAATGGCAATTTATGCTGCCCGAAGAAAGAAAGCAATTTTTAAGGATATATCTTGCAGGTGAACGCTTTGAAAGCTATATTGAGTTATTCTGTGATTTCAGGCATAACGGAGACAGGGTGTTTTCTGATATTATCTGTGACAGGTATGCCGAGAACAAATTGCGTAACCTCACTTCACTTCATTTTGAAAATGACAGTGAAGAAATGACTGCAATGATGCTCGCATACAGAAACAAATCTAAAACCTACGATTACAAGGAAGCAGTAACAGCAGAATGCAGAAAACTACTTTCAAAAATCATAAGGTTAAGTGATGCAGTACCCTATGTTGTTGCGGCAGGCTACAGAAGATTTATCTTTGATATTTTGCTGACCGAAACAGAGAAACACATTATTGATAGGAGCAAGTCTTATGTTGAACGAGATAGTCGAGTTTAAGTCTTACACGAAAACACCTATATACAAGCGTGACAACAAAAATGATAATTCATTTCTCGGCAGATTCACCCGTGAGGGCATACAAGGCTTTGAGGGATTTCCGAGGGTACTGACCATAATCGCAAGAGGATATATGTTCAAAAACGGCAGTGCTGACATTGAATATGCAAGACGGGCAATTTCTGCTTGGTGCAGTATTCCCGACAAGGATAATGCAAAAGAAAAGGAAGAGTGGCGTTTTACAACAGATTTCAGGGAGTATCACAACGAATTTCCCGAACTTGTATCAGAAAACGGTGAAGGTTGGTTTTACAGACATTTTCACAATGCTATGAATTTTGTTAAAAACAATCTGGACAAGTTCACAACCAAAGAGTATGAGAAATATATGATTATGGATAAGAACATTGATACCGCTTGGCGTGACAAGGTTACCCGTATGCATTTCAGCACATATTACCTAAAAACCAAAGGTGCATGGATATTGAGGTTTGATGATATTCTTTCATCTGCTTTAGAGCTTGGTGAGCTTAAAAACAAGGATTTTGAACTGCCTGAAGAAACAAAAGCAAAGATAACTGATTTTACAACAGCACCGAGCACAGCTAATGCACTTGAAATTCTCATAAAATATTACTATGCCAACCGACAAGAGGACACTGATTGGGTTGTGCTTCCCGTTGCAAATTTTGATGCCTTTTTCGGATCAACTTCATTTTCAAAGAAACGCCTGACCGACCTCGTCAAATCCGGTGCCATTGAGCGTGAGAATAGCTACAATGTCAGTAGGTATAGGTTGAATGAGGTGTTTATTTAAAAAATGTTTTCTTTTCAATAGGGCTGTTTTTAGCACATTTTTGTCCTTAGTACAACGGGCAGAATGCACCAATTGTAAAATAGAAATCGCTTTAATGATGTATTGTATGTTTCAGATGTTTCTATCGAACAATCTCAATTTAAATTTATGATATATTACAAAATATAGAAATATACAATTTGTTTAAACGAAAACCAAATATCACTTTATCAGAGAAAACAAAAAAGCCCCGTTGGGAAAGCAAAAAATCTGCAGTCTTAACGGGGTAGTATTGTATTTGAAAGTCCGTGCAAAATATTTGATTAATAAAATAGATTTATAGTGTTGCAGTAACTGTAGTTTAAAATAATCACTGTGGTTATTATGAAAGATTAAACACGATGACACTTACTCAACTCTTTATGCTCATTGTTCTGCTCTTCACGTATCTGCCGGACAGACGGTAAAGCAAGGACAGGTGATAGCAGATTGTGGTTCAACCGGATATTCAACGGGACCGCATCTTCATTTTGAGGTAATTCAGAACGGTGTAAGAGTTAATGCATTGTTGTTTTATAAGAGTAAATAAAATTAAGTAACGCTCCTTTTGGCAAGTAAATACTGCTGAAGAGAGCAATTTTTTATTGTGCTTTTGAAATTTAAAAGATTTGAAATATAGAACACCAATGGTTTAACTAAATTGAGGATGCATTAAGGCCATATTCTTGTTTATATCCATTGAAAATTTTTATAGTTTGTGATAAAATAAAATTACTTGTATTTTGTCGTATAAACTTGAAAGGGGTACAAAAAATATGGAAGCATTTACACCAAAAAAAATTGATGATAATTTTAGATCTTTAATACAAAATTTGGCGAGAAAATTTTTTTCAGATAAAGATTATAGTGTTGATATAACAAAATTTAATATTGAAGTTTTAATAAAAAATAATATTGATTATAAAGAATATGTTTCTCAGGGTAAATCAAGATTAAGGCGTTTTTTAGAATATTTTCCTGAAAGCTTCATTTTGGAAGATGTGAAACATGAAAGTGGAGGAACAATTATCCAATGTCGTTTGGTAAACACAATTCCAGAAAACATATTGTACATACTAGAAGAAATTCTCAATAAAAATGAAGGAAAGATATTGTTATCTAGCATTGCACCAATACTAAAAACAGATTATGATATCGATTATAAAGAGTATTCTAATGGTAAAGGTTTGTTAGCATGGTTAAAGAGTGATTTCAATGATAAATTCGAATTTGAAGGGGATTTTTGCTGCCTAAAAGGGAAAAATCATAATTTGATTATAAGAATTCTGACCGACCTTATTCAGAAAAATGATGGTAAATATCTTTTAGCTAGCATAGGACCTAAGTTAGCCACAGATTATGGAATCAATTACAAAGAGTTTTCAGGAGGAAGAACACTTCAAACATGGATAAAAAATGATTTTAGTGAGAACTTTTTAATTGATGGGCTTAACCTAGTGCTCTTAGAAAATTCTGAAGTTGATAAAGTTACAACATCCAAAGAAGTTGGGCAAATGCACGCTGTTGCATTTATGTCATGGTGGGTAAATAATTCAAAAACGTTAAACAAATATACTGGACAAAAAAGAGATGCTGATGTATGGAGTGCTAAAATTGCATATGCATTTTCACGCTCACTGGTAGGTTTAAATCCTATATATTATTACGAATTTCAAGACAACTCTAAAATTGTTTTTAATACGAATATTAAGTCTATTAATGGGAATGATTTATACTGCGTATTGAAAACTAATCCTGCCAATACATCTGGTCACTTACAACCTTATGCTTTAGATGGATTTTGTTGTATTATAGAAGAAGATAGTGAACTGTGTAATGAAATAAAGGAAAATGTCCCGGATGTTTTAAAATTTGATAGTGTTATTGATGAGAAGTATGAAGAGCTACATAATGATTTAGATTACCTGATTAAGTTGCAAAAAAAATCGGTTCAAGTTATTCCTGAAATCTCAAAAAAATTAAACGATGGTGAACAAATTGATAAAGACACCTTTTCAATACTAAAGTCTTATTATGATAGATGGAATCATGCAAGAGAAATAATTGAATATTTAGGATGGACTGAGCAAGATGGTATTATGCCAACATCTGTTGCCTTGTTGGAAGAAAAATTAAAATATAATAATAGAAAAAATGATGTGTTAAATAAAGCAAAAGAAGATTTTATTGATTTTGCACAAAAAATTGCAAACTACTGTAGCGATAATCTTTTTATGCATATGAAATCTATTGTTGAAAAAGACATTTTGTTTGTTAAGAATATTAATGTAGAGCAAATAATGCAGTTTAAAGAAATAATTTACTATTATGAAAAGCTGATGTCAGTCTCTGAGTTTAGCAGCTTAACAGATGAGTTTGCAGATACATTAATTATTTTAAATGAGCATTTTGAATCGACCATATCCTTGAAAATATGCATGTTGTTGTTTTGCGGAAAAACAGCAGAGGATTTCGGTATAAATAGTAAGAAAATACCATCAGAAATTCGCTCAAACTTATCATCGATTGATAATATTTTGAACTTAGAGGAAAATGATGATATTTATGAGATTGATATAAATGAATCAATTGATAATT
>JAZSDZ010000031.1:0-17385 GCA_045531435.1 Candidatus Fimenecus sp.
CTATGGTGCTATTGAAGAAGCATCAAGGGACTTGAGTGTCAGAATGGTATATATTCAGCGTTCCCGCGGATATTCACTTCGTCACACGATTTCAATTGCAGAAATTGAAAAGGTGTGTGAAATTGTACATAGAGTTAATAAACGAGCAATTGTTATGGTTGATAACTGCTATGGTGAATTTACGGAAAAACTTGAGCCAACTGAAGTCGGTGCAGATTTAATGGCAGGCTCACTTATAAAAAATGCAGGCGGCGGAATTGCCGCTTGTGGCGGATATATTGCAGGTCGTAAGGATTTGGTTGAGCTTTGTGGCTACAGACTTACAACTCCCGGACTCGGTACTGAGGTTGGCGCAACTTTAGGGCAAAACAGAAGTGTATTTATGGGGCTTTTCAATGCACCACACATTGTTGGCGAAGCACTTAAAACGGCTGTTTTTGCAGCATCCGTATATACAGAATTAGGATTTAAGGTTACTCCGACTGTGGAAGAAGAAAGACATGATATTATTCAGGCAATCTGCCTTGAAAATGCAGAAAATCTTATTGCATTCTGTCAAGGGCTCCAGAAAGGTGCTCCCGTAGATTCTTATGTGATGCCTGAACCTTGGGATATGCCAGGTTATGATAATCAGGTTATTATGTCTGCTGGGGCTTTTACATCTGGTTCATCAATTGAACTTTCTGCCGACGCACCACTTCGTGAGCCATATGCCGTATGGATGCAGGGTGGACTTAATTTTCACAGTGGCAAAATCGGTGTGATGCTTGCAACAGAAGAACTTTTGAAAAGAGGTCTTATTAAATGAAATTAATGCATTTAAAAAGTGGTACTGATGTTCGTGGTGTGGCAGTTGTAACTGAAAAATACCCTGAAATTCAATTGACAGATGATGTTGTAAGATTTATTTCAACTGCATTTATAATGTTCTTGAAAGAAAAAACAGGCAAGGAATATGGTGATTTGACAGTTTCGGTAGGTCACGATTCACGAATTTCAGCTGACAGAATAAGAAATGCGGTCATTTCAGTTGTAAGCGGAATGGGCGTAAGCGTGCTTAATTGCTCATATTGTTCAACTCCTGCTATGTTTATGACAACTGTTACAAAAAATTGTGATGGTGCAATTCAGATTACTGCAAGTCATCATCCATTTGACCGTAACGGTCTTAAATTTTTCACTCGTGGCGGTGGATTATCCGGCGAAGAATTAAAAAGTATTCTTTCTGTCGCTGAAAAAGAGCCTTGCGAAAGGGCTGAAAACAAAGGTGAAATCACAGAAATTGATTATATTTCCGAATATGCAGAAATTCTTTGTAATATGATTAAACGAGAAGTGAATGCAAGGGATTATGAAAAGCCTCTTGACGGATTTAAAATTGCGGTTGATGCAGGTAATGGTGTTGGTGGTTTCTATGCAACAAAGGTTTTGAAACCTCTTGGTGCAGATGTTTCTGCAAGTCAGTTTTTAGAGCCTGACGGACTTTTCCCTAATCATATTCCGAATCCTGAGAATAAGGTTGCTATGGAATTTATCCGTAAGGCAACTGTGGAGAATAATTGTGATTTAGGTGTGATTTTTGATACTGATGTTGACCGTGCATCCTGCGTTGACGAAAAGGGTGAAGAAATCAACAGAAATGCCATTGTTGCATTGGCATCTGTGATTGCCCTTGAAAACAACAAGGGTGGCAGTATTGTTACGGACTCTGTCACAAGTGACGGCCTTCATGATTTTATAGAAGAAACTCTTGGTGGAAAACATATCCGTTTCAAACGAGGATACAAAAATGTAATTGATGAGGCAATTCGTCGCACAATTCTCGGTGAAAATACTCCTCTTGCAATTGAAACATCGGGACACGCGGCATTTAAAGAAAATTATTACCTTGATGATGGTGCATATCTTGTAACGAAGATTATAATTAAGGCAGCAATTCTCCGAAGAGAAAATAAAAAAATCGGTGATTGTATTTCATCACTTAAAAAGCCACTTGAAGAAAAAGAACTTCGTTTTAATATTACAGAAGAAAATTTCCGTGAAATTGGTGAAGCTCTTATTGAAAGTATAAAGAAACTTGCAGATGAAAATGAGCACATGATTTTAGCAACTGACAATTACGAAGGTGTAAGAGTGTCATTTAAGGATGAAAAGAGAAATGGATGGTTCTTACTTCGCTTGTCAGTTCATGACCCTGTAATGCCATTTAATACGGAAAGTGATTCTTCTGGTGGATGTGTGGAAATCTGCAAAACTTTCTACAGTTTGGTTGAAAATGTAAAGGGGATTGACTTTACACCAATCAAAGATTTTATAAAATTTGATAAAAGTGTTGACAAATAAGTCAAAAAAAATTACTATTATAAGGAATAAAAGTTTTGAACGGAGGTGTAGGTATGATATTTGAAAAGGTTCGCGCAATTATTTGTGACCAGCTTGAATTGGATGAGGACATTGTTACTTTGGACGCTGTTCTTCTTGAAGACCTTGGCGCTGACAGTATTGACCTTGCAGATTTGGTTATGACTCTTGAGGATGAATTTGATATGGAAATTTCTGACGAAGAGCTTGAATCTATTAGAACTGTTGCTGATATTGTTAAGTTTATTGAAGAAAACTAATTAACAATTTTAATTTAAATTATATTAACAGGGACAGCGTGTGTTTTGTCCCTGTATCTTTTGTGATAAGGAAGAAGAAAAAATGGCTGAACAAAAAAAGATGGTTGAGGAAATTACCTCAATGGACGTGGATTTTGCCAAATGGTACACAGATGTTGTTAAAAAGGCAGAATTAGTTGAATATACCAGTGTTAAAGGATGTATGGTTATTCGACCTTATGGGTATGCAATCTGGGAAAACATCCAGAAAACTCTTGATGGTATGTTTAAGGAAACAGGACATGAAAATGTTTGTATGCCTATGTTTATCCCTGAAAGTCTTTTGAATAAGGAAAAGGACCACGTTGAAGGTTTTGCACCTGAGGTTGCGTGGGTAACTCATGGTGGTAGTGAAAAACTTGAGGAGCGTCTTTGTGTTCGACCAACATCTGAGACTCTTTTCTGTGAGCATTATGCAAACATAATCCAGTCATATCGTGACCTTCCAAAGCTTTATAACCAGTGGGTTTCTGTTGTTCGTTGGGAAAAGACTACAAGACCTTTCCTTCGTACACGAGAATTTTTATGGCAGGAAGGACATACAATTCACGCTACTGCAGAGGAAGCTCAGGAAGAAACAATCAGAATGCTTAATGTTTATGCTGATTTCTGTGAAAACTGTCTTGCAATGCCTGTTGTTAAGGGTGTAAAGACAGCGAAAGAACGCTTTGCAGGTGCTGAAGATACATATACTATTGAAGCACTTATGCACGACGGTAAAGCATTACAGTCTGCAACAAGCCACTATTTTGGTGACGGCTTTGCAAAGGCTTTTGGTATTCAGTTCCAGGATAAGGACAACAAATTGAAGCATCCTTTCCAGACATCATGGGGCTGTACAACTCGTCTTATTGGTGCTCTTATTATGACTCACGGTGATGATAATGGTCTTGTTTTACCACCAAAAGTTGCACCTATTCAGATTGTTGTTATTCCGGTTGCTTCTCATAAGCCTGGCGTTAAAGAAAAGGCAACCGAGGTTTATGAAAATCTTAAAAAGATTTGCAGAACAAAAATTGACCTTTCTGATAATTCACCCGGTTGGAAATATGCTGAATATGAAATGAAGGGTGTTCCGCTTCGTCTTGAATTAGGCCCTCGTGATATTGAAAATAATCAGTGTGTTGTTGTTCGTCGTGATACAAGAGAAAAGTATTTTGTGTCTCTTGATGAATTGGAAACAAAGATTCCTGAACTTTTACAGATGGTTCACGATGGTCTTTACAATTCTGCGCTTGAGCGTCGTAGCAATATGACTTATGTTGTTCACAATATGGACGAAATGATTGAAACTGCAGAAAACAAGCCTGGATTTATCAAGGCTATGTGGTGTGGTGATCGTGAATGTGAAGATGCACTTAAGGAGCAGGCTGGTGTTACATCTCGTTGCATTCCTTTCGTTCAAGAAAAAATCGGTGACAAGTGTGTTTGCTGTGGCAAACCTGCTGATAAAATGCTCTATTGGGGCAAGGCGTATTAATTTTTTAAAAATATTTTACCGAGTGTTCGTCACGAATACTCGGTATTTTTATGCAATAAATTATAATTTATCGGGGGAGGATTTATTCCTGCTAAATATTGAATTACCAATAAATGTGTGATAAAATGAAATGATAAATGAAAATGGGGGTATATACGTGAAGATTATTGATATTTCAAGAGAAGTTTTAAATTGTCCTGTTTTTCCCGGGGACCCTGTGGCAAAGCTTGAAACAGTAAAAAGTATAGGCGAAAATTCGGAATACAATCTCAGTAAAATTGATATGTGTCTGCATAACGGAACACATATGGACGCACCACTACATTTCTTACCAAATGGTAGTGATATCACAGAAATGAATCTTGAGACTTTTGTTGGTCCGTGTGCCGTGATTGAGACAAATGTTCCAATGATTACCGGTGCGATGATAGAAGAGTATTTTCCAAGGAATGTGAAAAAAATACTTGTAAAAAGTAATGGTAAAGCTGTTTTTCACGAATCAGCTGCTTCTGAGCTTTCATATTTAGGATATAATCTTGTGGGAACAGATGGTATGACTGTCGAGCCCGAGGGTAGTGATGGAAGAACACACAAGGTTTTTATGATGGATAATATTGCAGTTCTTGAAAATCTTGATTTAAGTAATGTTAAATCAGGTGAATATTTTCTTTGCGCAGCACCTGTTAAAATCAGTGGTGCAGAGGCAGCTCCAGTAAGAGCAATTCTGATTTCAGATTACATCTTCTGGAGTGGAGACAAAAAATAACTAAACGGTGAAATGTGAAATGGTTAAAAAATTACTAAGCTTGTTTTTGACATTTGCAAAAATAGGTTCAATAACATTTGGTGGCGGGCTTACAATGTTGCCACTTCTCACAAGAGAAATAGTTGAAAAAAGAAAATGGGCAACGGAAGAGGAATTGCTTGATTATTATGCTGTGGGACAGTGTACACCAGGCATTATTGCAGTAAACACAGCGACATTTGTTGGCTACTATCAGGCAGGAGTTTTAGGTGGAATATTTGCAACACTTGGAATGGTAGCACCGTCCATAATAATCATCACGATTGTGGCATCCGTTTTGCAGTCGTTTATGGATTATCCGATTGTTGCATCAGCACTTACGGGAATCAATGCAGTTGTCTGTGCATTACTTTCACATACAGTAATCACACTTGGTAAAAAAAGCCTTGTAAATGTTTTTTCTGTTGTACTGTTCATAATTGGAATTATTGCATGTTTCGTTTTTGATATAACACCGATTCTTCTCGTTATTTTCGGTGGAATCGTTGGTGTTGTTTACGGAAAAATCAAGGAGGTAAAATCAAAATGATGACCTTCTTGTATCTGTTTTTAGAATTTTTTAAAATAGGAATTTTCGCAGTTGGTGGCGGTCCTGCTACAATTCCTTTCTTGCAGGATTTGGCAAGAAGTGATTACGGGTGGTTCAGTCCTGAAGAGTTAGGTGTTATGGTTGCCGTTGCAGAAAGTACACCGGGACCTATCGGTGTTAATATGGCAACTTATGCAGGTTACAATGCAGGATTTGCTGAATTTGGTACAATTGGTGGCATCTTTGGTGGATTGATTGCAATATTAGGTCTTGTAACACCGTCAATTATCGTAATCGTGATAATTGCAGGTTTCTTGAAGAAGTTTAAGGAAAACAAATATGTAAAGGGTGCGTTTTCGGGTATTCGTCCCGTTGTTACAGCGCTTGTTCTCTTTGCAGTTTTCGGAATTATCAAACCGATTTTCTATGTGAATGGTGAATTTGCAATTCCTGTAATTATAATTGCAGTTTCACTTTTTGCACTTATGTTTATAAAGAAGCTTAAAAAATTACACCCTGCATTCTGGTTGTTATTGGGTGCTGTTGCAGGAATCATTCTTAAATTATAAGGTGAAAGTATGTCTTTACAGAAAAATCAAGATATACAACTGAATATTGAGGGCTATACTGCCGAGGGTAATGGTGTCGGTCATTATAACGGTCAGGCTGTTTTTGTATCGGGTGCTGCAAAGGGTGATACAATAATTGCTCATATTATTAAGGCTAAAAAGACCTATGCTATCGGTATCGTCAAACAGATTGTAACTCCATCAAAAGACAGAGTTAATGTGGATTGTCCTCACTTCCGTTCTTGTGGTGGTTGTGTCTTCCGTCATATCTCCTATGAAGCAGAAAAAGCACTTAAAAGGCAAAAGGTTCAGGATGCTTTTCAACGACTTGCTCATATTGATGTTCCTGTAAAAGATATAATCACTTGTGAAACGGAAAGATACAGAAATAAGGCACAATATCCTGTTGGATTTGATAAGGGCATTGTGGCGGGCTTTTATGCTCAGAAGAGCCATAGAATAATCAATTCTTCCGATTGTGTGCTTCAGCCTGAGGAATTTGCGAAAATTGTCGATACAGTTAAAGATTGGATGATGGAATTCGGTGTCCCAGCTTATGACTCGATAAATCATACGGGACTTGTCCGTCATATTTACATAAGAAAAGCATTTAAGACAGGACAGATTATGGTGTGTCTTGTGATTAATGGATGCACCTTGCCTTATGCAGATGAACTTTGTGACGACTTGATGCGATTCAAGGAGATAAAGAGCATTGTCATAAACGAAAATACAGAAAAGACAAATGTAATTATTGGTAAAAATTGTACAACTCTTTGGGGTGAGGATTATATCGAGGATGTCCTTTGTGGTGTGAAAATCAGACTTTCACCGTTGTCATTCTATCAGGTCAACCATGATTGTGCAGAATTGCTTTACGGAAAAGCCCTTGAGTATGTGGGGTTAAGTGGTGACGAAACAATCCTCGACCTTTATTGTGGTGCAGGTACAATTGGTCTTTCAATGGCTAAAAATGTGAAAAAGGTAATTGGTGTTGAGATTATTCCTGAAGCTATCGAAGATGCAAAGGAAAATGCAAAGAGAAACAATATTGAAAACTGTGAGTTTTATTGTGGAGACGCAAAAGATGCAGTTAAAATGTTAAGGGACAAACAAATTACACCTGACGCAGTAATCCTTGACCCACCACGAAAAGGCTGTGATAAGGAAGTTTTAGAATGTGTCGCAGAAATGAATCCGAAAAGAATCGTATATGTTTCTTGCGATGTGTCAACTCAGGCAAGAGATTGTGCAATATTAAAGGAATTGGGATATGAAACAGTTGTGGTTACTCCTGTGGATATGTTTCCGAAAACAGCACATGTGGAAAGCGTGGCTTTGCTTATGCTTTCCGCGATATAAATCACTATTTGTGATTTACGATATGTCTTATGACACGATATATCCTTACGGATGCGATATGTTTCCTTACGGAAACGTGATTATAAATAAAGGAGCAAATTATTATGAAAAAAACAGCAACAAAAATCATTTCAATCATTCTTGTATTGTGTATGATATTTCCTATTATGGCAAGTGCCGTTGCCGTGAATGAAGTTACAAGAGTGAGCGTTACAATCAATGGTGACTCTGCTACCGCAAGAGGTTTTTGCTGGTACACAGATGAAAAAGCTGGAACAGCTTTACAGGTAGCTCCTGTTGGTACGGATTTAACAAAGGCTGAAATTATCAGCGGAACAAGTTATCCGTCAATGGAAAGGTATGTACATAAGGCAGAGGCAGAAAACCTTACACCAAATACAAAATATCAGTACCGTGTTGGTGACAGCGAAGCAGGTGTATGGAGTGAAATCGGTTATTTCACAACTGCTGATAATGAGAGTGATAAGGCTGATTTTATCGTAATTTCAGACGTTCAGGCAAGTAACGAAGAAAATTTTAAACAGGCTGCAGTTGTAATGCAAAAGGCGGTTGAAACAATGCCTGAATATGAATTTGCAGTAAACTTAGGTGACTTTGTCAATGATTGCACAAATGAAGAATGGGACAGTTATTTCAGAAATTTTGCATTCTCAAACATGAACACAACTATTGTTCCCGTTGCAGGCAATCACGAAGGCAATTTACAGTGGTTCAAGTTCAATAATATGTTCAATATCGGTGAGGCAGAGGGCAGTTCAGTTATCACCGGCTGTTATTACTCATTCGATTGGGGCGATGCACATTTTGCAGTTCTTAACTCAAATGATATGTATCCCATGTCAGCTTCCCAGCTTAACTGGCTTAAAAATGATATGAATTCATCTGATGCACAGTGGAAAATCATTCTTACTCACAGAGCACTTTATTCAGCAGGTAAGAACATCAACAAGCCTGACACGATTATTATGAGAAATCTTCTTTTACCTGTAATTGACGAGCTTGGAATTGATGTTGTTTTTGCAGGTCACGACCATATGTATTTCAGAAGTGAATCTGTTAAGGGTGAAAAAGTTCAGACTTACGAAACTGTAACTGAAATATGGAATGGAGTGCCAACAACATTTGCACTTAACCCTGACGGTACAACTCATATTCTCCCATCAACAGCAGGTACAAAGCGTTACAGCGTAAACGAAGAGGCAATTCCTCCGATTCTTGAAAATGCTGCACTTGCAAGAGATACAAAAACAGGTGGTGTTTTTGCAACAGTAAGTCTTGATAGTGAGCATTTTGTTTATAACGCATATATTGTTGACGATGAAACAGGTGAAAAAGAGCTTATTGACTCTTACGCAATCAAAAAGACAGAAAAAGCACCTGTAAATGACGATTATGTTGAGTTGCCAACAGACAGAAATGAGGAAACTGCAAAACAGCATATGAATTCATTTGTTACAGAAATTTTGAAAATGATTCTCAGTTATTTTAAACTTTTATTCAGTCTTATATAATGAGGTAAAATTATGAACGGAATGACTCGTAGAGAGCAACAAGTTACAGATATAAATGAAATTATAGAAATCCTTGAAAAATCAAAGGTTGTCCATGTGGGTATGATAGATGGTGACGAGCCTTATGTTGTGCCTATGAATTACGGCTATATCCTTGAAAACGGAAAACTCACAATTTATCTTCACGGTGCAAGACGAGGAAGAAAAATTGATGCTATAAAAGCTAATCCGAAGGTTTTCTATGAAATGTGCTGTGATATTACACCTTTTGAAGGTGATGTTGCTTGCAGATATGGTATTACTTATGCATCAATTATGGGCAGAGGTGTTGCAACTCTTGTTGAAGATGTTGAAGAGAAAAAGCAGGCACTTTCAATTCTTATGAAAACACAGACAGGAAAAGATTTTCAGTTTGAGGACAAGCTCACAACGGTTGTAAGCATCATCAGAATTGACACACTTGAATTTACTGCGAAAAAAAGACCTTTACCAAAGAAGTAAACTTGAGTTTACATAAGTAATTTATAACAAAAATCAAAGTTCAAACTAAAGTTGGTAGAAAAAACAAAACTGTTTCTATAAAATATAGTTACAGTTAAATGTGAGGTGTAAGAATGAATATCGGCGAAAGAATATATGAATTGCGAAAAGCAAAAGGACTTTCTCAGGAAGAGCTTGCCAAACAACTTGGTGTTTCTCGTCAGTCAGTTTCAAAATGGGAAACGGGAACTGCTATTCCTGATACCGAAAATGCGCTTGCAATGAGCAAAATTCTCGGTGTCACAACTGATTTTCTTCTTACAGGTCAGAACAACGAGGCCTTAGCAGATACAGGAAAAGTTACCTACACCAAGCCTTTAACTGCAGAAAGTGAGGCCAATGTTATGAAAAATGATAAGTTCAGTGCAAAAAAGACAATAGCAGGAATTTTAGTTGTCTGTCTTGTAATTGTGGCAGTTTTACCGTTGCCTTTTGGTGGCTACAAAAAATTATGGGCAAGACTTACAGAAGAACCTATTGACTATACTTATGTACTTGTACATGGTATGGGTGGCTGGGGCGAAAGTGCAGGAATGAACAGCATAACACCATATTGGGGTTCAAGCACAGGCTGTATTTCAGGCTATCTCCGTTCGCAGGGTTATCTTGTTGAAGAAGCAACAGTAGGGCCATTTTCAAGTGCCTGGGACAGAGCTTGTGAGCTTTATGCACAGCTTATGGGTACAACAGTTGACTATGGTGAATCACACAGTAAGGCTCACGGACACGAACGATATGGCAGAACATATTCGACTCCACTTGTAGAAAATTGGGGAACAGAAACTGACGGTGGTCAGACAAGAAAAATCAATCTTATAGGTCATTCTTTCGGTGGTAATACAGTTACACTTTTTACAAGCCTTCTTGAATATGGTAGTGAAGCAGAAATACAGGCAAGTCCTGATGACTGTTCACCGTTTTTCACAGGGGGAAAAGGTGAATATATAAATAGTGTTACAACCCTTTGTGCACCTCATAACGGTTCAACTTTGTTTTATGTTGTTGACCATGGAAACCTCGTGGAAACTGCATTGAATGTGCTTTTTGCAACAGGTGGAATAGGGGATATGTATAACAGCAGTCTTATTGATTTCCAACTTGAGCATTTTGGCATTAAATCAGGTACAGACGAAACAATTTCACTTGTAAATGGTGATTTCAGCGAAGGTAAAGATAATGCTTTTTACGATTTATCACCTGATGGTGCAACAGAGCTTAATGAAACAATTAAAACGGTTGAAAGTGTATACTATTTCTCATTCGCTTACAGCACAACTCAAAAATCACCATTATCAAATCATCAGATTCCGATTTCTTCAACCATGGTTGTGCTTATGCCATTGGCAACATTGATAGGAAGATATACTGATGCGAAAATTGATGATACATGGCTTCCTAATGATGGTCTTGTGAATGTTGTTTCAGCACAATGTCCTGCAGACGAAGAATATATCGAATATAACGAACAAATAGAAGAAGTTCAGCGTGGCCAATGGTATGTTTTCCCGACAATTGAGGGTGACCACGGTGCAGTTATCGGTATGAACGGAAAAACTAACGAAACACGCAATTTCTATACTGACCATATCACTTTGATTGACAGTTTACCAAGGATAAGATAAATGTATGATTTTTCTTCATAATACAAATTCGGATATTATTATAAACGATTTTGAAGACAGAATAATTCAATATGCTTTTCACGATATTGACGGGACACATTCACTTATTCGTGAATGGCCTCCTGTTATGAGCATCTGCCTTTATGATGTTATTGAAAATGGTTTGCCTGAAGATTTTGATAGCGAAGAAAATGCGAAAAGGTTGATTTCTCTTGCAGGAACAAGGAAATTACCGGAAACGGATGCTTTTTGCGTTGAATCTGCAGGTCTTTCTGCACTTACACAAATGGAATGGGCAATTCGCAGAAGTGTTCAGGAAGGTAAAATTCAGGTTTTCTGTAATCAGGACACAAATTCACAGATAATTGAACGAATCAATAATGGTGAAGAATACTATGATGATTTGCCTGAAACTGTTGAAATGAGTGAAATGCTTAAAATACAAACACCACGACTTTTCAAGCTTTATGAAGCAGTTCTTAATGGCTATTGCAGAGATAAAAATCTTGTTCTTGCAAAGGAAAACCCTGAAAAATTCCGTGTAAAAGGCTCTTGTAATTTTCTCAATCTTTTATATGAAAATGGTGTTAAAAACTATTTTGTCACAGGTGCAGTTGTGGAAAAAGGCATGGGTATGCACGAGGAAGTTGAAGCACTTGGCTATTCTATCGGGAAAGATGAGTTGATAGAAGATATTATCGGCTCAACCTGGACAGAAAAGAAGCCTAAAGATGCAGTTATGAAAGACCTGATTAAGGAATTAGGAATTTCAGGTGAAAATATCCTTGTAATCGGCGACGGCAGAGCAGAAATTCAGGCAGGTGTTGAGTTAGGTGCAGTTGTAATCAGCCGATTACCCGAAAATGCAGAGTATCAGCGTGAATTACACAAAAAACTCGGCACAAATGTAATTGTAGAAGATTTTACGGGTAAGGACTTTTATAATTTGTTTGAGGTGACAGAATAATGGATAATATTTTTGAAAGATATCCTCAGCTTAAATCCTGTGAAAAGGGTATTGAAAATGGCTTGAATTTGCTTATTGAAACATACAAAAATGGTGGCAAGGTCTTCATTTGTGGTAATGGTGGAAGTACGGCGGACAGTGAGCATATTGTGGGCGAATTAATGAAGGGCTTTCTTTGTAAAAGGAAGGTCAATGACGACAGACTTTCAAGTGATTTAAAAGAAAACCTGCAAGGTGCTTTACCTGCCATATCTCTTTGTAGTCAGGCAGCACTTATGACAGCATTTAATAATGACCTTGATCCTGTTTATGTCTTTGCACAGCAGGTTTACGGGTATGGCAAGGAAAATGACTTGCTTATTGCAATATCCACATCAGGAAACTCAAAAAATGTGTTGAAAGCAGTTGAGGTCGCAAACTGTATCGGTGTAAAAACTCTTGCACTTACAGGCTGTGATGGTGGCAAAATCAAAGAAATGGCAACTGTCACAATAACAGCACCATCTGATGAAACATATAAAATTCAGGAATATCACTTACCAATTTATCATTATCTTTGTGGAATGGTAGAAAAGGAATTTTTTGAATAGCATAGAAAAACTCCACTTGAAAAATCAAGTGGAGGTAATTTTTTATTTACTTCTCAATAAATCTTCCGTAATGATTTGGCTCCATTAGTTTTGGCGCAAAAGCCATAACCTTGTTAAAGATATTGAGAATGGTTTTATTTGGAATCATCTGTTCAAAGAAACCACCAAGATTGTTGAGAATTTCAGCACCTGATGGTGAGCTTGACGGAATCATAACAACCTTGTCCTTTGGACGGAATTCAAAGATAAGATTTCTTTTTGCAACAGTCTGAATTGGTCTTATTGTAACAAGCAGACTTTCATTATCGAGCCAGATTGCATTTGCACATACAGTAAAATCAATGTTGCCGAGAGTGATTTTTGAATAACGATATCTTCCGTCAAGGCCAAGAATAATTGTGTTTGTTTCAAATCCCTCTGACCACTTCATTCTACATTCTTTTTCGTCAAAATCAAATTTAACCATATCGATATTTCCCGGCTTGTCCGTAAGCATATATGTAACAGCCATAGGCAATACACTTAATTGGAATCCCGTCAGATTAAGCAGAAGTTTTTTGCGGAATTTGATATATCTGTTCTGAATAGTTTCTTCCATTGGTGGACGGTCACTTGGGAATAATGGTTCGATAACTGAATTGTCAATAATTTCTTCAGCCTTATCTGTTTCCTCAAATGCTTTTGGGAAATAGTTGAAAAGGAATTCAAGACAACCTGTTTCATCAGTAACGGCAGATGTGAGAACAATCGTTGCGTCATGTTCAGGAATACCAATGCCGAATTGTGAGAACATTCCGTCCGCACGGAAAGATGTTTCATCAATGCTGTTTTTCCAGAAACAATATCCGTAGCCACAGGATGCATCTGTACCAGGTCTGTTATACTCATTGTTGATTTGATTTTTAGTGGCTTCTGCAACCCATTCTTCAGGAATGACCTGAACATCGTTATATTTGCCTTTTTGCTGATAACAAAGTGTGAGTTTTGCAATATCTTCAGTTTTAAGATAAAGTCCCCAACCACCTGCTTCAATGCCATTTCTGTCTGTTTCCCAGAATGGAAAATCAATTCCAAGTGGCTCGAAAAGACGAGGAGTGAGATATTCTCTCATTGTCATTCCTGTAACACGGCTGATAATTGCAGAGAGCATAAAAATATTTTCGTTGATATAGAGAAATTTTTCGCCTGGCTCAAAAACCCAAGGTGAGTTTATGTAATCCTCAATCCAGTCAATTTTGCTTTTGTCAGAAAGAAAGCTTGGCTGTTTACCTGATGACATTCTTAACAGATTTCTTACTGTTAGTTTCTCGAATCTTTCATCTGCTTTCTTTGGTGGATAGTCAGGAAAAATATCAAGAAGTTTTGTATCGGGAGTAATAAATCCCTCGCTTATTGCGAACCCAATAGCAGTTGATGTAAAGGATTTGCTTACTGAATAAACTGCCTGTGGCGTATCTTTGTTGTATGGCTCATTATACCATTCAATTGCCACTTTCCCGTGACGGATAACCATAAGGCTGTGAAATTCATAGCCTTTTTGTGCGCCATCTTCTAAAAATTCTTTAACAATTTTTGCAGAAACATTAACATCTTTTGGTGATTCTGCTCTTGGAATGGAATTACTCATAAATCTCTCCCCTTATTATTTTTCCTTTTTAAAAACAAAAACCTTGCTTATCACATAATTCCCTACTGTGACTAACACCATAGCAACGATTTTTGAAAAATTGTAGTTTATGTTCAGAATAGTTGAAAGCAACCACATTGTCCCCATATCGAGTAAAAGAGTAAGGACTCTTGATGAGATAAATGTTGTCATTTCCTTTAAAATATTAGGATTTTTACTTTCAAATACAAAAATTCTGTTGGTAACATATGCGAAAACAACTGCACCAACCCACGAAAGCACATTTGCAACCTGAAGCTCAAAAGCGTCATTTCCATCAAGAAATGTCCATGTGCTACCGTAAAATAGTGCCATACTTACGACCGTAGATAAGCCACCTACAATCACGTAGTTAATAATTTCCCTGTACTTTTTATAAATTTCAATGATTTTATTCATCTTCATACATCTTCTTTGCTTTTAAAACTTCTTTTTCAATATATACAGGTCGGTTTTTGCCCTGAATATATGTTCTTGCGAGATATTCACCTACAACACCTAAAAGAAGAAGCTGTAATCCACCAAGGAAAAGAATAAGCACAACTATGGTTGCATAGCCAGGCACATCAACTCCGAAGAAGATTTTCTGAATAATAACAACAAACATATAAAGGATAGATGCAATAAATGTAAAAACACCTGCACCCGTTGCGATTTTTAACGGTAGAGTTGTAAATGCAATAATACCGTCCAGTGCATATTTAACGAACTTGTAGAATGACCACTTTGATTCGCCTGAATATCTTTCTTCAGCGGTATAAGGCATATAGTAGGTGTTGAAGCCTATCCACGAAAAAATACCCTTTGAAAAACGATAATATTCCGGTAGTGAAAGAATAGCATCTGTAACCTTTTTTCTGAATGTTCTGAAATCACTTGCACCTTGGAAAAACTCTGTTTCACTTGTCATATTGATACACTTATAGAAGCATTTTTTCATAAAAGACATAAATTTGCCTTCAATTCGCTTGTCCTGATAAGCAGCAACCATATCACAATCCTCGTTTTCAAGGAGATGCTTTATCATCTGAACCACTAATTCTGGGCGTTGTTGTAAGTCGGCATCAATAATTGTTACAAAATCACCTTGTGCGTGACGAAGCCCTGCAAGCATTGCTGCTTCTTTACCAAAATTACGGGAAAATTCAACAACGGAAACGACAGATGAATATGAAGAATAAAGCTCTTTGAGTCGTTGTGATGTAAGGTCACTACTACCGTCATTTACAAAGATAAATTCGAGGGACTTTATTGCTTTTGGTAATTCCTTGAAAGCTTTTGCAGTTTCTTCAAAGAATGGGAATATATTATCCTGTTCGTTGTAACAAGGGATAATTAAAGAAAGTTTCATAAATCTATCAACCTTTTATCATTCTGATTTTTTTGCGTTTTGATTTAATGTGATTTTTACGGATTATAAGGAGAATATAAATCACAACAATAATTGCGAGGATTGCAAATAAAATTTTGAAAATTGTTGTTGAGAACAGTTTTTTAAACACCCCTAATATGAGCAGGAAAATATTAAGGTCAATATCTTCACCTGCAACGAGGTCAACGGTTGCAACAACTACATCTCCATAAAGTATTTCTGCTTTGCCAAGAACTTCACCTTTTTTGACAGGAGCAGCGACTGTGTCAGGAGTTTCTCCTTCAACAGGTCTGATAGTAAGACTGTTTGTTTCAGTTTCGTGAGGAACAAGTGCAGTAAGCTCTTTTGCAGGTAGCAATCTTACATGGTCAACCTTACTGTTATATTGTACATTTATAACTGTCACAACATCCGTTGTAGTTGTTATTTTTCGGAGTTCAATATTTTCAAAAACCCAGTTATAGATTTTTTTGCTTTCAGTAAATGCAACATTTTCTTCAACACCATCTTCGTCAATGTCATACTGGGGAGCATTCATTACAATAAGCATATAGTTGTATCCGTCCTGACTTGCAGTTGTGATAACACAACGACCTGCTTTTTCAGTTGTACCTGTTTTAACACCTGATACCGACTTGTGATAATAGTCACGGATTCCCGGATTCATCATCTTGTTAGTGTTGTGAAGATATCTTGTGTGAGGATATTTTTCAGTTGGTGCTACATCATATCGTGATGTGCTTGTGATTTCCTTGAATGTGTTGTTTTTTAAAGCATAACTTGTTATTTTATAAAGGTCGTTTGCAGTTGTATAACCATTAGGATTATCATCAAGACCATGTGCATTCACAAATTGTGTATCATTACAACCTAGTTTTGTCACAAATTCATTCATCATAATAACAAAATCATCAATGCTGCCGCCAACATAGTCAGCAAGAATGTTTGCAGCATCTGCAGCAGATGGAAGCATAAGGCAATAGAGTAACTCTTTTATGGTGAGCGTTTCGCCGGGAAGAATACCTGCAGTAGCAGCATTCTGCTTATAAAGTCCGTTAAGACTTTCTCTTTTGCAAGTAACAGGTACTGACAAATCAGGACAGTTTTCAAGCACAAGCATACATGTGACAATTTTTGTAAGAGATGCAGGGGCTGTGCGTTTATTAGCGTTTTTATCAAGAATAACAGTTTCGCTGTCAGTATTAACAAGCAAAACAATGTCAGATTCAATTTCTAATAATGAGGTAAAAGATGCACTTGCAGTTAATGAAAATGTGTTGAATATAATAATGGTAATGAGAAGTACCGATAAAAATTTCTTCATAAAATCACCCACTTGAAAAATACAGATAATCGTATATAATAAAGTATAACACAAATAACAATAATATCCAATAAGCAAAATGTAAATTTTTAAAAGGGAAGTTAAGAAATGATATATATTACAGGAGATATTCATGGCGACCGTAAAAGATTGTCTTGGCTGAAATTAAGAAACCTGAAAGAAGGAGACACACTTATTGTTTGCGGTGACTTTGGTTTCTTGTGGGAAAATACTACTGCAGAACAAAATTATATTATGTCCCTGGGCAAAAGAAAATATAATATCTGTTTTGTTGATGGTACTCACGAAAATTTCGATTTACTCAATAATTACGAGGTCAGTCAATGGAATGGTGGCAAGGTTCATA
>JAZSDZ010000131.1:0-34259 GCA_045531435.1 Candidatus Fimenecus sp.
TACTCTACTCAGTCTTATTACTTGCGACTTTTACGGCGCCCTGATGCTTGTTTTCGGTATAGATAAAACATACAGCTTTGCAGGTCTGCCTTTGCCCTGATATTTACGGCGAAGCAGATTGTGTTTTTCAAGCTCACGCTGCAGCCTTGTTGCTTTATCGTGTCCGCAACCGAGTTTTTCACTTGTTTCGGCAATGGTATAGAAAATACAGACCTCACCATTTTTATCACACCAGCCGTTTATTGCGGATAACTGCATTCTGTCGAGCATTAAGCCGTAAAGCAGCTTCGCTTCTGCAGATAAATCCTTATACTCAGCTGTAAACAGCACCTTCGGCATTTTGAAAAAGGCTTCGTTATCCACTATCTTTCACGCTCCTTTTTGATACATAATTGCAGGATATAACCACAGCCCTGAAACTCTGCTTGCAGCTGTTAACACATCTCCTGCAAAGGCTGTTATAACAGATTCTGTTTCGTTCATTCAGGAACAGGCTCCATTCTGATTTTTTACTTTTGGTTATCCTTGGAATAACTATCACACTCCTTTTTACTGTAGCTTTTCGGGTCGATTTTCAATGCTTTTTTCGTCTGCAATGCATTTTGTTTTGTCGGTAGGGTAATTTCATTAACCACACATTAAAAGTCTTTTTTGCCGTTTCACCCGAAATAGTTCCTGTCCCGGAATCTCACCACAACGTTGCCTTGCTCATATCATCGCAAAGTCATATCACTTTCGGACGGTCATTCAGTTATCAAGGTACACGAGAGAAAATATCCCCTCAAGGGGTAAGGATTTAGAAAGGCAAAAACGAAAGCAATTTCGAAAACTTTTTTGTTTTCGTTAAAATTGCACAACAAAAAAGCCGTCACATAGACAGCACAAATAGCGGGAGGACATTTCATCCTCTCGCACAGTTTGCACTGAAACTATGTAACGGCTTAACTTTAAGCTCTGATTGTCCGTGTGTTACTAACCGAGTATCGGACTATACTTTCTTCGGTCAGATAATACGAGTTGGCATAAAGCCAATAAGTAAAAAATATGTGTTTCAGATTATATTCAGTTGTATGGCAAATACATTATTTACCAATATATATTATACAGAACATTTGTTTACTTGCCAAGAACTTTTTCGAAAAAGAAAAGATGGTGTCGGTTTTCACCGACACCACTATGAATCCACTTGTAATTAAGCAGATTATTTAAATTAACTCGTACTCAATTTTTATTGCATGTGAACAAGCAATAAAATCTTTCTCTGTAGCCTTAAACCATTCTTCGTAATTTTTATCACCATGAATAACAAATTTATCCATATCTGCTTTCATAGAAAGATTCTTATCTGACTTATATTTTCTCATTTCAAAAATATTCTCTTTGATTTGCTCTCCAAATCTAAGCATATCAGAATCAACACTATTAATACTAGGCCAAAGGGTTTTATGAATTGAAATTTCTTTTTCAAAATCTTTAAAACCTGTAAGATAGATGTATTCTGTCTCGTGTGGAATGTAAATAGAATACATTTTTAAAACATTAATTAAGCAATAATATATTGCAAAATGTGCCGATTTACGCGCTTCTGCTCCATGCACTTCCGGTTGATACAATCTTTCTTTTACTATTTCGATATAATTATCGCAAGATCTTTCCAAAATAGATCATCTATTACTTTTCGTGCAAGGCCAACCTCATATTGATCTAATAACTTAGATGCCTCAAGAACAGTTTGATTAGTTTTTTCAATAATCCATCTATCAATAGGGATAATTGTACTCGGAGTGTAGTTATTATCAAAATCTACAAGATGTGACAATACAAATTTTGAGGAGTTCCAAAGCTTAGTTATTGTTCTTCTGGATGCATCTTGCATTTCCTGCTGATCAAAATAAGTATCCGTACCAAGTCGTGCACTTACAGCCCAATATCTAATATAGTCAGCAGAATAAGCATCTATTAGTCCCTGAGGGGTGAGTTTTGCATTGCCTTTAGACTTACTTATTTTTTCTCCAGGTTTTGCAAGGACAAAGCCACATATCATAGCATCATTCCACGGAATATTGTCTGTGTGATAAAGACTTTTTGTGATTGTGTAAAATGCCCAAGTTCTGATAATTTCATGAGCCTGTGTTCTCATACTCATGGGCATGAAATCTGAGTCAATACCATTCTCGTGCGCAGTTTCGTTATTGATTATTGGTGTAATAGATGAAGTTGCCCAAGTGTCTAAAACTGATGTTTCGGGCGCAAATTCGATACAACCACATTCACATTTTCCTTCATATGGAGTTTCCAATGGATTAACTGGAAGATCCTCAATGTTTGCAAAATGTGGCTTACCACATTGCTTGCAATACCAGACAGGGAATGGTACACCAAAATACCTCTGTCTTGATATACACCAGTCCCATTTAAGGTTTTCTACCCATGTAATATAACGATTCTTCATTGAGGCTTGGTACCAATTAATTTTATCACCAGCAGCAAGCAATTCTTCTTTTTTGGTCAAAACATCAATATACCACTGTTTTGATGGGATTATTTCTACTTCAGTTCCACATCTTTCGTGAACAGCAACCGCATGGGTAATGGGTTCTGTTTTTAAGATGAGATTTTTTTCTTCCAACAAACGAATAATTTCTTTTCGTGCTTTTTTTACATATAATCCACCGATAAAAGAAACACTGTCAGCTATAAAACCATTATCCAATATCACCTTCTTGTAAGGTAAATTATATTGTTCAACCCAATCTGCGTCAGTGGTATCACCAAAAGTTGCGCACATAACGGCACCTGTTCCCTTATCAATAGCAGTTTTTTCATCTGCAATTACAGGAACTTCAAAATCATACAATGGAACCCTGACATTTTTACCTATAAAGTTTTTATATCTTTCATCTTCTGGATTAACAAACACGCATACCACGGCATAAAGCAATTCAGGTCTTGTGGTTGCAATTTCGATAACTGTATCACCACAAATGAAAGGAATATAATTGAATGTGGAGTCTATATCACTGGAGTCTAATTCAGCCTGAGCAATTGATGTCTGACACTCAGTGCACCAAAGCACAGGAGACTCCTTGATATATGCTTGTCCTGCTTTTGCAAGTTCGATAAAAGATTTTTGAGATAATCTCTGAACCTTTTCACTTATCGTGGTGTATTGCAAACTCCAATCGCAAGAGAAACCCATGCTCTGCCAAAGTGATTTGAATTCTTCTTCATATTTTTGTGTAGTATCAATACATTTTTTGCGAAAACACTACGAGGTAAATCTTTTGCTTTGCCCCCGGTTTCTTTTTCAACCAGACGTTCGGAAGGCCAACCATTATCATCAAAACCAAAGGGATAGAATACATTATAACCCTTCATTCTGCGATAACGAGCAATCATTTCTGCCTGTGTGTAGCTAAAATGTGGCCGATATGCAAACTACCATTTACGGTAGGTGGGGGTGTATCAATAGAATAGAGCTGTTTTGATTTATCTGGTATGAATTTATAAACATCATTTTCATCCCAGTATTTTTGCATTTCTTTTTCTACCAAAAGACCATCATATCTTTTTTCAAATTCTTGCATTTATTATCCTCCTATAAAATAAAAAAAGTCCGTCCTATATAATCAGGACGAACTTAATAGTCGCGGTACCACCTGAATTCACGATATTCGTGCACTCAAAATTTTGTAACGATGTTATCTCACCGGTGGAGTCTACTGTCATTTCTTTCCACACTCAGAAGCTACTTCGTATTTAAAATGCAGAAAATTCACACCAACCATTTTCTCTCTGTTTGCATTTTTGAAAACTACTACTCTTCGTCATTGTTTTATTACATATGTCGTATAAAATATTAATTAATTTATGTTTTTGAATTTTATAGTATTTGCTTCGATTGATAAGAATCAACAAACAATCATATATGTATTATTTTACGAATCAACTTACTTTTTGTATACATCAATTTATTTTTTAGGTGGTGAATAGCGTAATAGGTCATCTGTTCATAAATGGCTTAATTACTGTATAGAATAGGAACACTCATACTTGCCTTTAAAATAATTAACCAAAATTTCCTTAGCCTTTTTTGTCGTCACATGATTAAACCAATCAAATTCAGCGTGGCTATTGAATACTTCTGTAAGACCATCTTCTCCTCTGTAAGTATCTGCGATTACAATTACAGTGTCTTCATCATGCAACTTGCTAAAAATACTTGCGGGTAAGTTGTTGATTGTGGCTCCGGTAGCGGCAAGACCAACTTCTTCGTGAATTCTAAAAGCCAAATCAAGTACCGTGGCATCATTCTCAATGTGGATTCGTCTGCCATTACGGAGCTTTACGGTTATTTTCCCCGGAACATTGTCTGCTTCTTCATTTGCAATATTTTTTACAACAAAACCTGTATTGCCGCCATTAAGATACTTCAGATAATCTTCTCTCATGCAGAAACAACAGCGGATGACATTGTAGCTTTCATCTTCAATAGTAACTATAAATCTATCGAAGTCATCCATTGCAAAATCTGTCATTACACGACCATTATCGGACAATGAATGCGCGCAAACTTTTATAAAAACAGTTGAAAATGAGTTGATTTCGCAACGACTATCCTTAGGATCAAGAACAATATTGACATCGCAAATCGGAATGTAATCTTTCTTTACCTTCTTACTGATATCAATATCGTCACCGTTTTTTAGTTTTAACATTTTATTAATCTCAAGTGGAGAGTAATAGTGTTCTGCAAAAGAAAACTCAAATCCCGGAATTTGTGCCCACGAGAAACACTGGTCATTAAACTCGTCATCAAGGAAATTTTTAAGCAGCTTGATTGTAGCTTTTACTTGAGTTTTATTCCTGTTTTTTAAATCGTTGTATTTGTTCTTTATATCAAAATAGAGTTCAGGATTGTCTATACGCCAAATCAAATCTTCAATGATATTTGAGAAATAGTGCAGGTTAAAACGTTTGAAAAGAGGGAGATAGTATGTATCTGTCTCGTCTGTTTTCTTTTTCTTCTTTTCAGCAGACATAGTATCCATTGTACGGAGGTTATGAATACGGTCAGCTGCCTTAATATAGAGAGCGAAAATCATATCTCGTCCGGACTCTACCATATCGACAAGTTTATCAAAACTTTCTTTATCAAGCTGAAGTTTATCCTTGGTACGGTCTTCAGGAGCAGTAAGACGCTCGTATTCGCTATGTAAAGATGTAACAGCATTAACATATTGTGAAATCTGTTTTCCACATTTTTCTTCAATTTCATCGATAGTTATGTCTGTATCTTCTGCTACATCATGAAGAATCGCTGCGGCAACAACTGGGCTTTCGACTCCAAAATCGGCAAGTATATCAGCAACCATAAGTGGGTGTGTAATATAAGGTTCTCCTGTGCTTCTTTTCACCCAATAATGAGCTTCACGTGCCATCTGATATGCATCCAATATAACAAAAGCATTGTGAAATCTCTTCATTTTTGTACCGAGCGTTTTGTACATCTTATCACAAACCCTATGCATAATATGGATTTCAATGCATTCATCTTTTGTGTACTGAGGTTTTCCATCTTTGTCAAAAGGAATGTCGTTCTGCAACATACCCCTGACCTCAAGAAGATTCGTTTTTGAGTAATCATAATACTCTATTCCTCTGTTAGAAAGAAAACTGTTTTTGCATTTGTTTTTAGAAATCGCACCTGATGAAGTAGCTCTGAAAATAAGCATAGCAATAACATCCTCAACATCAGGGTGCATATAATGGCACATTATGTATGCCATATGCACTATATTATCAACATCAGAAGGTTCGTGTGATTCTGAAACAAGATTTATAGCTGAAGCAACATCATCCCTGTCATATTTTGATTTTACGTCAAAATATCTTAAAATATAGAGAGCTTCTTCGTTGTTACATAACTGCTTATTTAACATAACACAACCTCCTCTTGGGTTTAGGTGAAAAATTATTTTTTAATAGAAGATGAGATGAGTTTGTATACTTTTGCATCTTCTATTTCGCTAACACTGCTTGCGCAGCAGAGGTTATCTTTTATGTAGTCCTTGATTATTTTGTTAATTCGATTCTGAATCACTGTAATTTTGTCATTTTCATCAAGGCCCTTAATTTCACCACTATAAAGCTTGGAACAAAATTCGCTGATAGCTCGTCCGTCATCCTCCTGAGTGAAATTTGGATATGACATATTAAGATATGGGGCTACATCCTGATCCGAACAAGTAAGTTCATACTTTGAGAGAATTATTTTTTGTGCACTGGGGGTGTGATCTCTTCCGTGTGACACAGATGCTATTGAGCCTATTCCTCCAATATAGTTAGTCTGATTGTTTTTTGGGGGAATATAAAGTATGATTAATGCTTTGTCGTTATATGCCTCGCTAACGATATCAATGAAAGCAAAGTGTCCGCTGAAGGTTAATTCACCCTTATACATTCCGGAACCGTCGGACATTTTAGCAATAATCGCATTATTACGTTCCGTGCGATTGCCAGCAAAACCGTTATTTACCATATCATTAAAATGAATTCTATCAAGTTCGTTCTTTAATTCAATTGCCTTGTAACGGTTTTCTTCTTTGTAAAATGTTGCAGCTACTTTCATGGTCCTCTTGGCAGTAACACCATCAATGTCATCGAATATTGACAATACACCAAATCTGAGTTCGCGCCTTTTTTTCTTACCGGATTTATCGGCTATATCAGACTGATCATTAAAATAACAAAGATAATTTCCTATAAAATCTTCATGCGCTACATATAAAGCAGAGGTATTAATGAGACCTCTTTTGAATTTTATGGTACTCTCTGGATCAAACGCTTCATCGAGCAGGTCATCAAGACCAAATTCTAAGCCCGCTTTCGCAAAATCAGGCATACCACAAAGATTAATGAGCAACTCTAAACTAGGTAACCTAGTTGCATTTAAGTAATTGTTGAGTGCTCCTGTTGCGATTTGCCACTTATCTGCAAACTCTTTTTGGTTCCAGCCCATTGCACTTTTTAACTTATTAAGACTTGTTGCAACACGATTATAGATGTCAGCCATTGTAATACCTCCTCGAATCTTGTCTAACTAAAGGATATCACTATGTAAAGGTGATGTCAATAGTTTTTTGAAAAAAGTATAAAAACCGTGATTTTAGACTTTTATAAAAAGTGCTTTCAGTCTAAGTTGATGCAAAAAGTTTCACGCTAACCGAAAAATATTCACGCGTTTTCACAATGGTGAATATGTGTTCACATTTTCTTGGTTTTCTCAAACAAGAAAATGCTTGTCCTCACGTTTGTGTTATTGATTATTCGATAAAACGGAGTTACAATTAGGGTACAAAATTTTGAGGAGGTCAAAAAAATGAATACAAAGTTATTAAGTTATTATCTTTCCGAGGCAGTTAAGGGAAATGCAGAGGCATCTTACAAAGTAGGTAAACTTATGGCTAGTGAAGGTACATTTAATGAAGTCGCTATTCAGATGCGATACATTGAAGCAGCTAAAGCCGGTTTCACTCAGGCGCAGAAAGAACTCGGTGCTTTAGGACTTTGCGGTAGACTCATAACAAATGATGCAACAGCATATAATATTCATTATTATACTGATTACAATAATGCGATTATGTGGCTTAAAAAAGCTGCACAAAACGGAGATCCTGAATGCACAATCGTTGTTGCTGCGATAGAAAAATACGGTACAAGAGTAATTGACGAAGCAAGAAAATCCATTGAGCTTTATCATGAGTCAATGTGTTCTTCATCTTTTACTTCATCCCCTTGTTTGATGCTTTTTGAAGTAGCAATGCAGCTTATTGATCCATTTAATGTAAACAAATATAATGAAATGAAAATTGCTTGATTGGAGGTATACCGGTGAATCCCGGATTAATAACAATAAATAATGCAAGAGCCGGTCTCACTGATCGGCTCATTTTTTATATTAACTATCAAATTATATTATATCAATCTTAGTTCGAATTCTTGTCTTGAACTAAGATTTTTTTCGTTTTAGATAGTTTTCTTGTGCGTTTCACAATTCTGCGTTTAATTGCTCACGGCAACAGCTTCATTTCACATCTTTAAAATTGAATAATGACATATATGAGGTTTATGCTTATATACGAAAGGACGTGGTGCTATGAAGCTCATTGTAAAATCAACCATCTCAATGTTCACTCTTCGTAAAAAGCATTTTTCAATAAACGACTCCACATAAAACGGGCGTTAATGAAAAAACAAATTTTATATGACAAATAAAGGAGAAGTGTAAATGAAAGTTTTTAAGTATTTATCAAACAAACTTCGCATCAGTTGTATCGTCGTTACCATTATCGCTGTTTTTGGTGCTTGTATATCATCAATCTGGCCTGTGCTTTTAAGTGATATTTACGATGATATTTCAAACGGTGTGATAAGCAACGTGAAGGATGGAATAATTCCCTTTATTGTATTTGGCTGTGTGTTTGCAGTGGCTGAAGTAATTGCAATCTTCAGAAGAGTATGGGTTGATAAGATATCGGCTTCTTTTGAGAAGAATTTAAGGAACAAAAGTATTGAAAAGCTTTTACACCTTCCGACAAAGTTCTTTAACAACAATACTAGCGGTGAATATACAGCAAAGATTAATCAGTCAGTCGCAGGCGCAAGCCAGCTTATAAAGGTAATCTGCAACAATATTGTTCCTGCTGTTTTTGTCAGCAGTTTTACCGTTATTCAGGTTCTCAGAAAAGCACCTATATCAATTGCGGTAATTCTTCTTACTTATATTGCTTTTGAAATAATCGTATCTGTATTTCAGATCAAATCACAGAACGGAATAAGAGAATCCTTAATAGCAAATAAGGCACTCTTAGATGGTAGCATATGTCAGACTATCCAAGGCATTGAAACAATAAGGGTTACCAATTCTGAAGAGTGGGAATCAAACAATAAGTCTGTTCTTACAGAAAACATTAGGCGTGTAGAAAGTAAACATCATAGTTATATGGGTAGCTTTGACTCAATCAAGAAAACAATCAAAGTAATATATACGGTGTTATTGCTGTTTTTTTCAGTTTATCTTGTGTCTACAGGCGCAATAAGCAAAGGAACTGTTATTACAATTATTCTTTTATTCCAACAGTTGGTTGTTCCTATTGATACTGTACACGTTTTTATGGACGAGCTTGCAAGTTCATCAGTTAAATCTAAGGAAATTATATCTCTCTTTTCAAGACCCGAAGATGATATTTTTTCATATGAGGAAACTAATTGTGAATTTCCTGATGGTGATATTAACATAAGCAATTTAACAGTTTACACGCCGGACAAGCAAAGAACAATCTGCTCGAATATCAACCTTGCATTGAAAGCAGGTGCCGTAATAGCTTTGAAGGGCCCGACAGGATGTGGGAAATCGTCAGTTATTAAAGCGATTATGCGCTTTTATCCCTCTGACGGAGATGTTACAGTAGATAAACACTCTTTAAAGTATATTTCACAGAAAATGCTGTGTAATGGCATATATGATATGGTACAGCAACCCATATTTTTTGCGGGAACTTTAAGAGATAATCTCATTTATGGATTGAATAACACGCCTTCCGATAAGCAGCTCATTATCGCTTTGAATAATGCATTGATTCTTGATGAACTGACGGAGAAATCTGATGATGTGTTATCTATAAATGTATCTGAAAATGGCAGTAATTTTTCAGGTGGACAGCGACAGAGAATTGCATTAGCACGTGCTTTTTTAAGACAGCCTAAATGGTTTTTTGTGGACGAAGCAACCGCTAATATTGATGATGACACAACTGAAAAGGCTTTTGATAATCTTATAAGATATGCAAAATCTGTAAATGCCGGTATTCTGTGCATTTCTCATCAGGAAAAAGTAGTAAACAAATGCGACTACATTGTAAATTTAGCAGCTAAAGATGCTGCGTAAAATAAAGAAAGGAGAATTAATTATGTTTAATTCAAATCACACATTCCCTACCATGCCTCATGTACACCCTACTCCCCCTCCTCACAGAGATCCTGTTGGAAGACATAATGTTATTTCCGTACTTTATGACGGTGAGATCCTTCAGAAGATGTTTGGTGACCTCTGGGCTTTTCATGTCGAGAAAATCGCGATTGAACCGCCTGAAATGAAAATGCTTTTTGCTCTTGAAATGGGCTTTAAAGTTGCAGCTAATGAACAGGTAGTAGAACTTCTTGCTCGTCAGCGTAAAGAAGAAAGAGAAAGAGGCACATCTCATAAGTTTGAAAACGCTGCTCTTGATGATGAAATTCTGCAGACAATAGCGGAAAGACTCGGAATTGATAAGGATACAGTATCCTTAGTGCTTGAGCACGCACCTGATGGTGTTGTATCAGTAATCATTGCAACTGTAAAGAACAATTAAACTAATAAATGAAAGGGAAGAGCAAAACACTTTGTTCTTCCCGGGAGGTGTAATAATGATTGATATCAAAAGCAATATTAATGAAACTGGTGTTGTTGAAACATTATGTGTACTTCACAATTATGCGAACAGTTTTGAGTTGACAAACGATGCTTCTATGCATCTTCCTATTCCTGCTGACGATATTCACGATAAGCTTAACAGCATTGTGGACAGTCTTGCCAGATTAAAGAAGGAAAAGCTTCTTCTTCTTACTCCTGAAATTGCAGTCATTGAAAGACTTGGTACTATTGAGAGTGTTGAAGAGGTAATTATCTGTCTTCCGTCTGATTATGATGAAGATACTTATGAGCGTATTTTCAACAATAAACCTGTCAATGTAAAAATAACCTTTATTAAAGAAAATGAGGTTCCGCTTGACTTTAACGGAAAAAACGCTGCGATTGTAGCGTTCGGTTTCAGCGACGATGAAAGAGCTCTTGTGTTGAATTACAACTATCGTATGATGGAACGCTACAAAGCTTTTTACGGATACAAGATTCTTGTATCTTGCGGTAATAATATGAGTAATGCCCGCCCGGTAGGCTGGACTCCGGTTAATACACACGAATTCTTTAATTCAATAATTTAAGAAAGAGGATGTTCATATGGATCTTAAATATAATATCAAGAAATCACTTCCTTCAATGCTGTTGATTGCAGCAGTGTTTGTGATTTCAACGCTCACATCGCTGATTATGGGAATTCCTGTTTCAGAAATTACCAGTAATTTCAATTATTCCGTAATAGTAATCCTTATTATTATGGAGCTTTTCACAAACCTTATTGTTGAAACAGGTATTATGCAGTTCCTTGCGACAAAGCTTGCTTTATTGTCAAAAGGCAACAAGAAAGCGTGTATGTTTTTATTCGGAATTATGATGTTTTTCATCAGTGCATTTCTGAATAATATAACCGCCGTTATGATGATTTTGCCTGTGATTTTTGTTCTTCTTAAGGCCTTGAATGCTGATAAGAAATACATAACAATGTTTTTCTCTGTTATTCTTGCTTTATCTAATACTGGAGGCGCAGCCAGTCCTATAGGCGATTTCCCTGCGATTGTAATCATGACTAGTGGCATTACAACTTTCACAGGGTACTTATTCAAAGCATTTCCGCTTTTCCTCATTACATCTGCGATACTGCTCGTTTTTTGGTCTGTATTTATCAAGGATAAGAATGATTCAAAAGCATCAAGACAGTTGGCTGTAGCATTGCTTCAGAGCAGATATAGAAACAATAAAGTGAGATACGATGTATTGATTCCACTTGGCATAGTAATGCTTGGAATGTTTGTAGCCTGGAGTGTAGTTCCTCAGGATATCCTTCCCCCTGAAATGATCGCAGTAATCGGTTATTGTGCTGGTATCGTTATATCATCAATAAAAGGAATTCGAATCAAACAGAGCATGGATATGAAATCGGTTCTGACGATATCTTCATTTCTGTTCTTAGCAACGGTGGTAAGTGCTTCAGGTATTTTAACAACCTTGGCTGCATTTTTACAGAGCAGTATCCCCAATCCTAAATTGTTACTTGTAGTAATTATGCTGATTACTTCTTTGGTATCGGGCTTTGTGTCTGCGGGTCCGGCGGCAGCTGCAATGTTACCAGTGATAGTGAATCTTTGTAACACTACACTGGCAGCTCAGTCAGGTTGGGTTGCTATAGCATATGCCGCTAGTATCTGTGCAGGCTCCAGTCTGTTCCTTTGGAGTGCTACAGCCGGATTTATTCTTTCAGGTAAAATTGATGGAGCTAATCTTGAGTGCAACAATGTAAAGGTTAACTGGGGCATAAAGGAATACTTAAAATATGGTGTCGTCAACTACTTAATACAGATGACAATAGCTGTTGTGTGGATTGTATTAATTGTATAATTCTCACTTATTACAGAAAAACGATAATTTCACAGATTTGAGTTTAGTTCTTCACGAAATAGGGCTAAATTCAAATTTGTAGTAATGACAAGGCTCTCATTGTTGTTTAAAATTAAAGCATAAAATCAAAGGAGAGGTTTTTATGACAGTAAAAGAAATTATCGAACAAACAACTATTAATGACGTAATGGATGAGGTATCCAGAATGAACATTTGCACATTTTATGAAGATTTCAAACTCTTTATGGATGTATACGATGATCTCAAGAATTCTACAGAAAGAAAACGAAAGTTTTCACTTGTATTTTTCAATGGACCTTATAACTTTCCTCACGCTATGAAAGTATTTTCCAACGGAAGACGTAAGATTCTTGTTGCGAATGCTAAATCTGTAGCAAATTGTGACATTCTCGACAAAACAGGAAAACTGTCAGAACTTGAAATGCTTACATATCTTATCTTCCATCTGGTTGCTTTACTGCAGGCAGAAACACCATACGATTTTCTTGCAAAAAGACACAATGTCGATTTGATGGAATAAATAACAATATCGGAAAAAGACTGGTGCCGAAATAAACATATTATCAACAATTTTCTTATTTCGGCACAAATAAGAAAAAACGATAAAGGATGTGTTGTCTTATGGATGATTTTTTTAAGAGAATGAGAGAATTTGATGATTTGCTGGATGATGAATTTGAGTTTGCAGATAAAGATCAATCATCACACATTAAATCCGAAAACGAACTTAATTATTGCTTTGAAAAAACAGATGCAGGTCTTGATATTTATAAGGTTACACTTGTAGACCCTACCGCAGCACATAAGGCAAAAATGCACATACACAAACTGAATAGAAATAGCGATGACACATTTGATGTTTTCAGACTTGATGCATCAAGTATTCCTGAAAAGAGGTCAAGTTCAGCAATTATTTATAAAGATACAGAATGCAGATTTATATACGATCCGCTTGCTATTGTTGTAAACGAGACAGATTCAATGGAGCTTAATGTAGGGATCAGATATGCTGAAAAGTACTATTATCTTGAGGGAGAACCCTCTGAATATCCTGTCAATATTATGTTCGCAATAGATGATGATACTTACAAAATCTTTGATATCTACGAGACTGTAACTGACAAGTATGAAGCATTGAAACAGTATTCAAAGCTTACAGTGGCTCAGCGTAAATTTTTCAAAAATCAATTCTATAAACCTAAAAAGACTGAAACAACAGACGAGTCCATATTCACCCCTATAAGAGACGAAAAGGCACTCAGAGTGTTATATGAAACATGCAAGGATACCTACAGTGACAGAACAAGAGCTAAGGCTAAAATGCTTTTGTCTGAGCTTAATGGTCATCTAAACTATGGCGACAAAGCAGATGTTGTAAATCAGCTTTCCCATATACTCGGTATTGACACTCAGCTGCAGCCTTACCGCAAAAAAACTTATGATGAAATCAAAGCCTTGATGGATAAGCATATTTATGGTCTTGATGAGTTCAAAGAGAGATTCGGTGAGTTTCTGTTAGCGATGCAGTATTCCAATTCTTCCAACTTTGCTGCATTGCTTATAGGACCTCCCGGTGTGGGAAAAACGAGTGTAGGAAAGGTGATTGCAGAATGCTGTGAAAAGCCACTTATTCATATCGATTGTTCCGGTGCTGATGTTATAGCAATGTCAGGATTAGTTAGATCATATGGTGGCGCTAAAGCAGGCAAGGTGATAGACGGTTTTTGGGAAATCGGTCGTACTGACGCAGTGATGCTGGCAGATGAAATTGACAAACTTTCAGTTACGAAAGAAGGAAACCCTTACAGCGTTTTCTTAAAGGCTCTCGGACCTCAGAAAATGCTCCATGATGAATATGTTGATGCGGACACTGATGTTTCTTCAACAATCTTTATTGCAACGGCAAACAATATTGAGGACATTCCGGGATATATACTCAACAGATTCGGCGACAATGTCTTCTATCTGGACAAGTATTCGCTCGAAGAAAAAATGGTTATCGCTGAAAATCACCTTATACCTTCAATTCTTAAAGAACACAATATTAAGAAAGAAGAACTTAAGTTTACGCAGGATGCGCTTGGATTGATTGTCCGTGAATACTGCGAAGATGAAGGCGTCCGTGAAACAGAAAGCTATATCAAATCGCTTGTCAGAAAAGCAATACGTCTTTGGGTCTGTAATAGCAAGCAGAAACCTTTGGTGATTGATGATACCTTTGTAAGAGAATATCTCGTAAAAATGAAAAAAAGAGAAAAATCATATAGCAAGGTAGGATTTTGATTTTATAATCAAGAAAAGAGGGATAACATGAAAAACTCAAACACTCTCAGCAAATCAAGTTTTATTGGAAACACAATTTGGTTCGGTATAAACCTTGCAATTATATACCGTTTTACATGTTTTTCAGGTATATACGGAATAACTGTATTTCAGTCAAAGCTCGTGTTTTGGGCACTGGTAGTTTTTCTTATCCCTCTTGGGACATATATTACATATGCAAAGAGACGGAATTATCTTAGTATATTGGTAAACATAGCGCTTCCGTTTGAGATTTATACCATTGTCTCCACATTCAGGTACATACCTATAGTTCATATTATTGCATTATCTATTGTCACATTACTTGGATTGTCATATTTCGGCCTGATTGTTTTTCAGAAGGTCAAGAATAAAAAACATCTTAAGAAGATAGTATTCAATCGCATAAAATTTGCTTCTCTTGGCACACGAACAATCATTGCAGTGCTGCTTCTTTCTGTTACATTGCCTGTCTGTGTGAAATCAGTATTCGGATATGAACTCATCAGTTCATATGTTGATGTAAGTATAGAAGCTTCAGATGATAAATGGTCATTAAGTAATAATATCGAAACAGTTGCTATGCTTCACGAGGAAACATGGAACAACCTCAGCCTTTCTGATAAGCTGTATGTTTTGGGCATAGTAAAGAATGTGGAGATGCGATACTTCGGCATAAATCACGAAGTGTATCTTGATGCCGGTGATTTAGATGGTGATACTCTCGGATGCTATAATTCAAAAGAACACAGAATCACAATAGATATCGAACATTTAAAGAGTTCTGACTCTAAAGAAGTTTTACGGACTTTGCTTCATGAGTGCAGACACGTATATGACAGAATGTGTGTAGAACTTTATAATCAGATAGATGATGATTATAAAAACATGCTGATGTTTTACGAAATTTCTGAATTTAGAGATGATTTCAACAACTACACAGATGGCGATGAGGATCCTATGGGATACTATTTTCAATCTGTTGAAATATCCGCTCGTGAATACAGCGAATTAGCAACAATTGAATATTTTGAATGCATCAATAAGTATTTACAACAATCTTACAATTCAAACACGGAGGAATAAAAATGAAAATTTCATACAATGAATATAAACTTATGCTTCTAAGACCAGCTGTTTACAATGGTGAAGAGATTGAAATTGATGTACAATTCAACAACGATTCTCTTTATCACACAGATTTTTCTGTAGCCGAGGCTATCGATATGAAACCGGGTGATACAGTACATATAAGAGGAAGGATACTCTTCGATCATGAAGATACTTTATACGAATTTATTACAATATACAATAGCGAAGCCGTATTGGCAGAATTTATAGAGAAATACGGATTTAACAAAATAACCGCTACTATTGGTATGAAGGTTAAGTTTATTTATGCTGTACACTGCAGTGAAGATTTTTACAACGAAGAGAAAAAAGAAGAAATTATCGCATGCAAGTTATTGAAAATACAGTCTAATCAAGATGAAAAGTCAATAGATGAAAGTAACACATCACCCAAAATGAGGGACTATTTTATAGACGGAATGAAATAGAAGAAAGGATGTGCCTGTATGATGATTCATAACAGAAAGGAACTTGCAAAGTTTAAACGTTATAACAAGTGGAAGCAGATTAACCAATATATTTCTATACCGATATTAATTTTGCTTTTCGTTATTGGAACTGTATTAACAGTTTATATTTCACATGAATATCTGAATTATAAATTTTTTATACTTAACAGACGATTAACCGAGTTTCTTTGCTATTCAATATGGTGTTTATTATGCTTATACATATTACATGCTTTTATACAAAAAGGACCGGATTCCGTTGGTGTTAAGATTTTTGCTTTATTTATTGGAGCTTTTATATCAACAGGTGTGGTGTTTATTTTCAACAGTTTTTGGCACTATATCGACTTTAATTCTATGTTTAGTTGGAAGGATCCGTTATCGTATTGGGTGTTTATGAAAAGTGATTTGTTATATGCATACAATTTCGGTTGGATAAGGTATCCGGCTGTTTTCCTATGTGTGTTTGTTGCTGGTGTAATTTTAAACAGCAAAAGAGTTTTGGCTCTGAAGCAAAGAATAGAAAGCAAAGTGAAAGAACATAATTCCTGATATGTTGAAATACACTTAACAGAATCAGAGAATGAAATGCATTCAGCAAAAATAATACCCTTCAGATTACCTGATGATAAAAATGGAGACTAATGATGCTATATAATTACAGAAAGGATGAACTTATTTGATATACATAACAGGCGATACTCACGGCGACATCAACAGGTTTAATGATGTAAATATGCAGAGAGAATCAACTTGGACAAAGGACGATTACCTGATAATATGCGGTGATTTCGGATTCATCTTTGATAATGATGGCGTTGAAAAAGCATGGCTTGATGAATTAGAAAACAAACCATACACTATATTATGGGTGGACGGCAACCACGAAAATTTCAATGCAATTACAGAATATCCAGTTGAAATGTGGAATGGTGGTAAGACGCATCGCATTCGCAAAAATATATTACATCTTATGCGAGGTCAAGTTTTTACAATAGACGGTAAAACTTTCTTCACTATGGGTGGCGCATACAGCATTGATAGATATATGCGACAAAAAGATGTTTCGTATTGGGAACAAGAACTTCCTAATGCCGAAGAATATAAAGAAGCGTCTCAGAATCTTTTAAGGCACAATAAAAGAGTGGATTACATAATAACTCATACTGCACCACGAGAAATTATCCGTAGAATGGGATATTATCCAGATGCTCACGATATGGAGTTGACAGGATTTCTTGAATGGGTTATGTATGAATGCGATTTTAAGCACTGGTACTTTGGTCATTGGCATGAGGATAAAGCTATTGGATATAATTATACTGCGACATATACTGATGTGGTTGAAATTATCTGATAAACTAAGGAGGTTTTTTGGTGGATTTTTATGATTCTTTTCATTTCTTATTGAAACATCCGATTTTTAATAACAGATTTATGGAAGGCCTTGATTTGTTTGTTGTCAAGATAAATCCTAAAACAAAGCATATGGATAATGACAGTACAAAGAATATAAAAACGGAAATTTGGTTTGAAGCAGGTCCTTATCTGTATGATGAGTCGCTTGGTTGTAAATGGAGTCACGACTTTGACCTTGATTGCGGCGGCTATACATTTGAGGAGGCAATAATCAAATTGGCAGAACTTGTAAAAAAGAAATACGGAAGATATAAGGAAAATAAAAAATGATATATTTTATTGCAGACACACATTTCGGACATGAAAACATAATTGAAATGTGCAACCGTCCCTATCATAACATTGATGGAATGAATTATGACCTTATAAACAGGTGGAATAAGAAGGTCAAGGGAAATGACAGCGTATATGTTCTAGGCGATATGTTTTTCAGATGTGAAAATCCCGAATATATACTCTCTCAGCTGAACGGAGAAAAGCATCTGCTTGTGGGAAATCACGACGGAAGCTGGATGACAAAATTTGATGCTCGTAAATATTTTAAAAGTATAAATACATTACTTGAAACTTCAATAGGCTCAGTTAGGGCATCTCTTTGTCATTATCCTTTGGTAACTTGGAGACACCAAAAGAAAACGTACATGATTCATGGACACATACATAACGATACGCAATCTGATTACTGGCATCTGCTTTGCTCAAACCCGAGAATTCTCAATGCGGGAGTTGACGTCAACGGCTTTGAACCTGTAACGCTGGAAGAACTTATCAGAAATAATGAGATATTCAAGCAACAGCATAAGCCGAATTCATATTAATATAACAAAAAAGGTGCAGTAGGACGAAAAGTTCTGTTGCGCCTAATGTGATTTTTATTAATTAACTTGCATAAATAATTTCGTTATTCACAATCTCTCTTGCTCTTGCCTCAATGTTTTGCATACGGCATTCCCATTCTAATTGGTTTTGTTCTTTCAGTTGCTCTGTTACACCCTCTGCCACTTTCATCTGCTCCACAAGCATATCAAACATATCTCGTGCCTGCTTTTCAATCTCGGCACAATGTTGATATAGTTCGCCTTGAATAAGCAGTGCAGTAAAAAGAGGGGATTTATGCTTCTCAATATAGTTTTTGTATAACATTCCCCATTTGCCAAGTTTGACATTTGCTTCTTCAGACGGTAGGGTGAAATTTGGTATCATATAATCTGCAACTTGTCTGTATGTAATGTTTGCCATAATATTTTCATCCTTTCAATTTTTTATTAAAAGTGTCGTATGTAAATCTTGCCCCAAGTCTGAAGCCTGATATAAAGCTGTCGGCATTACTTATAGTTGAAAATTCAATATAAGCACTGACATAGTTTTGAAACAGTTCTTTATCCTCACCGATCAATCTTGCAGTAAGCTGTTCTTCTTTTTCGGCGAGGTTACTCAGCCGTTTCTTAAGCTTGGGTGTTATTTCTGAATTGACTTCTTGCGGCTCGATGTTGCCGTAATAGAAATCTTCAATAATATTTGACATTATGTACCTCCATATGTTTCTCTACTAAGCAACAGTAGGAGTGTAGAATGCTATGTTTGAAGCCGGTTTTACTTGTATTTTGAGTAAATCCCTTATGAACACTCGTACCAAAAAAGGTGAAATTGCACCCCAAGAGTGTGGTTTCACCTTTTTTATGTCGTTTGTTATCTTGGTGGAAAAATTTATTTAAATCATCACATCATTTTTTCGTAAGAAAATATCATTACACCACAAAATTTAACATCATATTGTGTTAGCAATACATCATGTATTATTTTATAAATCGCATTCTGTTCAGAGTGCGATTTTCTTTTTATGACTTATCCGTTTTTTACTCTCTAATTTACCAACATCTTAAAACAAAAAAACTGCCGGTTAGGTTATAACCGACAGCATATTTTTATTATATAAGTTTTTCAACATCAGAAAGTCTGATACGCTTTGATGCGATAAATGTCTTTCTCTTTTGCTTACCCTTATCTGTACCGTAAGTGCCGCTTTCCTTTTCTTTAGGTGAGAAAATGCCATAAGATGCAGTGACGATTGTGCCGTCAGCTAAAACAACATTTCCACAATATCCTGTATCAGCGTTAGCAACAATTGATGGCTTTGTCTGTTTTGGAAGGTATGTATGGGCAATTTTTATTCTGTATTGCCCCTCTGTACCGTTTTTAAGGTCATCATAAGTGCCTACCCAGGCAACCCAGCCTTCAGAATACCATTTTGCTTCACCGCCCAATTTTCTCATAGCCTTTACGCGTTTACGGTCACGCTCGATTGAACGGAATGTGATAAAGAGTCTGCCGTCGTCAGTATATTCTGCCTTATGGCGTTCACCATTAAGAGCAAAAGGAGCTTCCACAGGTCTTGACCAAGTCTTGCCTTCGTCATTTGAGAAAATGAGAAGAGTTGTACAAGTCTTTTTATTACAACGGGTAATAAGACAAAGCTCGTCACCCTTGCCACCCTCTGAACGGACACACTCAACCTCACAGATACCTGCATAGGTTTCAATATCACGATACTTTGAAAGGTATGGCTCAGGCTTTGACCAATGGTAATCACCATTTTTATCGAATGTAAGAATAGTCTTATAATTTACAAATTTGCTATCGTGGAAAATACCCATCCATTTGTCAACAAATTCACCGTTCTCTTTAAGTCGGGTAAGTGAAGCCATAGCAACAATAGGAATCAAAGGCATTTCGCTGTCGTTATCCCATACACGCTTGAATTCTGTCCAGGTTTTACCCTCATCAAGCGAAATTGAGCTGTTGAATCCACCAGGAGTTGACATACCTGGCCATTTTGAGTTAGCAGAAACAAGAATAAGCTTTTCGTCACCATTTCTGAACTGCAAACGATAAACAGTTGGTGTTTCAAGTGATTTTTCCCACGATACAGGTGGATTTTCAATTTCCTTATCATAAGATAAGCCGCCGTTATCACTGATTTTTGAAATTACGGCACCTTTACCGTGTCCCTTAGGATAAAATGTGAGAATGTCACCATTGTTCAGAAGCACTGAATCAGGATGACCAAGGTATCCGGCGTTATCATCAACAATCGAATAATTATAGAGATACTTTAATTCTTCAGGTGTGTTTTTAGGCTCAACGCTTAAATCAACCATAGGAATATTATAATATCCGTATTTTTTAGGAAAAGGTTTTTTCTTGAAAAACATAATTATTTACTCCAATTCTTTAATCTTTCACTTGCAAGGTATGCAGCACCGAGCATACCTGCTTTATTGCGAAGCTGTGCTTTAACGATTTTTACGTGTCTGTAATTATCTTCAAGCTGTGCTTGTACTTTTTCATTAATATCTTTAATGAGTATATCCTCTGACATAATGCCTCCACCAAGAACGATAAGGCTTGGATTGAAAATATAGCAAAGGTTACGAAGTCCCAATGCAATTTCATCCTCCCAATTATTGATTTCCTCAATAATAATTGGGTTTTTAAGATTTTCAGGCTCAAAAATTTCACGACCATTCATTGGTTTACCCATTCTTTCAGATACTGATGTTGTGAAAACTCGACATGCAGCATAAGCCTCATAACAGCCGATTCGACCACAGGTACAAGGTCTTCCATCCTTGTGAGTTGCCATATGACCCATTTCGCCACCTGCATATCTTGAACCACGATAAACGTCACCATTGATGTAAATGCATCCACCAACACCTGTACCGTAAGTAAGGCAAAGGAAATCCTTTTCACCCTGAGCTGCACCAAACTGCGCTTCACCAATAGCGGCACAGTTTACATCGTTGTCAACTGCCACCGGTACACCAAATTCCTCTTCAAAAACACGAAGACAAGTGTGGTTGTAATTAGGGATATTGCCTACACCATCGTTGATTGTTCCTGTTTCAATATCAACCTGACCCGCTGTTGAAATACCGATAGCGTCATACTGACCGGCATATTCCTTAAGCTTTGCTTCCATAGCACGAAGCACCATATTGTCAGTATCCTTAAATGTGTTTGTTGGAAATTCCTCTGAGAAAAGAACATTGAAGTTTTCATCAACAAGACCAAATTTAATGGCAGTACCACCAACATCAAAAGCCATAATTTTCATAAATATCTGTCTCCTTATCGTCTGTCACATATTTATCTAAAATATAATATTACAATTATATAGTATTTTTTTCACTTTTACAATAAAAAACAGAAAAAAGTTGTTTAAAGATAAAAATTTAAATGCGAAATGGGAATTAACATAATTTTTCTTTTATCTGTGCCAAAAATTTCCTTGTTTTTTTGTACAATATGTTAAATTTTATTTTTACTCTTGTATATTTTGTTAAAATAGTATAGAATATATCTGTTAATGTGAAGAAGTATGTTGTAAGCAACATACCTTTTCATTATAAAAAAGCAAAAATGTTCGAAAAGGTGGTTTTTCCCATGGAAAACAACAACAAATCTCAGGCAGAACTTCTCCGTGAAGAGCGCAAGGAAAGACTTGCAAAGGCTGCTGCGAAAAAATCTCCTAAGAGTGTGAAAACTCAGAAGATGGTTAAAAAGGTAATTTCAATTGTTCTTGCAGTTGTTATTGCTTTGGGTGCTTTCACAGGTATCCTCAATTTCTTTGATATTCCACAGAAGGTTGTCAAGGTTTCAATTGATGGTGTTGAAAGCAAGATTTCACTTGCTGAAATCAACTATTATTACTTCCAGACTTGGTCACAGGTATTCAACGCTGTTGCTCAGTATGAACAGTATGGTGAGGGTATGGGTCAGTCAATGACAGGTTTTGACTATACAAAAACACCTGATACTCAGGCATATAGTGATGATTACTCAAACTTTATGGGTGTTACAGTAGAAGATTTAGGTGATGTAAAAGAGCCAACATGGCAGGATGCAATTACATATTCTGCTGTTTCTCAGCTTGTTTACGCTAAGTATGGCGCTGAAATGGCTGAAAAAGAAGGTCTTGAACTCACTGAAGCTGAAGTTAAGGAAATTGACAAGCAGTTTGAAGAAGTCCGTGAAACAGCTAAAAAGAATGACTACTCTATTAACAGATGGCTTCGTTTACAGCTCGGTTACGGCGTTACTGAAAAATTAATCCGTACTCTTACAGAGCAGTCATACCTTGCTCAGAAGTATTATGAAAAGGTAACTGAAGATACAAATGCTGCTGTTACTGATGACAGAATCAACGAAGAATACGCTGCTAATAAGGATAAATATGATATCGTTGACCTTCGTGTTTATTCATTCGCAGCTGATTTAGGCAGCAACCACACACATGAAGAAGGCGAAGAACACGAGAAGGAACATGCTGAGGCTGAAGCAAAGGCAAAGGCTCAGGCAGAAGAATTCCTTAAGAAGGTAACTGATGAAGCATCTTTCATTGAAGCTGCTAAGGCTGACATCCTTACAAAGGATAACAAGAGCACAAAAGACCCAGACGCTACTACTCTCGTTGAGAATAAGAATCAGGCTCAGGTTAATGTAACATATGGTGAAAATGTAGATAAATGGGTTTTTGATGATGCAAGAAAAGTTGGTGATGTAGCTGTTCTTGAAAATAACGGTACATTCTTAGTTGTTATGTTGAAGACTGCTCCACACAAGGATATGTCACTCTATTCAAGTGATGTAAGACATCTTCTCATTAAGTTCCCTGAAAAGAATGTTGATGGTACTCCTACTTCTGTAAAGGGTGAAGATGGTAATACAACTTCAAACATTAAGGAAGACACAAAGAAAGAAACAAAAGATAAGGCACAGGCTATTCTTGACGAATATCTTAAGAATCCATCAGAAGATAACTTTGTTAAATTCGTAAAAGAAAAAACAGAAGATACAGCTTCAAAGGAAACCGGTGGTCTTTACGAAGAAGTTAAGAATGACGGTAAGTATGTAAAGGCATTTACTGACTGGTCACTTGAAACTGGCCGTAAGGTTGGTGACACAGGTATCGTTGAAACAGAATATGGTTATCATATTATGTATTTTGTAAAAGCAGGTAATGTAAACTGGTATCAGGCAGTTAAGACTGCTATCGCAGGTGCTGAAATCGAAGCAGGCGTTGCAGAGGTTATTGACGAAGCTACACACAGTGTTGATGTTGATTCATTCTTCATTAACTGGACTCTCAACAAGGAAAACAAGCATATTGCAAGTATTCTTGTAAACAACTTTGGTAACAGCCACGCAGGTCACAACCACTAATATCTGACATAAATAATCCCCCGTAATCAATTGATTATGGGGGATATTTTTTTGAAATATTCAATTATTTCTTTTTCTTTATAAGCTTATATGTTCCATAAATTGCAGTAACTGCTGCTGCAACAGGAAGGACTTTTCGTTTTGCAATATCTTTTACTGCATCAACACTTGTAGGTGCATAAGTATAAAAACCGTGTTTAAGTTTATTACCTACATCAAATTCTTCCAAATCTTCAACAGTGAGAGTTGTTGATGTGAAATCGGCAGGATTATTTTCATAGAAGTCAATTAATCTAACGCCTCTTTTCCTTCCCGGACCATAAACATTAAAGCCACAGCCCTGAGTATAACCCATTTTCATTCCGTTATATTCACCAATAAACGAATTGTTGTGGTCGTGACCGAAAAGCATCAGAAATACATCGCCCTTTTCATTCATCACATCGAATTCGCCACCATTTTCAGCAGGGACACTTGGAGTCTCACCGATAAATGAACGGTCATTTATATCCACTCTTTCAGGATTCATTGCGAAGAATTTTCCATCCCATTCGCGGAAACCCTGTGCACTGTTTGGTGTGCCTTTTGGCACTTCCATTAAGAGCTCGTAAATTTCATTTACGGGAATGTGCTGAAAAACAACTGAAGGTACATAGTCACCGTTTTCTTCCTTGAGTCTATCGCGTGTGGTTTTATACCATTCAAGCTGATTTTCATGAACGTGGTCACAAGTACCGTCAAGAGTTGCTGTAAGACTATCCATAAGATAAACATTGAGTTTTGTTTTTCCATCTTCACCTTTTATTTCAAGGTTATGGTTACAATATCCATCAATTTCATCATCAGCATTAAACGCAACGCAGTTTTCGTGTGATGAATAAATCTCAAACTGTTCTTTCTTGGATATTGAAAAAGCCTGGTCATCGTGGTTACCAAAAACAAATGTAAACGGAATTCCCGTCTCATCAAGTGGAGTGAGAAATTTGTTTATACATTCCGTAACCTTTTTCTTGTTATCGCCACCCATAAGATTAAACCCGTAACCCTTAACCTGGTCACCTGTAAAAACAATAAGGTCAGGTTGTGCTTTCTTTAATGCCTCACGGATAAAACGGATAGTTGCATCAGACGTCCTTTGTGTATCCTGAACATCTGCAATCTGCATAATTCTGAATTTGCCATTGTTGAACTTGAAATCCATAATATCACCTCAATGAAATGATTTTACCACATTTTATTTCAAATAACAACACGAAAAAAGTAGAATGGAAAATTGTTATGACAAATTACAAATTATCGAAATAATCACATAAAATATTTAAAAAACTATGTTAATTTCTAGAAATATATGGTATCATTATATATGTATAATTATATTTATTCATTTTTGAAAGAAGATGAAGTTTAAATGAGTAAAAAATGTGATGTGCTTATAGTTGGTTGCGGTGTAGCCGGACTTAATACAGCACTTTCATTACCCGAAAATCTGAATATCATAATTCTTGCAAAAAAGAGTAATACCGACTCTAATTCTTCACTTGCTCAGGGTGGTGTTGCTGCCGTCCTCGACTTGGAAAATGACAGTTATGAATTGCATATAAACGACACTATGATTGCAGGTAAACACGCAAACGATATTGATGCTGTCACAACTTTAGTGGAGGAAGGTCCTGCAGAAGTTCGCAAGATTATCGAATATGGTGTCGAATTTGACAAACGACCTGACGGTGAGTTAAATATGACTCTTGAAGGCGGACATTGTCGCAGACGAATTGTTCATCACAAGGACACAACAGGTGCTGAAATGGTTCGTGCAATGGTTGCCGAGGCACAAATAAGAAAGAACATTACTATAATCGAAAACACTCTTGTTTTTAAGCTTACAAGAGTTAAAAGTGGTATTTGTGCTCATATTCTCACAAATGACGGACAAGACCAGATTTTCTCTTCCTATTGTGTACTTGCAACAGGTGGTATCGGTCGTGTTTATAAATACACAACAAATCCGAAGGTTGCAACAGGTGACGGAATCCGTCTTGCATTCGAGCTTGGTGCCCGAATTAAGGATTTAAGTTATGTTCAGTTTCATCCCACAGCCTTCAATTCCGAAGATAACGAACAGTTTTTAATAAGTGAAGCAGTCCGTGGTGAAGGTGCATATCTTCTCAATTGCAATAAAGAAAGATTTATGCATCGTTATGATGAACGACTTGAATTAGCGCCTCGTGATGTTGTTTCAAAGTCGATTATCATTGAGTCACGAAGAACAGGTAGCAACAATTTCTATCTTGATATTACTCATCGCGATAAAGAGTATCTTCTTAATCGTTTTCCAGGTATTCATAAAGGTTGCTTAAAGTACAATGTTGATATTACAAAGGATTTGATTCCTATTTTCCCTTGTCAGCATTACCTTATGGGTGGTATTGAGGTTGACCTTAATTCCCGAACAACGGTTTCACGACTTTATGCAGTTGGTGAATGCTCAAATACAGGTGTTCACGGAAAAAACCGACTTGCAAGTAATTCACTTTTAGAAGCTCTTGTGTTCGGTAAACGCTGTGCTGACGATATTGCCCGTTGTATCAATATGAAATATCCTGAAGTACAGATTACTGAAATTGAAAAACAGGACCTTAACGGTGCACCACTTATCAAGGGCGTTTGTACTGAAATCCGTAACATTATGCAGCGTTCATATTTTGTAATGCCTGCTAATGAAGATGCTGTACGAAACGGATATAAACGAGTCCGTGAAATCTTAACACGACTTAAAAATGGTAAATTCAAAATCACTCCCGAATATTGTGAGGCTTTAAGCCTGGCAACAGTTGCATATATAATTCTCAAGGAGGTCAATGACCAATGAAATTAAATCAGTTTTATGTAGATAACCTTATAAAGGAAGCAATCAAAGAAGATATTAACTATATTGATGTTTCTGCTGACTACCTTATCCCTGAAGAACAGAGAAATGACTCATATTTTGTGGCAAAGGCTGATGGTGTACTTTGTGGTCTTGATATTGCTATGAGAGTTTTTATTCTCCTTGATGATACTTTCACATATACAGCATATAAAAATGATGGTGACGAGGTAAAAGCAGGGGACTTGATTGTCGAATTCAACGGTAAAACTGCTTGTCTTTTAAAAGGTGAGCGTACTGCTCTTAATATCATTCAGCATATGTCAGGTATCGCTACTGCAACAAATAAGGCAGTAAAGCTTTGCGAAGGCACAAATGCATCAGTTACAGATACAAGAAAAACACTTCCCGGACTTCGTGCATTACAGAAATATGCTGTAGTTTGTGGCGGTGGTAAAAACCACAGATACAACCTTTCTGATGGTGCTATGCTTAAGGATAACCACATTGACGCAGGTGGCGGAATTACAAACGCAGTGAAAACTCTTCGTAGTAAACTTGGTCATATGGTTAAAATCGAAGTAGAAACAAGAAACTTTGACGAAGTAAAGGAAGCAGTAGAAGCAGGTGCTGATATCATTATGCTCGACAATATGAATAATGAGCAGATGGCTGAATGTGTTAAATTTATTGACGGCAGAGCAAAGACAGAGGCATCAGGAAACATTACACTTGACAATATTGCATCAGTTGCAAAAACAGGTGTTGATATTATTTCTCTTGGTGCGCTGACTCATTCAGTTAAGGCATTTGACATTTCAATGAAAATGAAATAACAACCTCACGAAATACTTGCAAAATCAAAGATTTTGAGTATTTCGGAGAACGTTGAATGACTAAATTGTGGCTTACGCCACACATCTATCGATGTGTTGTGCTTCGCACAACCAATTTATTATTGAAATATGAATTTTAATGAATCAGTAGAATATATCCATTCACTGTTAGCATTCGGAATAAAACCGGGACTAGAGCGAATCTCAATGTTACTTGACTTGCTTGATAATCCACAGGATAAACTGAAAATTATCCATATAGCAGGAACAAACGGTAAAGGCTCGACCTCTACAATGATTTCCAATATGCTAATAGCTGATGGACACAAAACGGGACTTTTTACTTCACCTTATGTAATTGAATTTTGCGAAAGAATTCAGATTGATGGCAGTAATGTCAGTAAAAATCTTTTTGCAGAATGTGTGACTCAAGTCCGTGAAAAAATTGAAGAATTAAATAAACAGGACATTATTATCACAGAGTTTGAAGCAATAACTGTTTCAGCTTTTCTTTGTTTTGTAAAGGCAGAGTGCGAATATATTGTTTTGGAAGTGGGACTTGGTGGCCGATTTGATGCAACAAATGTGGTTAAAAAGCCTGAAGCAGTAGTGATTACATCAATTTCTCTTGACCATATTGCAATTTTAGGGGATACAATAGAAAAAATTGCCTTTGAAAAATGTGGAATTATTAAGAAAAATGTTCCTGTAATCACATCTTCTAATCAGACAGAAGATGCCTTAAAAGTTATAAAAGACACTTGTGAAGAAAAAAACTGCAACCTGATTATTACCGACCCACAAAAATCTGAAATTCTTGATGATTCGATTTCAGGCACACTTTTTGCATATAACGAAAATGTTTACAAAACAAAGCTTACGGGTAATCATCAGCTTGAAAACACAGTAAATGCAATTGAGTGTGCAAAAGTGCTTGGAATAAGTGAAAATGCAATTGCACAGGGTATTGAAAATACGAGAATGATTGCACGAATGGAAGTTATTGGTGAAAATCCGCTAATTATCCGTGACGGTGGTCATAACGAAGGTTGTGCAAATGCTCTCCACAATTTCCTTACGAAATACAATGTGAAAAATATCAATCTTTTAATCGGTCTTATGGCTGACAAGGATGTAGAGAGTTATGTGCAGAAAATTGTGACATTATGCAAGTCTGTTGTAACTGTTACACCAAGTAATCCACGTGCATTAAATGGTGATAAGTTAAAAAAAATAACAGAAAAATATTGTGAAAACATAAAATTTATAAACAATCCCAATGAGGGATACAAATATATTCTTTCAAATGTAAAAGATGATGAAACAGTACTTGTTTGTGGTTCGTTTTATATGATGAGCGACATCTTCGGTAGTTGAGAAAGGCGGAAAACCTTATGTACAAAGATTTTATTGAAGACAGAATTAATGTGTTTCTTGAAGAGTTTGAGAAGCTTGTAATTAAAGAGAATATTCCCATAACGGATTTTCTTTATAAAGAATGTGATTATAAGCTTGATAATACATTACCTGAAATTGATGACACATTTACTGTGTTTACACCATACTTAAACCGTTGGGGTGGCAAAAAAGATAAACACGCTTGGTTTTATAATAAAATAGAAGTGCCATCACATTGGAGTGGTGAAATCCAACTTGCAGTAGCAAGTGATGCCCGTCTTGGTTGGTGCGACATTAACCCACAGTTTATCGCATATGTTGATGGCAAATTACAACAGGGTATCGACAAAAACCACCGTGAAGTATTTTTGACAAACGGCACACATAAAGTTTATCTCTATGCTTATTCAGGCAGTATTCACGACGAATATGTTGATTTTGTAACAAACCTTCAGCTTATTGATGCTAAAACGAAACAGCTTTATTATGATATAAAAGTGCCTTTTGAAATTTTAGCTTATGAGGACGAAAACTCAAAGAACTATTTTGAAATCAAAAAGCATCTTAACAATGCTCTTAACCTTATCGATATGAGAAGCCCTTATTCTGATGAATATTATGATTCACTTGATAAGGCAATCCAATATCTTAAAACAGAATTTTACGGCAAATACTGCCACAAGGGTGATGTTTTCGCATTCTGTATCGGTCACACTCATATTGACGTTGCTTGGGAATGGACTCTTGCACAGACTCGTGAAAAGATTCTTCGTTCATTCTCCACAGTATTGGCACTTATGAAGAAGTATCCTGAATACAAGTTTATGTCAAGCCAACCACAGCTTTACAAATACCTTAAAATGGATGCACCTGAGCTTTATGAAGAGGTTAAGGAAATGGTTCGTCTTGGCCGTTGGGAAGTTGAAGGTGGTATGTGGGTTGAGGCCGACTGTAACCTTTGTTCAGGTGAAAGTTTAGTCCGTCAATTTATTTACGGTAAACGCTTTATGAAGGATGAATTCGGCGTTGACAGCAAAATCCTCTGGTTGCCTGATGTTTTTGGCTATTCAGCGGCATTACCACAGATTTTACAGAAATGTGGTGTTGATAAGTTTGTTACATCAAAAATCGGTTGGAACGAAATGAACAAAATGCCTTATGACACATTCATCTGGCATGGTATTGACAACACACCTGTTTTTACTCACTTTATGACAGCACAGGATAAAGTGAAAGGTCAGGAACCTGCAACAAATGTTACATATAACGCAAAGCTTAATGCAAATCAGCTTCGTGGTGCTTATGACCGTTATCAGCAGAAGGACCTTTATGACAATGTTCTTATTACATTTGGCTTTGGTGACGGTGGTGGCGGACCTTATGCTAAGGATTTGGAATATTTTGATAGATTAAAGCACGGTATTCCGGGCACATCTACACCAATTATGGCTTATTCAGGTGAATTCTTTGATGACATCAAGTCAAAGACAGAAAATAATCCTAAAATCCCACACTGGAACGGTGAGCTTTACCTTGAATTCCACCGTGGAACATATACATCTCAGGCAAAGAACAAGAGATATAACCGAAAGAGTGAATTTATGTTCCAGCGTGCTGAAACACTTTCACTTATTGACGAACACCTTAACGGATATAAATATCGTAAGGAAGATATGATGAATGCTTGGGAAACAATTCTTCTCAACCAATTCCACGATATTATTCCCGGTTCTTCAATTAACGAGGTTTATGTGGATTCTCATAGACAGTATGAAGAAATCGGCGCTGTTGGTAAAGAAATTATCAACGACACAACAACTGAAATTGCAAATAATGTGGAAGCAACAGATGGTTATGTTGTATTTAATCCACATTCATTCGTCAACAGTGGTGCAGTTGAAATTGACGGCAAGTATTATTATGCTGAAAATGTTCCTGCAAAGGGATATAGAGTAATCAATCCTGTTTTTGAACCAAGCAAAGTAACAGTTACAGAAAACTCAATTGAAAACGATTTCTTCCGTTTGACTCTTGATGAAAAAGGAACATTCACAAGCATTTTCGATAAGAGAAATAATCGTGAAGTCCTTAAAAAAGGTGAGCGTGGTAATGTTCTCACTGCTTATGAAGACTATCCAAGAGAATATGATAACTGGGAAATGAGCAGCTATTATGTTGAGAAGCATTGGGAAGCAGACAATGTAGAAAGCGTTGAAATCCTTAACGAAAGTGAACGCGCAGGTCTTAGAGTTACAAAGAAATTCAAAAACAGCACTATCGTTCAGAATATCTACCTTTACAACAACATTGATAAGATTGATTTTGATACATTTATGGATTGGAAGGAATCACATCTTATTCTTAAAACTGCATTCCCTGTGGATGTTAATACAAACAAGGCAACTTATGATATTCAGTTCGGTTCAGTTGAAAGACCAACTCACAAAAATACAAGCTGGGATGCTGCCCGTTTTGAGGTTTGCGCTCATAAATACTGCGACTTGTCTGAATATGGATATGGTGTCAGCCTTATGAATGACTGTAAGTATGGCCACGCAATTCACGACGGTGTAATGAGTCTTACAATGCTCAAATGTGGTACATTCCCTGACCCTGAAGCAGATAAGTGTGAGCATCACTTTACATATTCTCTTTTCCCACACGCAGGGGATTATCGTGAAGCAGGTACAATTAAGAAGGCTTATGACCTTAATATCCCTATGGTTTGTGTAAAAGTAGGGGATAACAAAGGTACACTTGCAAATGAATATTCATTCTTCACGGTTAATCAGGACAATGTAATCTTTGAAACTGCAAAGAAAGCAGAAGCAGAAGACAGCATTATTCTCCGTGGTTGCGAATATTATAATAAACGAACAACTGCAAATGTTAAATTCGGTTTCGATGTAAAAAAAGCATACCTTTGCGATATGCTTGAAAATAATATTCAGGAACTTGATATTCAGGATAATTCAGTAACAATTGATTTCAAACCGTTTGAAATCAATACAATAAAGATTATCAAATAAAAAGGAGAGAATTATTATGAAAAAATTATTATCAGTGTGCTTAGTGCTTATTATGATGTTGTCTGCATTTGTTGTACCGGCATCAGCAGTATCAACAGATGATTTCTATTTCATTCATCTTGTGGACGATGTGTATTATGTTCTTTATGAAGATATCGCATTTGTAATCGGCTTTGATTTCGATGAAGAGGATGTGTCACCTAAAGCAGGAATCACTATTCCTGAAACAATCACTCATAATGATAAGAATTATGTGGTTGCAGGTGTTTTTGATCAGGCGTTCTATGAGTGCGATTACACATCAGTAACTCTCCCGTCAACAATTGCATATATGGGTAGCGCTGCATTTATGTCAAGCCCATATCTTGAAGAAGTAGTTATTCCTGATGATTGTGAATTTGAATATTTTGGTGATGATGTATTCCTTGGCACACCATTTGAAGAAAAACTTTATTCACAGGATGAGAAAATCATTGGTAAAAATGTTCTTTTTTCATACATAGGAAGTGCTGAAGAGTATGTGATTCCTGAAAACATCAATATCCTTGTGTCAAAATGCTTCTTTATGTCAGGTGTAAAGAGTGTCGTTTTCAATGACAAGGTTACAGAAATTCCATCATTTGCGTTTGCATCATGCCGTAATCTGAAGGAAGTTACAATTCCTGACTGTGTCGAATATATTTATGAAGGAGCATTCAAGGATTGTACAAGTCTTGAAAAAGTGACACTTGGCGAAAATGTTTCTAAAATTGAGGTTGATGCCTTTTCAAATACAAAGCTTAAAACAATTCATTTGGGGTTAAGTGTGCAGAATATCTCAGGTGCTTTCAGAGATTGTAAAACACTTGAAAGCATTACAGTTGAATCTGGTCACACATTGTTTGTGACTGATGGCGATGCCCTTTATCAGAAAACAAAATTTGTTTCAAAGGATGGCTTGATTCTTGAATATTATCTTCCATCAAAAGCACAGGGTGATATTACCATTAAATCAGGTGTCTATGCAATTGGTGAATATGCTTTCTATGGCTGTAACGGACTCGGTTCAGTTACTGCAAAAGATGTTGAGTATGTAGATGCTTATGCTTTTGCAAACAGCAGTATTACAAGCTTCGATAAAAACGGAGAGTATTATGTTTTCGATTATGCCTTCAGAAATTGTAAAAATCTTAATTCAATAAACCTTGAAAAAGTAAATTACATTGGTGTAGGGGCTTTTGAAAACTGCACATCACTTGAAGCAGTAACATTCAGCAAGGACATATATAATATTGGCGAACTTGCATTTTCAAATACAGGACTTAAAAATGTAGAAATTTATGGCGATGACTGTTATATTTATGAATCTGCATTTAAGGGATGTAAAGAGCTTGAAACTGTAAGACTTGAAGACGGTGTTGAATATATTGGTATGAATGCTTTCCTTGATTGTCCTGACCTTAAGACAATCTACCTTTCAAAGACTATTATAGGTATTGAAGATAATGCATTCAACGGTTGTGACAATGTGACATTTGAGCTTATAAAGGGAACAAGTGCATATAAGTACATAAAGAACAAAACAGATTTTAATTTTGAAGTAGTTGGTAATTATTCGTTCTTCCAGAGAATTATTGATTTCTTCCGTTCTCTTTTTGGTTTAAATTAAAATATAAAATAGCGTGAAACAGGAGTAGATAAAATGGATTTTGAACAGTTAAAAAACGAGCTTGGTGAAGTTGCTAAGATAACAAGTGTTGAACAATTAATCAATAAGCTTGTGGAATTTGCCACAACCACAGGATTTAAGCTTCTTGCAGTAATTGTTCTTTTAATTGTAAGTCTTAAAGCAATCAAATGGTTAAAAAAGTGGATAAGAACATCATCAAAGCTTGATAAGGTTGATTCAAGCCTTCGTTCATTTGCAGTAAGCTTTATAAGCGTTGTACTCTATGCAATTCTCTTTGTAACAGTGCTTATGATTTTAGGTGTTCCAGCAACATCATTTGTAGCAGTTCTTACAACTTGTGCTGCTGCAATCGGCTTGGCTTTACAAGGCTCACTTTCAAACTTTGCAGGTGGAATTATGATTCTTCTTTTCAAGCCCTTCAAGGTTGGAGATTACATTGAAGCAGCAGGGGAAAGTGGTACTGTAAGTGAAATTTCAGTTGTATATACTGAACTTCTTACTGTTGATAATAAGCGTATAACAATACCAAACGGTACACTTACAAATTCTGTAATAGAAAACTATTCATCAGAAAAAATGCG
>JAZSDZ010000083.1:0-40282 GCA_045531435.1 Candidatus Fimenecus sp.
ATGGGTATATATACAGTAGATGCACAATTGAAAGGTGGTAATCCCATGGGCTACACAGTTGAGGATATTCTCAAAATAGCAAAAGAAAAAAATATCAAGTTCTTGCGTTTGCAATTTACTGACATTTTCGGTCAGATGAAAAATATTGCAATTACTGATAATATGTTTGAAAGGGTGCTTACAGAGGGTCAGATGTTTGACGGTTCTTCAATCGAAGGATTTGTCCGTATTGACGAGTCTGATATGTACTTAAAGCCCGACCTTGATACTTTTACAATCCTTCCTTGGAAAGAGGGGACAGCACGAGTAATTTGTGATGTTTATGGTGCTGATAAAGTAACTCCTTTTACAGGTGACCCACGATATGTCCTTCGTTCAGTTATTGAAGATGCAGCAAGTATGGGTTATTCAATCAATGTTGGTCCTGAATGTGAATTTTTCCTTTTCAAACTTGATGAGCAGGGTAGAGCAACAACAAAGACTAACGACGCTGTTGGTTATTTCGATATTGGTCCTGCTGACGATGGTGAACAGTGCCGTAATGATATTTGTATTGCACTTCAGCAGATGGATTATGAAATTGAAGCATCTCACCATGAATGTGCAGAAGGTCAGCACGAAATCGACTTTAAGTTTGCAGAAGCACTTGATGCTGCTGATAAGGTTGTTACATTTAAGCATGTAGTTAAGACTTATGCCCGCCGTAACGGACTTCATGCAACATTTATGCCAAAGCCACTTTATGGCGCAGCAGGTAATGGTATGCATACAAATCTTTCACTTATGAAAGATGGAAAAAATGCGTTCTATGACCCAAGTGATAAATATGGACTTAGTGAAACTGCATATCAGTTTATCGCAGGTGTTCTTCACCATATCAAGGCAATCACTTGTGTTGCAAATCCGCTTGTAAACTCATATAAACGACTTGTGCCGGGATTTGAAGCACCTGTTTATATTTCTTGGTCAGCATCAAACCGTTCAGCACTTATAAGAGTTCCTGCAGCTCGTGGTATGGCAACCCGTGTTGAGCTTCGTTCATCCGACCCATCTTGTAACCCATATCTTGAAATGGCTCTCTGTATCGCAGCAGGTCTTGATGGTATCAGGAAAGGTATGAAAGCACCTGATGGTATCACAACAAATATCTATGATATGACAAGGGAAGAAAGAATTGCACAGGGCATTGAAAATCTTCCAAGTACATTACAGGAAGCAACAAGAGAATTTGAAAAAAGTGAATTTGTAAAAGAAGTTCTCGGTGAACATATCTTCTCAAAATACCTTGCAGGTAAAAAGCAGGAATGGAAGAGCTACACGACAAGAGTTACACAGTGGGAAATCGAAGAATATCTTACAAAATATTAATTTTCATAAGGTATGGCGGGGTCAAGACCCCGCCAATGTTGTATATGCAACAAATTTGTCATTCTGAGCGAAGCGAAGAATCTTTAACAGACTGAACTATTAACCAACGGATATTATTTGTCATTTCAGTTCTCAGAATGACTTTAAATATTTCTTCTTATTGACTATTTATGGTATTTATGTTATTATTTATTCATATCTTGATACATAAAAGGAGAATATTATTATGTTAAAATTAAAAGACATTGACAAGGCTGCTGCTGCAAAAGGTAAAGGCGTTGAAACATTCTGGCAGTTCATCAAGTTTATTGTCGTAAGTTTAGGTGCATTCGTTATTCAGCTTTTCTTACCATATCTTGTTAAATTACCTATGTCAGAGGAATTCCTTACAAGACCTTATGACCTCTTTGGTTTAGGTATCTGGTCATCTGAAAAAGCTGCATCAGCAGGTATGGATACAACAGGTCTCGGACTTTTCATTGCGTTGACAGCATGTAACATTCTTGCACAGATTTTCTCTTTCTTTGTAAACAGAGAAAAGACATTTAATTCATGCGCAAATATCAAGGTTGTTTTCCCAATCTACCTCGTTGTTACTATCGCTCTTATTGCATTTTCAGCTTGGTTACAGCCATTCCTTGTAAACTTCCTTACATCAAAGGGATTAGGTGGTTCAGCAATTGCAATTTCAGGTGCAATTTGTGCTTGTATTCAATTCTTCCTTTATTTCCCAATCCAGATGATTCTCTTCCGCAAAAAGAAGGAAGACTAATTTCAGTACATTGAAAATCTGCCCTGTGTCATTTCCGATACAGGGCATTGTTTTTAGGTGGTTTTATGACAAAAAAGAAAAATACCATGTTGAAAATAGTTTCTGTTGTATTTTCCGTTGTTTTTAGTATTGCATTGGCATTAAGTCTGATGACAACTATGCTTATAAGTGTTGGCAGAGATTATGTTTCGTCAAATGAATTCAGATATAAAATTGACAATACGGACTTGTCAACAATGAAATTTGTTCACAATGGTAAAAAAATCACTCTTGAAAAATATGTCAAGGATTATGTGACAAAGAATATCGAAAATCATATCCAGAATAATCCTCTCAGTGATTTTACAAACATTCTTTTCCCTATTTTTGATTCGGTTACAGATTTTACTGTTGATAAGGCTCTTTCTTCTGATTTTATAAACAAAACTGTGAAAAATGAAGTCCATTCAATCTTCGATTATTTTCTTTACAGTGACGTTGACGAAGCAAAAGAAAGAATTGAAATGGGTATAACACTTGACAATAATGTGGCGCTTATTCCTGAAAATGCAACTACATTTGAAGAACGAGTAAGTGCAGAGGTTAAAATGGCAATTTTCCAATATATTGAAGAAGAATCAGGAATGAGTTGCGACGAAATAATTGTCCTTATTTCTGAAAAAACCATATCAGATTTGAAAACACTCTCCATCATTCTCTTTTTATCACTTGTGATTGTTTCAATCCCTACATTCCCTAGTTTATTTCTTTTCCTTGGAATTGCACTTGTTATCTTTAAATCACAGATTAGTTCCTATATAGTTGAATTTAAACAATATTTTGCAGGTAATGAAGACTTGATTTCATATCAACTGATAAAACCATTGATAGATGCTTACGAGCCACATGCTGACCGTGGAGGAAGTACGGGAATAATCTTGCTTGCACTGTTTGCTATTGCTTTGATTGTACTGTATTTCATTAAAAAGAAAAAATAATAAAAATTCCCCATCACTTGATGGGGATTATTATTTACTTTCTCATTTTTCTGATAACCTTCTTAATTAATTTTGAAAGTTTAGGATACAACTTAATCCATATAAAATATTTTGCATTATTGAATACAAGATGAAATTCACCCGGGAATTCAATATAGTTACCTGAAAACTTCTGCTTGAAACGGTGAATACCGAAAAGGGGATGGTCTTCAGTAGGATTTGGAATAGTGCCGAAAAAGTCCATAAATTCCATTCCTGCACTGTAAAAACGCTTGATTGCAGCATAAGTAATGGCATAGTTTGCGTTATATGAACGGAAAATATCACGGCTACCACCAAATACAGTCCAACCGCGATTCTGTGAATTGATGTTAAGTCCCGTTGAAAGTACAATTCCGTCGGGATATTTCTTAAGGTTTTCTTCAGCCTCATTACGGATTTTCAAAAGTCTTTCGTACTTTTCATTAGCCTGTTTTAATGCTGTATGTGCCTTCGCAGTCGGCTTGTTTTCAACTCTTTCCTTGCAGGTTACAATTTCTTTTTCAACCGTTTCCAATTGTCCTGTAAGTGCGTTAAGGTGTCTGTCAGGAAAATATTTTGACATTAAAAGCTCACAGTATCCGTGAGGATGAAGTGTGTCATAAACATTTTTGTAATAATCAATCTGATTTTCAATAAATCCGTCACGAAGTGCAGTTTCCTTCATAATTTCTGCATAAGTGTCAAAATCAGTTGATGGGAAAACTTCAATACAGTTGTCCTCTGACTGCTTGATTGCCTTTTTTGCATATCGGTCAAAGTTGCCGAAAATATCATCAAGCTTACCTGAAAGATTAAGACGGAAAGTGCATCTTGGCTGACTACCGTCAAAGCCTTGAGTAAAACCACGGTGCTGATATCCCAACTGTTCCATTTTATTTACAAAATCAAGGCTTGAAGAAACCTCATTTTCATATTTGTCAAGTACTCTGTAATAATAATCGGGGTCAATGAGAAGATAAACTGCATTTTTAGTTTTAAGATATTTGTAAATTTCCTTTGTGAATGCTTCAACAAGAGTGAAATCATCAAAATCAACTACAAATCCTCTCGGTGCATAGTAGAGATATCCACCGATAAAAGGGATTTTTCTGTGAAGAAGCATAACTGTTCCAACAAGCATATCGTCTTCAAAAAGACCTAATAATTCGTGTTCCCAGTCACCTGTAGATTTCACTTTACCCCAAAGGGAAAGCTGCATAAAATGTTCTTTTTTATGTCCGTTTACAAAGTTGTCATTCTGTTCAGGACTTATTGTTTTTAACTGATAATTCAATCTTATCACCTGTAATCAATTACTTTTTGCTGTTATTCACTGTCTTTTCTTTAATATGCTTTTTAAGAATTGTATTCTTAACCTTTTTAACTTTTGGAAGAAGTTTTCTGAAAAGCATAAAAGTAAATTTGTCATTTACCAAATACATATCACCAACATATTCGGTCAACTGTCCGTTGTAGCTCATTTTGTATTTTGCAAGACCAAAAAGGGGATTATTTTCATCGTGTGGGTCACCTGTAACTCGGCCCAAATCATGAATTTCCATTCCTTCCTTAAAACTGTCTTCAATTCTTACCCAGTTAAGAAAATGAGTCGGACGAAGTGTGTTACGAAGAATATTTCTTGTACCACCGTAAAGGCAGATTGCAGTTTTACCGAAACGAGATGTGATACTTACCGCAAGACAAAGCTTCTCGGGAACATTGTCACCATATTTTTCCTTAAGTTCCTTGTCAACCTTTTCGTTTCTTGTAAGAGTATTGTTAATAGTATCAAGTTCCTTTTTAATTGCTGAAATTTCTTTTTTGTTTGGCTTTTTAGCACTCTCAAGGTCAGAAAGCTGACTTTCTAACTGACCTTTCTTTTCATTGAGAGAATCACAATGTTCTTTTCTCATTTTCTGGTCACAGTAAATAAAGTTCATAACCGCTTTGCCATTAAGAGCAGTAACCATTGTCTTGTAATAGTTTTTATCACGCTGAATAAACTCTGTTCTGTCAGCAGTTTCTGTCATAACAGTAAAGAATTCGTCAAGTTTTTCAGGATGTTGTTCCAATGTGATATGGTCGTAACTTTCTGTATATAAAAGACCGTCTGCAGCAGCCTTAAGTCCGTGACGAACACCTTTTTCGCATTTCTTTAAGAATGTTTCAGGTGTATAACCTTTAAGAGGTGAGCATATTGCAACAGCAGGTTGAACAATGTAGAAATTCTTGTCTTCGTTAAGTGTGAAACCACCTTTAAGCATAGAATTCACAGCAGACGTGTCACGCTTTTCACCATCAAGCTCTTCCACGATAAGCGGGTCGCAGACCATAGCACAGATTCTGTGTTTTTTCATTTCTGATTTCATAAATGCACAAAATTCCACAACAAGCATTTCGTTATTGAGGTCACATACAAAACCGTCAGGACAATACCAGAGTTTTCCGACCTTTATATCTCTTTCAAGGCAGAGGCAGGAGAGCACAGCTTGATTATTTTCGTCATAACCCATATAAAAAGACGGCTTCCACGCACTTTTTACCTGAGACCAATAAGATGTCTGATAAATTGAGCCACCGTTTTCTTCTGAAAAATCATTGAATTTTGTCATATCAGTTTGCACTGAAAAATTGTATTTACTCATTCAGGTTACACCTCATATAATATTGTTACCGATAAATCTGCATACTAAAAAATCTTATCATATTACCCATATTTTGTCAATGAAAGAGAGCACAACAGAAGCCCTTGAAATTCTGCTTTTCAAGGACTTTTTCTTTAATTTATTCTGACATATCCACTTTCTTCAATAAGTGTTTGTCCCTCGTCGGATAAGAGCCAGTCAATAAGAAGTGGTATATTTTCATTTTTGTTGTCAGCACGATAAATAGCATAAAATTTTGCTACAATGGGGTAGGTGCCATTTTGAATGTTTTCGGCAGTAGGTTCGACGCCATTGAGAGAAAGCATTTTAACACCACTGTTTGCCACAATCCCATCCATATAGTAACGGAAGGAAAAGCCGATTGCACCACCGGTAATTGCAAAAGGGGATTTAGGTGCTATTTTTGTGTCACCCATAAATGCATTCATAGCAGACTGACTTCCACTACCTTCTAATCTTGTGACGGGATTTATAACTCTGTTTGGACCACCAACCTGCGTCCAATTTTTGTATTTACCACCATAAATATCACGAACTTGTTGTGTTGTAAGGTTGTCAACGGGATTCTTTCCGTTTACAAAAAATACAAAGCCCTCAAGTCCTACTGGTACATATATAAGCTCAACACCTTTTTCTTCGGCATATTGTTTCTGTTCAGTTGACGGAGCGGCACAGAATAAAATGTCAGTCTCACCATCAACAATTGCTTTGTATCCACGAACAGTGTTTTTGTACTGCATTTTACTGTCTGGTGCAAAGTTTTCACCATAGAAATTGTCATCAGAGAAAACTCCACCTTCATAAGTGACAGAGCCTTTCGGATAAACACAATCAATAATTGATGCATAAACAGGCACAAGAGCCGCAGCACCATCTAAAACGGGAAGATTATCAGTGAGCTTAAGTGAAGCTTTTACTCTTGCCAAATCGGACTCTTCCTCAAATGGAAGATACATACTCACATCAATCATCTTTGCCTGAGAAGTGTCACTGAAATTGTTAGCAAGACGGACAGTAAGCAGTGCATAAATACTTAAATTGAACAGACCGAACATAACAATAACAAGAAGTATAGAGATAATCTGTCTTAAAAGACTTTTCTTTTTCATATCACCATAACTCCTTTGCTATAAAATAGATAATGGAGCAGTGCTGATAAGCATTTATGTCATATATGAGATGTGCAACTGTCAATATAAGACAGATAGCAACAACTGCAATCAGAATATTATAGTATATATTTTGTTTCATATCTTTCACCTACATATACATAATTGCACTTGCAAATAAAGCAGTTATGCCAAAAACAATTACTGATAAAACAGTAGCAACTACAAAAGCAATAATAACGCCTTTTTTCATTTCTTGTATATCTTCATCAGTATAACTTTCAGGTTTCATAATGCGTTTGAGCTTTGCATCCTGATATTGTGAAGCTTTGGATATTGCCACAATAATAGCAATAATCGGAATTCCATAATAAATCACTATTGCTATGATTTCTACAATCATATTGCCTATCTCATTCATAAATAAGTCACCTTTCATTTTTATTGTTTAGATGATTACATATATGCGATTCCTACAGCAAAGGTAACTACGAGACTAACAATAACAGCAATCAGGACAAAAGAAACAACAGAAGAAATGATAAAATCTTTTTTTATGGCTTGCATTTCATCTGCGCTATATGTGTTAGAGTGGAGCTTGTTATCTTTTGTTGCCTTGATGTATTTTATAAGATTTATAATCCAAAATACAACAGCAGTAGCAGGAATCATAAAAATCGTCACTATAATTGCATAACCCATAAAAGAAAACTCCTTCCAACTTTTATACAATTATTATAAATCCCATAAAGTTCTGTGTCAATAACCTTAATATTTTAACATATGATATTTGTCATTCTGAGCGTGGTAAAGAATCTTTATTAATTTCGAATCACATGTTAGTTTTAATAGGTTTTCGAATCCATCCACCGAATTTTTAGAAACAAAAAAATAAGAGTCCTCCAAAAGGAAAACTCTTATTTTTGGTGGGCAGGGGTGGATTCGAACCACCGAAGTCGTCGACGGCAGATTTACAGTCTGCTCCCTTTGGCCACTCGGGAACCTACCCATATAGATTACAAAAAAATGGAGCTGGTGGACGGACTCGAACCCCCGACCTGCTGATTACAAATCAGCTGCTCTACCAACTGAGCTACACCAGCGTCTCAACGCTCGATTATAATAACACATAGAAAAGAAATAGTCAAGTGTTTTTTTAAAATTTTTTTAATTTTTTTGAAAATTTTCTTTTCTTTGAAACAGGAGATTTATTGTGTTAAAATATCGAAAAAAGTTACTACTAAATTGTTTTAGGAGATATATTTATGAAAATTTCTACTGAAATAGATTCAATTGCGTTACTTATGGGTGAAGAAAAAGCAGTTGAACTTGTGGCAAAAGCAGGTTTTGATGCTTGGGATTTTTCGATGTTTCAGATGTGTGAAAAGGAAAATGGCGTTTTAGTGCCAACAAATCACCCAACAGCACAAAGTAACTATCTTTCATTTGCTCGAAAACTCAAACAAATCGGTCTGGATAACGGAATCGTATGTAATCAGGGACATGCACCATTTCCATCTTCTCCGAAAAGTGCAGATTATCTTAAAAGAGCAATTGAATGTGTTGCTGAAGCAGGAGGGACCATATGCATCGTACATCCTATGAATAACGGTACGCCACAGGAAAATGCACAGATGTATTTTGAATTTCTGCCATTCGCAAAAGAGCATAATGTGATAATTGCAACGGAAAATATGTGGAATTGGTTGCCTGAATCAAAACATTCTTGTTTTGCAGCCTGCGCAACACCTGAAAGCTTCAATGCCCATCTTGATGCCGTGAATGATGATTATTTTGTTGCTTGTCTTGATATTGGTCACGCAGAGATGAAGGGTAGCAATACAACTGCAGTTGAAATGATAAAAGCACTTGGTAGCAGACTTAAAGCACTGCATATTCACGATAATGATAAGCTTCACGATTTGCATCAGATTCCGTTTTCGATGAAAATAGATTTTATGCCGATTGTACAGGCATTGAAAGATATCAGTTATGACGGATATTTTACACTTGAAGCAAGTTATTATCTTGAAAAATTACCGAAAGAAAATGTAATTTCAGGTATTAGTAATCTGTATAATTCAGCAAAAAAATTAGCAGATATGTTTGAAAAATTATAGAGTAATATTTTCTGCATACAATAATGCAAAAAAGGAGGAGTAGAAATGGTAATAGATTTTCATACTCACGCTTTTCCTGACAAAATCGCCCAGAGAGCAATTGCTTCGCTTGTAGAAGGCTGTAACGGTGAATATATGCCTTGTAGTGACGGAACTGTGTCAGGGCTTGTAAATAATATGGATAAGTTTGGCGTTGATATTTCAGTTGTTCAGCCTGTTATCACAAAACCAAGTCAGACACGGACACTTAATTTATGGGCAAAAGAAATCACTTGTGAAAGACTTGTTTCTTTTGGTGGAATTCATCCTGCAACAGACAATTATAAAAGGGATATTGATTTTGTTTGTGAGTTGGGACTTCTCGGTATTAAGTTTCATCCTGAATATCAGCAGTTCGAGATTGATGCCCTTGAAATGCTTAAAATATATGATTATGCATTAAGTAAAGGTTTGATTATCCTTTTCCACGCAGGTTATGACCCTGCTTATTCACCACCAATTCACAGTAGCCCAAAACAGTTTGCGTTTCTTTCAAAGCAAATGCAAGGTGGCGTTATTGTTGCAGCACATCTCGGTGGTCAACGCCAATGGGATGATGTAGAAAAATATCTTGTGGGAACAGAAGTGTATCTTGATACTTCAATGGGTATGAATTATTATCCACATGAACAGTTTTTAAGAATTGTGAAATCTCATGGTGCTGATAAAATCCTTTTTGGTTCGGATGCTCCGTGGAGCAGGGCAGGAGAGGAAATTGAAACATTCAATTCACTAGCACTTACACAAGAAGAGAAAGATTTGATTCTCTATAAAAACGCTGAAAGATTATTGAATTTATAATTTGTCGGGAATATATGAAATTAAGATGCGAAAGAAAGCTTTGTAGGACCGCTTCACGAAGTAACCTTTCCAAAGCGTGCAGTTAAGCCGATTCGTGAATCGCCCCTACAGGGTATTGTGTTTATATGAATTATTCGGATAAACTCCAATTTATACAAACACTTAAAAATATAGAGGCTATGAAATCACTCATAGCCTCGTTTGTTTATCCTAATGTATTTGTAACAGTTGTTGTGACTTTCGCATCGTAACAACTGAATTTTTTATCGATATTTTCAGGTAGTGTCTTTTGTGTTATAAGACTCACAATTGGTACAAGGATAAGTCCGCCTACCATTGCAAATACACCTGAATAAAGTGAATTTGTAAATACAAAACTTAAAATCGGTGTTGTTGGTGTAAAAAGACCAATACTGATTAGAAGCTGAACGATTTCAAGTCCTGTGCCGAAAATGAAACTTGTAACAACAGCAGCCTTTGTTGTTTTTTTCCAATATAAACCGTAGAGGAATGGAGCTAAGAAAGCACCTGCCAATGCACCCCATGAAACACCCATCATCTGTGCAATAAATACTGAATCTGCCCAGATTGTGTCTTTAAGAATTGCAATAACGGCTGAAATTATAATAAAGAATACAATGAATATACGGAGAATAAAAATACTCTTTTTATCGTTAACCTTTTGTTTCTTTTCAAGTTTTGGTTTGATAACATCGAGTGTCAATGTTGATGCTGATGTGAGAACAAGTGAAGAAAGAGTTGACATTGACGCAGAAAGCACAAGCACAATTACAAGTGCGATAATCACAGGTGCTAAATCAGAAAGAATTGTTGGTACAACCTTATCGAACATAACGGTGCCTGTTTCAGAAATGTATCCACCTGCAATCATTTCATTCTTATAAAGCTTACCAAAACCACCAAGGAAGTAACATCCACCTGCAACGATAATTGCAAAAAAAGTTGAAATTATTGTGCCTTTTTTGATTGAACCTTCGTCTTTTATGGAATAGAATTTACCAACCATCTGTGGTAATCCCCAAGTGCCTAATGAAGTGAGCATAACAACAAAGAAAAGGAAAATAGGATTAGGACCGAACATTGATGTGAATTCAGCTCCTGCTTCTTCTGTAAGACTTGCAACTGCTTCTGTAAAACCACCGTTTCTGTTAAGAACAGCGGCAATAACAATAACGATACCAACAAGCATTATGATACCTTGAATGAAATCGTTGATTGCTGTAGCCATATATCCGCCAAAAATAATGTAGATGCCCGTAAGCACGGCCATGACGATAACGATAACTGCGTAAGGAACTTCAAATACGTTATTAAAAAGTGATGAGAGACCATTGTAAAGTGATGCTGTGTATGGGATAAGAAATATAAATACTATTATGGATGCTACAATTTTAAGTGCTTTTGAATCATATCTTTTTTCAAAGAAGTCAGGCATTGTTTTAGAATCAAGATGTTGGGTCATAACTCTTGTTCTTCTACCGAGTACTGCCCATGCAAGAAGTGAGCCGATAAAGGCATTACCAAGACCAATCCAAGTAGATGCAAGACCAAAATTCCATCCGAATTGTCCTGCATAACCAACAAAGATAACCGCAGAGAAATAGGATGTACCGAAAGCAAAGGCAGTAAGCCATGGGCCTACACTTCGACCGCCTAAAACGAAACCATCAACATTTGTCGAATGTTTTCTGCAATAAAAACCGACACCTATCATAAGTGCAAAGAAACATATAAGCATTGGTATACTAATCATCATTGTTGTTGTCATAATAATCACTCCTTTTTCTTCAATTTCACTTGACAAACAAGAGATAATGTGGTATATTTGCTTTAGCACTTTAAAGTTTAGCACTTTAAAGTGGATATGTCAATAGAATTTTTGAAAAAATATTTTTTATCAAAATTTGTTGATTTTTGTGCTGTAATACAGTAAAATACTAAAATATTCTGTTTTTTGGAGAAAAATTATGACAATCGTACACTTACTTGAAAAAAATGCCCGTGAATATCCGAATGATGTGGCATTAGTTGAAATCAATCCTGAACAACCTGAAACAAGACGAATCACCTGGAGTGAATTTGAACTTGTTGAACCGGGTGCAAGACGCCCTTATCGTCGTGAAATTACTTGGGGCGTGTTTGAAGAAAAAGCAAACAGATTTGCAAATATGCTTACTCAGAATGGAATAGGCAAGGGTAATAAGGTTGCAATTCTTTTAATGAATTGCATTGACTGGTTGCCTATATACTTTGGTATATTAAAGACAGGCGCCTTGGTAGTGCCACTTAATTTCCGTTATTCATCTGACGAAATTGATTACTGTCTTGACCTTGCTGAAGCAGATGTTCTTGTTTTTGGTAATGAATTCGTAGGACGAGTTGAGGCTGTAGCAGATAAAATTAGTAAAAAATGCAAGCTTATTTATTTTGGTGCAAGCTGCCCTGCGTTTGCTGATGACTATAACGAACTTGTTTCTGAATGTTCAAGCTCATATCACGGATGTTGGTTAGAAGAATCTGATGATGCAGCAATTTACTTTTCATCAGGTACAACAGGCTTTCCAAAAGCTATTTTACATAATCACGAAAGCCTTATTCATTCTTGCCGTTGTGAACAGGCACACCATAATCAACAAAAAGATGACTGTTTTCTTTGTATCCCACCACTTTATCATACAGGTGCAAAAATGCACTGGTTTGGTAGCCTTTTAACAGGCTCAAAAGCAATTATTCTCAAGGGTACACAGTCAAGAAACATCCTTAAGGTTGCAAGTGATGAAAAATGTACAATCGTATGGTTACTTGTTCCATGGGCACAGGATATTCTCAATGCTATTGACAGTGGTGAAATCGATTTGAATGAATTTGATTTTTCAAATTGGAGACTTATGCATATTGGTGCACAGCCAGTTCCGCAGAGTCTTATTAAGCGTTGGCTTGAATATTTCCCAAATCAACAATATGATACAAACTATGGACTTTCTGAATCAATCGGTCCCGGTGCTGTACATTTAGGTGTTGAAAATGTACATAAAGTTGGTGCTATCGGTGTGCCAGGCTATGGTTGGCAGACAAAAATTGTTGCCCCTGACGGAAACGAAGTTGCAAAAGGTGATGTTGGTGAACTTTGTCTTAAAGGCCCAGGTGTTATGACTTGCTATTATCGTGACCCTGAGGCTACTGCTGCAACACTTAAAGACGGTTGGCTTTTGACAGGTGATATGGCTATGCAGGATGAAGATGGTTTCATTTTCCTTGTTGACCGTAAAAAGGATGTTATCATTACAGGTGGTGAAAACCTTTATCCTGTTCAGATTGAAAACTTTATGGCAGCACACGAAAAAATCAAGGATGTTGCTGTTATCGGTCTTCCTGACCCAAGACTTGGTGAAATTGCAACTGCAATTATTGAAGTTAAAAATGGTATGACCTGTACAGAAGAGGAAATTAACGAATTCTGTATGAGTTTGCCAAGATATAAAAGACCACGAAAGATTATTTTCGATGATGTTCCTCGTAACCCAACAGGAAAAATTGAAAAACCAAAGCTCCGTAAAATGTACGGTGGCGAAGGTCTTGTTGATTCACAGAATAAATCATAGTTTAAGGTGAGAAATAGAAATGAAGAAATTAATGATAGGAAATCAGGCAGTCGCTGAAGGATTGCACGATGGTGGTTTAGGTGTTGTATCAAGCTATCCCGGTACACCATCAACTGAAGTTACAGAATTTTTAAGTAAATTTGACGACATTCACAGTGAATGGGCTCCAAATGAAAAGGTTGCTTGTGAAGTTGCATTTGGCTCATCACTTGCAGGTGCTCGTTCTGCTTGTGCTATGAAGCATGTTGGTCTTAATGTTGCAGCAGACCCATTATTCACACTTTCATATACAGGTGTAAATGGTGGTATGGTTATCTGTGTTGCGGATGACCCTGCAATGCACTCATCGCAGAATGAACAGGACTCCCGTCACTATGCGATGGCAGCAAAAGTGCCAATGCTTGAACCTGCTGATTCAATGGAAGCATATACATTTGCAAAAAATGCTTTTGAATTGTCAGAAAAGTTTGATACTCCTGTGCTTCTTCGTATGTGTACAAGAATTGCACATAGTCAGTCAATTGTTGAAACAGGTGAAAAAATTCCTGCTGTATTGAAGGATTATGAAAAAAATCCTTCAAAATATATTATGATGCCGGGTAATGCAATCAAGCGTCATCCGATTGTGGAAGAAAGAACACTTGCACTTCAGGATTTTGCAGAAAACTGTGAATACAACAAAGTTGAAATGAATTCTGACGAAATCGGTATTATCACATCAGGTTGTTCATATCACTATGTTAAAGAGGTTATGGGGGATAGTGCAAGTATCCTTAAAATCGGTATGCCTTATCCACTTCCTGTAAAACTCATAAAAGACTTTGCTTCAAAGGTTAAAACTCTCTATGTTATTGAAGAGCTTGACCCATTTATTGAAAATCATGTAAAGGCACTTGGAATAGATTGTATTGGTAAAGAAAAATTCTCAATTTTAGGTGAGTTTTCTCAGGCAACAATTGCAAAAGCATTTGGCAAGGAATTACCTGAAAGCATTTCAGCAGATGCTGTTATTCCAAATCGTCCTCCAATGATGTGTGCAGGCTGTCCTCACAGAGGTCTTTTCTATACTCTTGCAAAGAATAAGATTACAGCACTTGGCGATATTGGTTGCTATACCCTCGGTGCTGTGCCACCACTCAATGCTCTTGACTCAACTCTCTGTATGGGTGCGTCAATTTCAGGGCTTCATGGCTTTAATCTTGCAAGAGGTGCTGAAGCAGAAAAAAAGAGTGTTGCAGTTATCGGTGACTCAACATTTATGCATTCAGGTATGACAGGACTTGTAAATGTGGCTTATAATGCTACTAATTCAACTGTTATTATCCTTGATAATTCAATTACAGGTATGACAGGACATCAACAGAATCCTACAACAGGTTATAATATCAAAGGTGACCCTGCTGCAAAAGTTGACCTTGAAACACTTTGCAAGGCTCTCGGTATTAACAGAGTAAGAGTTGTTGACCCTTATGACCTTAAGGCATGTAACGATACAATTAAAGAAGAACTTGGTGCTCCAGAACCATCAGTTATTATTTCCCGCAGACCTTGTGTATTGCTTAAATCTGTTAAGCACGAAGCACCACTTAAGGTTGATGCAGATAAATGTCGTTCATGTAAGAGATGTATGACACTTGGTTGTCCTGCAATCAGTATGAAAGATGGAAAAGCAAGAATTGATGCAACATTATGTGTAGGTTGCGGAGTTTGTAAACAGCTCTGTGCCTTTGATGCTATTGTATAAAGGAGGAGACTTGAAATGAAAACTGTTAGTGTTATGATAGTTGGTGTCGGTGGACAGGGAAGTCTTCTCGCATCGAAATTATTAGGTCGTCTTCTTGTTGACGAAGGATATGATGTAAAGGTAAGTGAAGTTCACGGTATGAGTCAGCGTGGTGGCTCTGTTGTAACTTATGTTCGTTTTGGTGATAAGGTTTATTCACCAATTATCACAGATGGTGAAGCGGATATTATTATCTCATTTGAAAAACTTGAAGCAGGAAGATATGCTAAATACCTTAAAAAAGATGGCAAAATCGTTGTTAATACACAGCAGATTGATCCAATGCCTGTTATTATCGGAGCAGCAGAATATCCTGAAACAGTTCTCGATGAATTAACTCAGAAGGGTGTAAGCGTTGATGCTCTTGATGCTCTTTCATTAGCTGAACAGGCAGGTTCATCAAAGGCTGTTAATATTGTTCTTATGGGTAAGGCTGCAAAGTATTTTGATATTCCTTATGAAAGATGGATTACTGCAATTGAAAACACAGTTGCACCTAAATTTATTGAAATGAATAAGAAAGCATTTGAATTAGGCTTTAATGCATAATTATTATAAAAAATACTTGACTGTAAGTGTTTAGTGTGCTAAAATATTAAAGTAATAAAGACGTTTGAACGGAAATTAGTATCCGGAAATATCATTTTCAGAGAGCTGCGGTTGGTGTGATGCAGTAGTGTAAAGTCGGTGAATTCATTCCGTGAGTCGTTGGCTGAAGGTCATTTGATTGTGTAGGTCAAACGGGTTCGACCGTTATATCGACAAGGGTGTGTTTGCACTCGGAGGCCATTATCGTGAGGTAATGGTAAATAGAGGTGGTACCACGGGAATATTCTCGTCCTCTGTGTTCCAATTTGGAATGCAGAGGACTTTTTATTTGCTTCTGCACTCCTAAAATCCATAGCATATTGCAGAAAGGACGAAAACAAAAATGGAAAAACGTTATTATCAAAAAGAAATCGAAACCATGCCTGTTGAAGAAATTAAAAAACTTCAATCAGAAAAATTGGTCAAACAAGTAAAGCATGTTTATGAAAATGTGCCTTACTACAAAAATTTAATGGATGAAAAAGGCGTTACACCTGACGATATTAAAGGTATCGAGGATTTACATAAACTGCCTTTCCTTACAAAGGCAGACTTAAGAGATGCTTATCCTTACGGACTGCTTGCAAAACCTCTTGAAGATTGTGTTCGTATTCAGTCAACATCAGGTACAACAGGCAGACGAGTTGTAGCATTCTATACGCAGAACGATATTGATTTATGGGAAGACTGTTGTGCTCGTGCAATTGTTGCAGCAGGTGGTACAAAGGAAGATGTTTGTCAGGTTGCTTACGGCTACGGTCTTTTCACAGGTGGTCCCGGACTTAATGGCGGTAGCCATAGAGTAGGTTGTCTTACACTTCCTATGTCATCAGGCTTTACAGAAAGACAGATTCAGTTTATGATGGACCTTAAAGCAACTATTCTTTGCTGTACACCATCTTACGCTGCGTATATCGGCGAATCTCTTAAGGAGCAGGGCTATACACCCGACCAGATTCCTCTTAAAGCAGGTATTTTCGGTGCAGAAGCTTGGACTAACGAAATGCGTCGTCAGATTGAAGAAACACTTGGTATCAAGGCTTATGATATTTACGGACTTACTGAAACTTCAGGTCCCGGTGTATCTTTTGAATGTGAAGAGCAGACAGGTATGCATATTAATGAAGACCATTTCCTTGCTGAAATTATCGACCCTGAAACAGGTGAAGTTTTACCTGAAGGCAGTAAGGGTGAACTTGTATTCACAGCACTTGACAAAGAGGCATTCCCACTTCTTCGTTACCGTACAAGAGATATTTGCGTTCTTTCCCGTAAAAAGTGTTCTTGTGGCAGAACATTTATAAAAATGGCAAAACCAATGGGTAGAAGTGACGATATGCTCATTATCCGTGGTGTTAATGTATTCCCAAGCCAGATTGAAACAGTTCTTCTTAAAGAAGGATATCAGCCAAACTATCAGATTATTATCGATCGTGTAAACAATAACGACACATTTGATGTTATGGTTGAAATGAATCCTGACCAGTTTACAGATACTGTAAGTGGTGTTACTGCACAGGAAAAAGCACTTGCTAATGCTATGAAGGTTATGCTTGGCATTAACCCTGCAGTTCATCTTGTTGCACCAAAGAGTATTGCTCGTAGTGAAGGCAAAGCAGTTCGTGTTGTTGATAAGCGTAAGCTTTATGATTAATAAATAGGGGGAAATACTATGTCATTAAAACAGTTGACTATTTTCGTTGAAAACAAACAGGGGACACTCGTTGATATCACAGATGTTCTTGCAAATAATAATGTTAATATGAGAGCACTCTCAATTGCAGACACTCAGGATTTTGGTATTCTCCGTCTTATTGTTGATAACAATGACATTGCTGTAAAAGCACTTCAGGATGCGGGATATCTTCTCAAAATGACTGATGTTGTTGGTGTTAAAATTGGTGACCAACCGGGTAAACTCTCAAAGGCACTTGAAGTTCTTGATGAAGCAAAAATTAATATGGAATATCTTTATGCATTTATGGCTCGTACAGAAAAACACGCTTATGTCGTTCTTCGTGTGGCTGATAACGATGCAGCAGAAAAAGCCCTTGAAAATGCAGGCTTTCATATGATTACCGACGCTGACATTGATAAGTTATAATATATAAAAATAAGAGTTAACACGTTTTGTGCTAACTCTTATTTTTATGCTTTACTTATTCTCTTGTAAGTATTTCCCCAACATTCTCAAAAATGTATTTTGGTCTGTATGGGAAAAGGTCAATTGTTTCCATTGATGTAACGCCACTTAAAACAAGAACCGTATCAACATTTGACTCAATACCTGCGATAATATCTGTGTCCATTCTGTCACCTATAAATGCGATTTCCTCACTGTGACAACCAAGCTTACGAAGTCCGTGACGGAGCATAAGTGGATTTGGTTTGCCAACAAAATACGCCTTTTTACCTGTTGCAATCTCGATAGGAGCAATAAGTGAACCTGTTGCAGGCATAAGTCCTTTTTCAGTAGGTCCTGTAATGTCGGGATTTGTGCCGATAAGCTTTGCACCTTTAAGGATAAGTTCAATAGCCTTTTCAATCTTTTCAAAACTGTATGTTCTTGTTTCACCAACAACCACATAGTTAGGATTAACATCATTCATATATATTCCTTGGTCGTAAAGGGCTTTTGAAAGAGCACCTTCACCGATAACATAAGCAGTACAACCGGGTTTTTGTGAACTTAAAAATGCCGCAGTTGCCATGGCACTTGTGTAAAAGTGGTCAGCAGAAACTTTAAGTCCCATTCTTTCAAGCTTCATACTCAATTCGTGAGGAGTTTTTTCAGGACTGTTTGTAAGAAAAACAAATTTTTTATCATTATCTATCATCCAGTTGATGAAATCAGCAACACCGGGTAAAATCTTGTTACCGTGATAGATAACACCGTCCATATCACTGATAAAACCTTTTTTATTTAAAATATCATTCATGTTTGACACCTCCGTCAAATTAAATTCTAAAGGAAAAAAATGTAAAAGTCAACTTTTATCTATGACGAAATAACGGCTTTTTATTTTGGTTTTTTGTATCATATTTACATATTGATTTTTTCACTTTACTGTGCTAAAATATCTCTATTATTCAAATTTGAGGAATGAAATAAATGATAGCAATAATTGATTATGGTGCAGGCAATCTTCAAAGTGTAAAAAAAGCCTGTGATTTTATTGGTGCCCAAAGTGTAATAACAGATAATCCCGAAACAATCAATGCTTGTGATAAAATTCTTCTTCCCGGTGTTGGTTCTTTTGGTGACGCAATGGATTCAATGACTAAAAAAGGTCTTATTGAAACAGTAAATCAAAATGCTTTGAGTGGTAAACCGTTTTTAGGTATATGCCTGGGACTACAACTTCTCTTTGAAGAATCCGAAGAATCACCAGGAGTAAAAGGACTTGGCATTTTCAAGGGTAAAATCAAGAAATTCTCACCGGATATGGGATTTAAAATTCCTCATATAGGTTGGAATTCATTGGAGATTAAGCAGAAGAACACTCTCTTTAAAGATATTCCCGAAAACAGTTATGTTTATTTTGTTCATTCATATTATCTTCATGCAGAGGATGAAAACGAAATAGCCACTGTTACAAATTACGGAATAGATTTCCATTCTGCAGTTGGTAAGGACAATATTTTCGCAACCCAGTTTCATCCTGAAAAATCAGGTGATGTGGGATTGCAGATTTTAAGAAATTTCGCATCAATGGAGGTTAAATAATGTACGCAAAAAGAATTATACCTTGTCTTGATGTGAAAAACGGACGAGTAGTAAAAGGTGTCAGCTTTGTTAATATCCGTGATGCAGGTGACCCTGTTGAATGTGCTATTGAATACAATAAAAAAGGTGCTGACGAGTTAGTTCTCCTTGATATTACTGCAACTCACGAGGGCAGAGGTACAATGCTCGAAATTGTCCGTCAGGTTGCCGATAATATCTTTATTCCGTTCACAGTAGGTGGCGGAATAAGAACAGTTGAAGATTTTAAGGAATTGCTCCGTGCAGGTGCTGATAAAATTTCAGTAAACTCTGCTGCTGTGCGAAATCCAGACCTTATAAGTGAGGCTGCATACAAATTCGGTAGCCAATGTGTCGTTTGTGCCATTGATGCAAAACGAAATGATAAAGGCTGGGAAGTTTATCTTAACGGCGGACGAATTCCTACAGGCATTGATGCTGTTAAATGGGCAGAAGAAGCAGTAAAAAGGGGAGCAGGAGAAATTCTCCTTACAAGTATGGATTGCGACGGTCAGAAAACAGGTTATGACAATGACCTTAACCGTGCTGTTTCAGAGTGTGTAGGAGTGCCCGTAATCGCATCAGGTGGTGCAGGTGCAAAATCCCATTTCCTTGATGCTTTCAACGAGGGCAAAGCCGATGCTGTTCTTGCTGCATCACTTTTCCACTTCAACGAAATTCCAATCATGGACTTGAAACACTATCTCAAAGACAACGGAATATCAGTAAGATTATAATGAAATTTCTTATATAATGGTAGGGCGGGGTATTGACCCCGCCGTTAATTTTGCGCTTTGTGTTTTGCATTTTGCACTTATTCAATTACCTCGCAAACATCCTCAAGTGCTTTTCTTACCTTGTTTCGAGGATTTTCATCTGCTGAATATCCGGTTGCGATAACAAGTCTGATTTTGTCTTCAATTCCGAAATACTCACGGACCTTATCTTCCTCAACCATACCGATGATGCAAGTGCCAAGACCCAATTCAGCAGCCTGTAAGCAGTAATGAGCAACTGAAAGACCAATGTCATTTTCAGCCCATTTCTGGCTGTTTCTAACCTTTTCAATAACAAAAGATTTAAGAGTTGCTGTCTGTTCAGTAACTATTGCGAATGCAGGGCAATTCTGCACGAATTTGTTCGCACCGTTTGGCTGAATACAATCTCTTATCTTCTCTGCATTTTCTCCGCCATTAACGATATAATATTTCCAAGGCTGTGAGTTACAAGCAGAAGGTGAAAGTCTTGCTGCGTCAACACATTTCAAGAGCAAATTCGTATTTACAGGCTCACCGTTATAATTTCTGCAACTTTCTCTTTTTAAAATTAATTCATTAAACATAAATATTTCTCCTAACTTTAAACTAAACTAATTATATACTATTTTTTATTTATCTTCAATATTAATTTGTTATAGACTTTTACATAATTCTTTGTTAAAATATAAACAGGTGATATTTATGAATAATGAATCTCTCAATAAAAACAGATTTTTGATGACGGAGCTTTACGAGCTTACAATGGCAAACGGCTTATTTATGAGTGGTAAAAACAACGAAATTGCATATTTTGATGTTTTCTTCAGAAAAGTTCCTGATAAAGGTGGCTTTGCAGTTTTTGCAGGGCTTTCAAGAATTATTGATTTTATTAAAAATATCTCATTTACCGAATCCGATTTGGAGTATCTCGGCACTCTCGGTCTCTGTGATGAGTTTATTGATTATCTTCGTAATTTTAAATTCGAGTGCGATATCTGGTCAGTGCCTGAAGGTACACCAATTTTCCCTAATGAGCCTGTAATAAAGGTGAGAGGCCCTATTGTTCAGGCACAGCTTATCGAAACAATTCTTATGGTTTGTATGAATCATCAGAGCCTTATTGCTACAAAGGCAAATCGTCTTGTCCGTGCTGCAAAGGGTACTTCTGTTGCTGAATTCGGCACTCGTCGTGCAGTTGGCTTTGATTCTGCATTTTATGGCTCAAGGGCAGCATATATCGGTGGCTGTATCGGTACATCTGGTGTTGTACAGAGCGAAAAATTCGGTATTCCTACAATGAATACAATGGTTCATAGCTGGGTGCAGATGTTTGATTCTGAATATGATGCATTCTGTGAGTATGCAAGACAGTATCCTGATGACTGTTCACTTGTTGTTGATACTTATGACACAATCCGTTCAGGCGTGCCAAATGCAATTAAGGCATTCAATGATGTTTTAGCACCTATGGGTAAACGACCTGTAAGCATCCGTATTGACTCGGGTGACATAACATATTTATCTAAAAAAGCAAGAAAAATGCTTGATGAGGCAGGTTATCCTGATTGCAGCATTACTGCATCTAATTCCCTTGATGAATATATTATCAACGATATGATTCTTCAGGGTGCAAAGGTCGATTGCTTTATAGTTGGTGAAAGACTTATAAGTTCTGCATCGGCACCACTTTTCAGCGGTGTTTACAAATTGAGCGCTATTGAAAAAAATAGTGAAATTATCCCTAAAATCAATCTTTCCGAAAATGTAAGTAAAATTACAACACCACACTCAAAAATGCTTTACAGACTCTTTGACTGCGAAACAGGTAAGGCTATTGCTGATGTGCTTACGTTGGATGATGAAGAAATTGATGAAAGTAAGCCATATACACTCTTTGACCCTGACTTTACATGGAAGCGTAAAGATGTTGAAAACTTTGTTGCAAGGAAAATGCTTGTGCCTGTTTTTGTAAAAGGTGAGTGTGTATATAAAGAGCCGTCAGTTGACGAAATAAGAGAGTATTGTTCAGGTGAAATTGATAATCTGTGGGAAGAAGTTAAACGATTTGAAAATCCTCATACTTATTATGTTGATTTATCAGAAAATTTGTGGAGAGTAAGAAAAGAATTAATTGAAGAACATAAAGGAGTTAAGAAATAATGAATAATATATGGCATAACATAGACCCTGCAAGAATTACGCGAAAGGATTTTGAAGCTGTAATCGAAATCAGTAAGGGCAGTAAAATGAAATACGAGCTTGATAAGGAAACAGGCCTTTTAAAACTTGACCGTGTTCTTCACACATCAACTCACTATCCTGCAAACTATGGATTTATTCCAAGAACCTATGCGGACGACAATGATCCGTTGGATGTTCTTGTTCTCTGTTCAGAAAAGATTGAGCCAATGGCGCTTGTCCGTTGTTATCCTATCGGTGTTATTTCTATGGTTGATGGTGGTCACGCTGATGATAAGATTATTGCAATTCCGTTTGGTGACCCAACTTACAATGAATATAAGGACATAAGTCAGCTTCCAAAGCATGTTTTCGATGAAATGACACACTTTTTCAGAGTTTATAAAATGCTTGAAAATAAAGATACAGCAATTGATGAAGCAAAAGGAGTTCTTGCTGCTGTGGAAATTATTGAGGATGCAATTGAAGGATACAAAAAGAATTTTGTAAAGTAAATCAAAGTCAGGTAAACGCCTTGTCCCGAAGGGGATGAGGCGCTTTTTTTATATTTTTTGTCGTTGTTAAATTTTTACAAAAAAAATATTTAAAATTTGTAGAAAAATGCACAAAAATATTTTTAACTTTTTCTTGCTTTTTTTGGATTTATAATGTATAATGAGTGCATAAAGGTGGGGGATTGGTACACACTAATTAAACAAATTACGGGGAAATAGAAAAAAACTAACTACGAAAGGGATGAATGATATGGCTTTTTACAATTTATATTTTCATAGTCTTGACTCAAAAAACCGTATATTTATTCCTGCAAAGTATCGTGAAGAATTAGGTGAAAAATTCTTTGTTATTCCTGGTCCTGACCACAATCTTTTTCTTTACCCTGAGGCAAATTTTGAGGAAATTGCCGAACAATATAGGGAAACTCACAGAGACATAAAACAACAAACAAATTTTTTCAGCCGAGTTGCTGACGGGACTATAGATAATCAAGGTCGAATGACTGTTGATGCAAAACACCTTAAATATGTTCAGTTTAAGAAGGAAACTGCTATTGTGGGTGCGGGCCGAAGAATTGAAATCTGGCCTATTGAAAGATTTAAACTTGATTATAACGAAGAAGAGAATCCAATTGATTTCTCTCCTGATATTAATTGGTAATATTAAGATATGGAATTTAAACATATATCAGTTTTGTTTGATGAAACGATTGAATCGTTGAATATTAAAAAAGATGGTTTGTATGTTGATTGTACCTGTGGCGGTGCGGGGCATTCGAAGGCAATTCTTGAGCACATCCCGGACGGTGTTCTTGTTGCTATTGACCGTGACCCCGACGCCATCAAGGTAATAACTGAACGAATTGGCAATATGCCTCAGGTTGAAATTGTCAATGATGTTTTCGGCAACATAAAAGATATATTGAATGGTAGATGTGCTGACGGTATTCTTGCTGATTTGGGTGTCAGCTCGTTCCAACTTGACACTCCGGAAAGAGGTTTTTCCTTCCACCACGACGCACCACTTGATATGCGAATGAGCAAGTCGGGTAAAAGTGCTTATGATGTGGTGAATGGCTACTCGGAACAGGAACTCTGCAGTATCATAATTCGATATGGTGAAGAAAAGTTTGCAAGAAACATTGCAAAAAATATTGTAAAGACAAGAGAAAATAAAAACATCGAAACAACATTGGAACTTGCAGAGATAATTGCTAATTCTGTTCCTGCAAAATACAGACGAGATGGTCATCCTGCAAGAAAAACGTTCCAGGCAATAAGAATCGAAGTAAACGAGGAAATAAATACGCTGGGACAAGCAATTGATGATATGTTTCACAGCCTTAAAGTTGGTGGAAGACTTTCAATAATCACATTCCACTCTTTGGAGGACAGAACAGTAAAAGAAAAATTCCGCGAGTTCAGTCAAGGTTGTACTTGTCCTAAAGAATTTCCTGTTTGTGTGTGTGGGAAAACACCTGAGGGTAAAGTGATAAACAAAGGTTTATCAGCGAAGAAATCTGAACTTGATATGAATAACAGAAGTCGAAGTGCAAAGCTTCGCACGATTGAAAGATTAAGATAAAGGAAGAGAAGTATGGCGCAACATAATAGAAATAATTATGCGTATGATAAATACAATCCTAATATGAGAACACAAAACATCAATGGTTCAGCTGCGCCAAAGATGAAACCTGCTCCACAGAAAAAACCTAAGCTTGAACTTGTTAAAAAGACAAGAAAGACAGCTGCTCAGGTTCGTCAGCAGACTGAGGCAGAGACAAAACGAATTATCAGAACTATGTGCGTTGCTATGACGATTCTTATGTTTATGGCTGTCGCTATTTTTAGTCGTGTTCAGCTTGATGAGGTTAATCGAAAAATCGCTGCAGTTGAAAATGATATTAAGTTGGCACAGAGTGACGAAATCAGAATAAGAAATGAACTTAACGCTTTGGTATCAATTGATAATGTAGAGGATTTTGCGGTAAATCAGTTAGGTATGGTTAAGGTGCAGGATTATCAGGTTATATATATAGATTTATCAACTGATGATTATGTGTCAAAGGTAAATGGCAAAGCAACAGATAAGGTAATAAACAAAGACTGAACACAATATATTTATATGAAAAGATTGAGAGTTGGGGCAAAATGCCCTGAACTCTCGTTGTTTTATTTTGAAATGTGAAATTCTGAAAGGAATGTGACTTATAGATGAGCAGAAAAGCATCGAAAGCAATGGAAAAACGTTCTTTAAAAGCTCTTGTGCTGTTCGGAGTTGTATTACTTGGCTTGATTGGTAATCTTTTCTGGATTCAGATAGTAAAAGGTGATGAATATCGTCTTAAGGCCGAACGAAATCAGTTAAGTGATACCGTTATTGCAGCAAACAGAGGTACGATATATGATTCAAATATGAAGGTTATTGCACAAAGTGCTTCTGCGTGGCTTGTGTATATAAACCCATCAAGAATAACCACCGATGAGCAAAAGAAATTGCTCGTCGATGGTTTTGTTGACATTTTTGGGCTTGATGAAGAAACTATTTCCAAGAAAGTTAATCGTAAAGATAGCGGATACGAAAAAATAATCGGCAAAATTGATAATAAGAAAAAGGAAGAATTACTCACATACATAAGTAAGCAAAAAGGTAAAAAATTAAACGAAATCATAGGTATTGACCCTGACACGAAAAGATATTACCCACTTGGCTCATTTGCATCAACAATAATCGGTTTTACAGGTTCGGAGGATGCAGGTCGTGCAGGTCTTGAGCTTAAATACAACGACAGCCTTACAGGTGAAGCAGGAAGAATAATTACTGCAAAAAATGCCCGTAATGGTAAAATGCCTAATGACTACGAAACTGTCTTTGATGCACAGCAGGGTTATAGCCTTGTTCTTACAATTGACGAAGTAATTCAATATTACCTTGAACAACAGTTGTCACAGGCTGTTACCGAAACTCAAGCTAAATACGCATACGGAATCGTTATGGATGTTAAAACAGGCGCAATCCTCGGTATGTCAACAATGCCTGACTATGACTTGAACTCTCCATATAAAGTTCATTCTAATTCTGTAATCGAAGAGATTAAGGAAATAGAGGATGACAAGGAAAGACAACAGGCAGAGACAAATGCTCTCTATGCACAGTGGCGAAACAGAACAATAAGTGATACTTATGAACCAGGTTCAGTTTATAAGCTTTTTGTTGCAGCAGCGGCCCTTGAAGAAGGTATTATGACAGTTGATACAACATATAACTGTTCAGGTACAATAAGAGTTGCAAATTATAATCAGAACTGCTTCAATCATAAAGCTCACGGCACTCAGACAGTTGCTGAAGCATTACCAAATTCCTGTAACACATTCTTTATCACTATGGGACAGAAAATGGGTAAGGAAACATTTTCAAAATATTTTGAAGCATTCGGATTTACTGAAACAACAGGAATAGATTTGCCGTCTGAAGCAAAGCCTGTTGCAGGAAAGACATATTATCCTGTTGAAAAAATGGGTATCGCAGAGCTTTCTTCTGCTTCATTCGGACAGACATTCCAGGTAACACCAATTCAGATGATTACAGCCGTTGCATCGCTGGGTAATGGTGGTAAACTTATGAGACCATATATCGTTTCAAAAGTGCTTGATGATGAAGGTAATATCATTTCTGAAACCGAACCGTTTGTAAAACGACAGGTTGTATCTGAAAAAACTGCTGATATAATGACGGAACTTATGGAACAGGTCTGCGTCTGGGGTACTGCAAAGAATGCATATGTTGCAGGTTATCATATTGCAGGTAAAACAGGTACAAGTGAAAAAATCGGTGCTAATGCAAAGGACGAAAATGTTGCATCTTTCGCAGGATTTGCTCCTGCTAATAACCCACAAATTGCTGTGTTTATAGCACTTGATGAACCACAGTATTACGCAACCGGTGGTTCTGGTGCAGCTCCTGTTGCAGGACGAATTTTTGAAAATATTCTTGCTTATCTTAATGTTGACCCTGAATACAGTGATGAAGAATTTGCAAAAGCGACCGTAACAGCGCCAAATCTTATAGGTGAAAGTGTTGAAACAGTAAAATCTAAGGCGACAGGATTCACGGTTAAAATTGTAGGTGAAGGCTCAACTGTAATTTCACAGATGCCATCTGCAAGCCAGTCAATGCCAAAGGGTGGCGTGATTGTGGTATATACAGAAGAAAACGCTGAAAAACAGACAACAATTGTACCTGAACTTACAGGACTCACATTGACCGAAGCTAACAGAGTTGCAATAAATGCAGGCTTTAATATAAAGGTTGCAGGAACAACACAAGGTGCAGGTCAGATGTTGTCATATAAGCAGAGTGTGGCAGCTGGTACACCTGCTGAAACAGGATATGTTATAACGGTTTATTTCCGTTCAAACGAAATTATATCAGACTAATTTAATACGAGGTAAAACAATGAAACTTTCTTCACTTCTTAAGGGTGTGAAAACACAGGACGTGTATGAAGAAAGGGAAGTTGAAAGAGTAACGGATAAGGATAACGAAAATTTAAAAAATGCGCTTTTTATCTGTGTTGACGGTAACAGAGTTGACGGACATTCTTTAGCAAAAAAGGCTCTTGACAAAGGTGCTGTTGCAGTTGTAACAAACAGAGATTTAGGACTTACCCAACAAATAATTGTTGATGACACAAGATGTGCATTTTCAATAATTGCATCAAATTACTATAATAATCCATCAAAAAAACTTAAAATAATTGGTGTAACAGGCACAAACGGAAAAACATCAACCTGCCATTTCATAAAAAACATTCTTGATTCACTTGGCAAAAAGTGTGGAATTATAGGTACGGTGGAAAACAGTTGGGGAGATAATAGTACTGAATCAACACTGACAACTCCTAAACCTATGGAGTTGCACAAACTTTTTAATGAAATGATAAATGCAGGTTGTGAATACTGTGTTATGGAGGTTTCATCTCAGGCGTTGCATCAGAAAAGAGTTTACGGCATAGGTTTCTGTGCTTCAGCCATAACAAATATAACTCCTGAACATCTTGATTATCACGGATGTATGGAGAATTACATAAATGCAAAATTTGAGTTGTTCAGACAGTCAGAATTTGCTTGTGTAAATATTGATGATGAGTTGATATGGCAGAATATTGATAAAATAAATTGTCGTACTATTTCATATTCAACATTACAGAATAAGGCAGATTACACAGCAAAAAATATTGTTTGCAACAAAGACGGAATAAAATATGAACTCGTAGGACTTGATTGTATTTGTCGTATTCAATGCGACCTTTATGGAAAATTTACAGTTTATAATACACTTTGTGCAGTTTCCGTATTATTAAATCTTGGATTTGATATTGAAAGAATTTCAAAGGGGATAAAAGAAATCTTACCTGTAAAAGGTAGAAATGAAATTGTCCCTGTACCAAGAAATTTTACAGTGATGATTGATTATGCTCATACTCCCGACGGATTAAGAAATGTACTTACATCTGTTCGTGAAATAACACAAGGAAAAATAATTCTCGTTTTTGGTTGTGGTGGCGACAGAGATAAAACAAAACGACCTGAAATGGGAAAAATTGCAGGAGATTTATCTAATATTGCAGTTGTCACAACTGATAATCCACGTAACGAAAATCCATTACTCATAATAAATGACATACTGTGTGGTATGGAAAAATCGAAATCAAGAATTGCGGTAATTGAAAATCGTCGTCAGGCAATTGAATTTGCATTACAAAAAGCAAGAAAAGGCGATGTTGTTCTTCTTGCAGGAAAAGGACATGAAACACATCAGATAATAGGGGACAATAGAATTCCCTTTGATGAAAGAAAGATTGTTGAAGAGTTTTTCAACTGAAATCAGGAGATTACAATGAATTTTAATGTCACAGAAATTGCAAATGCATTAGGCACAAAGGTTGATTCGGATAATATAATAAACAATGTTTCCATTGATAGCCGTGATGTTGATGAAAACACATTGTTTTTTGCTATAAAAGGCGATAGATTTGACGGACACGATTTTGTTAAGAATGCTTCGGAAAAAGGTGTAGGTGCAGTTGTTTGCCACAGGGAAGTTGAATGTTCAGCACCCGTAATTTATGTTGAAGATACAAAGAAAGCATTTCTTCAATTTGCGAATTTTTATAGGAAATCCATAAAAGGCTTACGAGTAATCGGACTTACAGGTAGTGTAGGTAAAACAACAACAAAAGAAATGGTTGCCTGTGTTATGGAAAAGAGTGGTGAAACACTTAAAACGGAAGGTAACCTTAACAATGAAATTGGTGTTCCAAGAACACTTTTCCGACTTTCAGAAACAACGAAAAATGCTGTTATTGAAATGGGGATGGACGGTGCAGGGCAGATTGCAATTCTTTCACAGTGTTCTAATCCTGATGCAGCAATCATCACAAATGTAGGTGTTTCTCATATTGAAAATTTAGGTTCAAGAGAAGGAATTTTAAATGCCAAACTTGAAATCCTTCAAGGACTTCCGAAGGGTGCACCACTTTTTCTGAATGGCGATAATGATATGTTATCAACTGTAAAAACTGATGATTATAAAGTGATATTTTTCGGAATTGAAAATAAGAATTGCGAAGTTTTAGCAGAGAATATAACAGAAGATGGACTTTTTACAAGTTTTGTTGCAGTAAAAGGTGATATAAAGCAGAAAATTACTATTCCAACTGTTGGAATTCACAATGTTTATGATGCTTTATCAGCTTTTGCAGTAGGATTTGAATATGGAATTTCACCTGAAGATATCGCAGATGGTCTTAAAAACTATGTTCCATCGGGAATGCGACAGAGAATCAGAGAAACAGGTGGAGTAACCATTATTGAAGATTGTTACAATGCAAGCCCGGATTCACAGAAAGCAGGTCTTAATTCACTTTGCAAAATTTCCAAAGGCAGAAAAATAGCGGTTTTAGGTGATATGCTTGAGCTTGGTACATACAGCGAAACAGCCCACAGAAATGTCGGTGAATATGTTGCTCAATGTGGTGTGGATATGCTGTTTACATATGGCGAACAATCAAAGTTTATGGCAGACAGTGCTGGAAAATCAGGTCTTTCTCAGGTCCTTGCATTTACAGATAAAACAGAACTTTCAAAAGCTCTTTTAAGTGAAATCAGAAAAGGTGATACATTGCTATTCAAAGCAAGTCGCGGAATGAAGCTTGAAGAAGTTTTTGAAAAAATATATGAACAGTGGGATGTAAAATAAGGAGTTGTTTATATGAATATTTATGTAGCATTAGGTGTAACAGCAGTATTAAGCTTTTTAATCGCATTTTTATTGGGGTTTGTGCTTATCCCATGGCTCAGAAAATTAAAGTTTGGTCAGACAATTCTTGATATCGGACCTGCATGGCATAAGTCAAAACAGGGAACACCTGTTATGGGTGGTATTATGTTCATCATCAGTACAATTGTTTCTGTTGCTGTTGTGCTTGTAACAGATCACTTTATGGGTGGCAAGCTTTTTTCAAGCGAGCACATTTTGCCTGACCAGTTAAAGGTTAAACTTGTTTCAGGTGTAATTCTTGCAATCGGTCTTGGGTTTGTTGGCTTTGCTGATGATTATATAAAGGTTGTTAAGAAGAGAAATTTAGGTCTTACAGAGATTCAGAAAACAATTCCACAGATTATTCTTATAATTGCATATTTAGTTGCTCTTTATATGAATGATTTGACATATATGAAAATTCCTTTTGTCGGTGCAGTTGACCTTAAATGGTTTTTCTGGATTTTCGGTATCTGTGTAATATATGGTGCAGTAAATGCAGTTAATTTTACAGACGGTGTTGACGGACTCTGCGCAAGTGTTACATCAGTAACTGCAGTTGCATTCTGCATAGCAGCACTTATGACAAAATTCTTTGGTATAAGCATCCTGGCAGCAGGTCTTGCAGGTGGTTGTTTAGGCTATCTTATCTGGAACTACTATCCTTCAAAGGTTATGATGGGTGATACAGGCTCAATGTTTTTAGGTGGTTTGGTTGTAGCACTTGCATACGCTATTGACTGTCCTATCATCCTTGTGCTTTTCGGTATAATTTACGTTATTGAAGCACTTTCTGATGTTATTCAGATTGGCTATTTCAAAGTAACTCATGGTAAGAGATTCTTTAAAATGGCACCTATTCACCATCATTTTGAAATGTGTGGATGGAAAGAAAGAAAAATTGTAACAATATTTACATTTGTAAATATGATTGGTTGTGCAGTAGGTATTGCACTATATTGGTACGGCGTTATCAAAAAATAAAAGAAAAGAAATCTATGACGGTGGTGAGAAAATGGCAACAAAAGCAAAGACTAAAAAACAGGGTCTTTTAAAATTTTTGAAAAACACAATGTTTAATAAAGGCTCAATTGATATACCATTTTTCGTAATCCTAATGACAATAGTGACAATCGGCCTTATAATGCTGTTTTCTGCAAGCTATACTTACAGTTATTATAATCGTGGAAGCAGTACGGAAATTTTTACTAAACAGTTGCTATATGCGGCAATAGGAATTGTGGCAATGTTTTTTGTGTCACGAATAAGATATGAGTATTTTAAATTAGCTGCTGTAATTGGTGTTCCGATAACATATTTTCTTCTTGTTATTGTTTTGTTTCTTCCCGATAATGTACAAGAAGGCTTTCATCGTTGGATTAACCTTAAAATCATTACATTCCAACCATCTGAAATCGCAAAAATATGTCTTATATTGATTCTTGCGTATTGGCTTGATAAATATCACGAGTTTATAGTTGGAAAGGTTCCAAGTGAATTGGGTATTTGCAAGATGATTTGCAAAATGTCAAAGGGTAAACATGAAATATATAAATCTCTCACATATGTTTTGGCATTTGGCTTTTTCACTGTGTCTTTTGCTTTACTTGTATATCTTGAAAATCACCTTTCTGGTGCGCTTCTCATACTTGCAATCGGTGTTACCGTGCTGTGGTTAGGTGAAGTAAAACAATGGTGGTTTATAGTTGGTATCGCAGTTGCTGCTTTGGGAGCAATTCTCCTTATAACAAATCCTGAAATTCTGAAAGAGTATGCGGGTGAAAGAATTACATCCTGGATAGACAGAGACACTGCAGACCCATTAGGTGTGCGTTGGCAGACAAATAATTCACTTTACGCTATTGGTTCAGGTGGATTTTTAGGTACAGGTCTTGGCCAATCAAAGCAAAAGCATCTTTTTGTCTCTGAACCACAGAATGACTTTGTTTTCTCAATTGTGTGTGAAGAATTAGGCTTTGTTGGTGCGACTGCAATAATTCTTCTTTTTGCAGCTCTCATATACAGAGGTGTAAAAATCGGTCTCAACGCAAAAGACCGTTTTGCGTCAATTCTTGCGACAGGTATTGTGTTCCAGATTGGCATTCAGGTAGCACTCAATATTGCAGTTGTTAGTGACGCGTTACCTAATACAGGTATTTCTCTTCCGTTTTTCTCGGCAGGTGGTACTTCTCTCGTTATTTTACTTGCAGAAATGGGAATGGTTCTTTCAATTTCACGAAGTGTAAATCGTAAAGACCAATAATTTTATGAACAAGGAGTGATTAGTGTGAAAATTATGTTTGTTGCAGGTGGCACAGGCGGACATATTAACCCTGCCGTTGCTGTGGCAAAAGAGGTTAGAAGACTTGACCCGTCTGTCGATATTTTATTCGTCGGCACAGAAGGTAGAATGGAAACACAAATCGTTCCAAAAGCAGGATTTGAAATAAAGACAGTTCGTATGAATGGATTTTCACGCAGTATGTCCGTTAAAGGAATTGTTGAAAATATAAAAACAGTATTTCTTACAGTAAAGGCGTATATTGATGCTAAAAAAATTCTTGAAGAATTTAAACCGGATGTTGTTGTGGGATTTGGTGGTTATGTTACAGGTCCTGTTCTTAAAATGGCAGTTAAGATGGGTATCAAAACCGCAATTCACGAACAAAATGCATTTCCGGGTGTAGCAAATAAAGCTCTTGCAAAAGAGGTTGACAGAGTAATGCTTACATCAGCAGATGCCCAAAAGCATATGAAATGTAAAAACCCACCTGTTGTAACAGGTCTTCCCGTGAGACGCGAAATATTAAAAGCAGACCGTGAATATTCAAGGGCAAAGCTTGGCTTACAAAGTGACGATGTTCTTGTCCTTTCAATGGGTGGCTCTTTGGGTGCTGATGCAATTAACAAGGCTGTTGTGGAAATGCTTGATATTTTAAAAGACGAAAAAAATATATGTTTTTTCCACTCAACAGGTAAATACGGTACTTGGGTAGGGGATAAACTTAAGGAAATGAATATCCCTTACGGCAGAGGAACAAATATTGTAATTCAGGAATATATCGACAATATGGATGTTTGCCTTTCCGCATGTGATATAGTAATCAGTCGTGCCGGGGCAAGTTCAATTTCAGAAATTCAGGCACTTAGAAAGCCGTCAATCCTAGTTCCGTCACCCAATGTGGCAGAAAATCATCAGTTCCATAATGCAATGGCACTTGCAAAAAATGACGGCGCAATTCTTATTGAGCAAAAGGATCTTGACGGACAGTATCTTGCTCAAAAAGTTAAAGAACTGAAAAATGATAAGTTTAAATTACTCCAGATTTCTCAAAATGCAGGAAAAGATGCGAAAGTAAATGCACTTTCTGAAATCTGCAGAATAATTACGTCACTTTAATTTAATAACAATTTTTCCACAAACTGCATAGTATGTGACGCATAGGTTTATACTGTAAAGGGCGTGTGAAAAGTGAATAAAATAATTGTCAATGGTGGCAATAGGCTGAATGGAGAAATTACCGTTCAGGGTGCAAAAAACAGCGTATTGCCAATTCTTGTAGCAACACTTTTAGTTGATGGCATCTCCGTTATACATAATTGTCCGCGCATTTCTGATGTGGATGCAACAATCAAAATTTTAGAATATCTCGGATGTGATGTAACACGTGAAGGCAATACAATCATTGTCGATTCATCCGGAATTAACAAATATGATGTTCCTGATAATCTTATGAGAGAAATGCGCTCTTCAATAGTGTTTCTAGGTGGAATAATGGGAAGAATGGGAAAAGCAGTCCTTTCAACTCCCGGAGGCTGTGAAATCGGACTCCGACCTATCGACCTGCACTTGTCATCAATGGAACAATTCGGTGCAACGGTTACCACACAGAACGGTTTTATAGTCTGTTCTGCAGAGGAAAAAGGACTTCACGGCACTCGCATTACCTTGTCTTTTCCAAGTGTAGGTGCAACGGAAAATATCATTCTTGTAGCCACACTATCAAAGGGTACAACAGTGATTTCAAATGCCGCGAGAGAGCCGGAAATAAGTGATTTAGCAGATTTTCTCAATCGCTGTGGTGCTAAAATCTATGGAGCAGGTGATAGTACAATCACTATAGAAGGTGTTTCCCATCTTCAACCGTGTGAACATACAATAATTCCTGACAGAATTGTTGCTGCAACTTATATGATAGCGACGGTTATGACAGGCGGAAAAATCTCAATAAAAGATATTATTCCATCACATATCGGACCAATTATTCAACCTCTTCGCGATGCAGGTTGTAAGATTTGTGTGAATGGCAGAAAAGTAACAGCATCTGCCTCTAATTATCTTAAAAGAATAAGAATGATTAGAACAATGCCACATCCGGGATTTCCAACGGATGTTCAGGCACAGATGATGGCACTTACGACTATTGCAGATGGCACAAGTGTGTTTGTTGAAAATATTTTTGAAAGCAGATATAAACATATCGGTGAGCTGTTACGATTTGGCGCAAAAATCAGCGTTGAAGGCAGAATGGCAGTTGTTGAGGGTGTCAGAAATCTTAACGGTGCAAATGTAAAAGCAACTGACCTGCGCGGTGGCTCTGCGATGATACTTGCAGGACTTTGCGCTGATGGAATTACAGAAATATCGGATATACATCATATCGACAGAGGCTATGACGAGCCGGAAAAAGTGCTCAAATCATTGGGTGCGGATATAAAAAGGGTGAATTTAAATGAGTGAAACTAGAAAACCAAGACAGAGAGAAGAAGTTCAACTTTCTAATAATGAGAAAATTGTAAATAATAATATTCAACGAAAAAGAAGAAATAAAAGAAAGAATACGCTTGTTCTTTTAGTATTGGGCATAGTCTTTTTTATTGTGGCAATTGTCCTTGCACTTACATTGTTTTTTAATGTCAACAAAATTGTTGTTTCAGGTGATGCAGTCTATTCAACAGAATCTGTGATTCAGGCATCGGGTGTATCACAAGGAGACAATCTTATTTTCCTTTCAAAAGAAAAACTCAATAAAAAAATTTCATCCGAATTGCCATATGTTGGTACAGCAACAATAAAACGCCGTTTGCCATCTACACTTGAAATTGTAGTGAAAAAAACAGAAGCAAAACTCGGTATAGCAATGAATGGATATTATATACTCCTTGATAAAAACGGAAAAGTGCTTGAAAAAGACCTTGAAACAGTAGGAGAAAATATTATTCTTGCAAATCTAGGAAAAGTTACATCTATTAAACTTGGGGAAATTGTTTCTCTTAAAAACGAGCGAGTATTCACAAAGCTTAACGAGGTTCTTAATGAATGTAACCGAATTGGTCTTAAAGATATATCCTTTATGGATTTGTCCGATATCTATAACATAAAAATTGTTTATCAGGGCAGAATAACTCTTGAACTTGGTGAAACTGACAGTGATAATCTCGGTTCAAAATTGGCTCTCGGTAAGGCTGCAGTTGAAAAACAGGACGAAGAAAACAATCTTTATCGTGGTACAATTAATCTTACTGTTGACGGTAAAGGATATTGGTCTGAAGAAGTGCTGACAACTGAACCGCAAACTGAAATTACAACTGAAGATGCGACAGAAAACTCAACAGATGCAATTACTGAAAATACATCAGAATCAAAGACTGAAGAGGATAAAACTGAAGGAAATACAACATCTGTGGCACGGTAAAATACTTTTATAGCAGAATTTATTAAAAAAATATTAAAATATCTTTAAAAAATCAAAAAATATATACAATATATATTGCAATTTTTTTATTAAAGTGTTAAAATAACCTATACAATAATGCATAATTAGGTGTGAAAATATACATAGGAGGATGTTTCATAATGTCATTCGAAATGGATAATCAGAATCAGGAAATCGCAAACATTAAAGTTATTGGTGTTGGTGGCGGCGGCGGAAACGCTGTTGACCGTATGGCAAGGTCAGGTATCTCAGGTGTAGAACTTATCGCTATCAATACTGACCAGCAGGCTCTTAACCGTTCACTTGCTAACCAGACACTTGCAATTGGTCAGAAGGCAACTTCAGGTCGTGGTGCAGGTGCAAAACCTGAAGTAGGTGAAAAGGCTGCTGAAGAAAGCCATGACGAAATCGTTGAAAAGATTGACGGCGCTCAGATGGTATTCGTTACTGCTGGTATGGGCGGCGGAACAGGTACAGGTGCTGCTCCTAAAATTGCTGAAATTGCAAAGAACAATGGTATCCTTACAGTTGGTATCGTTACAAAGCCATTCGCTTTTGAAGGCAGCCACAGAATGAAACAGGCTGAAGCAGGTATCGCTGAACTCGCACAGCATGTTGACTCACTTATCGTTATTCCTAACGAAAGACTTAAGTATGTTTCTGAACAGAAGATTACTTTTGCTAACGCTTTCAGCATTGCTGACGACGTTCTTCGTCAGGGTGTTAACTCAGTTACTGATCTTATTACAATGCCGGCATTCATCAACCTTGACTTTGCTGACGTTACTTCAGTTATGTAGGATGCAGGTCACGCTCATATGGGTATAGGTCGTGCAAGTGGTAAGGATAAGGCTGAACAGGCTGCTAATGCTGCTATTTCAAGCCCACTTCTTGAAACAACAATCACAGGTGCAAAGGGTGTTATCATCAGTATTACTGCATCTGCTGACATCACTCTTGAAGACGTTGACACAGCAGCTGGTATCGTTCGTGCACAGGCTGATGAAGATGCAAACATCATTTTTGGTGTTGCTTTCGACGAAAAGCTTGATGACGAAATGATTGTTACTGTTATTGCAACAGGTTTTGGCCTTGATTCAAACGGTATGGCTAAGAAACCTCATTATAACAATGGTATGGAAGACATCAGTTCAAATGGCGGAAAATTTGGTGCTGATGACGATGTTAGCGACCTTCTTGACTTCTTTAACAGCAAGAGATAAATTTTAACAATATAAATTAAGACGGAGTTTTGAGGTGTACTTCATATCTCCGTCTTTTTTATTAGAAAAGTGAGTTCATATATGAAAAAAATAAATAAATTAATAGCAGTAATTTTATCAGTTACTGTTTTGATGTTATCCTTTACATTGTTCAGCACAAGTGCTTCTGCCGTAACATACTCAGTGTCTGACATTGCAGGAAAAAAGGGTGAAATGGTAACAATATTTGTAAAAATCAATTCATCAGTTGACATTTGGGGAGCAAATGTTGTTTTAGAATATGATTCATCACAGCTTGAATATGTAAGCTGTAGCAGTGGTAGTGCCGTTTCAAACGGAAGTCTGAATCATACAGATTCTTCAATCAGATTTTCAGGTACTTATGCAAGTATGAATGATACGGTATTTTCAGTTAATTTTAGAATTTTAAAGGATGACGGAAAATCTTTATTGACGCTTAGAAGTACTGAAAATATCGACTATAATGCAAATTTATATTCTTGTACAACGAAAAATGGTGCTGTTGTGGTTTTGAATTCAACAACTCTTCTTGGTGATGTGACAGGCGATAATGATGTCACAACAAGAGATGCGAGAACGGTTTTACAATATTCCACTGCATCCAAAATTCCAACAGATAAGCAAAGTGCCCTTGCCGACATAAATAAAGATGGTGAAATTACAACACTTGATGCAAGACGCACACTTCAGATAGCAACAGGCTTGTATTAATAATCTCGTAAACTTGAATTACTTTTTGGGTTATGATATTATTCATATATAGGAGATGTATAAAATGAAAAAACTTAATAAATTTTTATCAGTTTTAATAGCAACTATCTTAATTCTTTCCACATTTCCAATGTCAATGGCAAATGCAACGGATAATACTGTAATATTTACTGTTGAAGCAAATCAGACAAATGTAAATGTAGGGGATATTATTGATGTCAGCATCAATGTTACGGAAAATTCAAATCTTGCGTGTCTGACAATGTACCTTACATATGACAATACTGCTATGGAGTTTGTTTCTGTATCAGGTAACGGAAAATTCGGATTTGAGGAATTTAATACTACATCATCAGAAAATGAAGTCAGATTTTTTGCATTGAATTCTGAACCTGTTACTTCTGCCGGTGCAGTGTTTACAGCACAGTTTAAGGTTCTTAAGGCAGAATGTACCGAGTTTGATTTGGTTATAAAAGAATCATATGATATTGATGAAAATGCAATAAATTATCAGGCAGAGCTTACAAAAATTCATAATTATGTAGATGGCACTTGTACAGGTTGCGGAGAAAAATCAGTAAAATGGAAATTCGACGAAGCAACAGGCACATTAACAATCTACGGCACCGGCTCAATGGAAGATTATGATTATTTTGATGGCAATCGCCCGTGGGAAGGATATATAGATGATATTAAAACAGTTGTTATTGAAGATGGTGTAACATCAATTGGTAATTATGCGTTTGCATATTGTGAAAGCCTTGCAAGTGTTACAATCGGTGACAGCGTAACAACAATTGGAGGATCTGCATTTTGTTCTTGCGACAGCCTTACAAGTGTAACAATTCCTAATAATGTAATAATAATTGGTGGCGGTGCATTTGAGGAATGCACAAACCTTACAAATGTGATAATACCTGACAGTGTAACAACGATTGGATGTAGTGCATTTGATGAATGTATCAGTATTACAGATGTACATTATTCAGGTTGCGAAGAAGATTGGGATTCAATTTCAATAGACAGTTCTTATAATGACTCACTTCTTAATGCCAGAATACATTATAACAGCACAGGTGCAGATACACATCCTTATCTTCCTGTTATAACACCATCAACCTGTACAGAACAAGGTTATACAACATACACTTGTGCTTGTGGTTATTCTAATGGTGTTATTGATAATTATGTTGATGCTACAGGTCATAGTTATAACTTAACAGTTACACCACCAACCTGTACAGAACAAGGCTTTACAACCTACACTTGTGAATGTGGTGACACTTATGTTGATGATTATACAGAAACTATCAGTCATAGTTATAAAGAAGAAATAACAAAAATCCCGACTCATACAGAAAAAGGTGAAAAGACATTTACTTGTGAGATTTGTGGTGACACATATACAGAAACAATTGAAGCAGACGGAAAACATAAATATGTTCCAAGTGTAACAAAAGAGCCATCATGTACTGAAACAGGTGTTATGACATATGTTTGTGCTTGTAGTGATGAATATACAGAAGAAATCCCCGCACTCGGTCATACTTCGGATGATGAAATAGAAGAAAATTATTCTGCTCCGACTTGTACAGAAAACGGTAACGTGGATAAGGTTGTTTATTGTGGCGTTTGCGACGCAGAAATCTCAAGAAAAACAGAAGCTATTTCTATGCTCGGCCACAAATATGAATCAACAGTAACTTCACCAACTTGTACTGAAGATGGTTACACAACATACACTTGTTCAGTCTGTGCATATTCATATACAGATAACATAGTTTCAGCACTTGGTCATTCTTTCAAAACAGGTAGTTGTACAACTTGTGGTGAAGAAGACCCTGATTACTACACATTCATTATTGTGACTCCTTCACGAACAACAATCCGTAACAAGGACGGAATCATTCTCCATACTGAAATTACAGGAAATGCTCCTGAAGGTGCTTATGTAAAATGGGAATCAAGCAACAATAATTTTGATAAAACAGTTTTGAATGACAGTGACTCATTACGCGTTGTTGCTAATAACAAGGGCAATACAACATTCACAGCAATCCTTTGTGATGCAGACGGAAATGAACTTGCAAGAGATACTGTTGAGCTTTATTCAAAATCAAGCTTTTTTGATAAAATCGGCGGCTTCTTCCGTAGTCTTTTCGGTAGTACAAAAATTTATGAAAATTAATATATAAAGAAGTCGGATCGTAGCCATGTCGTTCTGTG
>JAZSDZ010000139.1:0-6596 GCA_045531435.1 Candidatus Fimenecus sp.
TCTACCCTTTTCGATTAATGCTTTTAAATCTTTAATTTTTTTCATAACTTTTTCTCCTTTTCTTTCTTATAAATCTTCAGAAAATCTTATTGAAAAGACTTTCAAACGCTTTTCTTATGTGAGAAAAATAAACCTTCTTACAAGGCTTTTTATTCTCTGTGTCATCCTTGTTGCAAGGATGTGAATAATAGCCTACAATCGGTATGCGTTCTCTACACATAAATTTCAATGTCTTTGCTGACTATGTTAACTGATTAATGCGGAATACTTTGGAAAGAAATGACATCTGTCGTCCTTATCTTTAGAGAGCATAACTTGAATACGAGCTATCATCACTCTGTCTTCATCAAGACTGTCAAATTTGGCATATTCTTCGACAACCTTATCGAATTGACCAGTTCTGCGAAGAAGGTCAGCACGAATCAAGAAGAACTGTTCCTTGATTTCACATTCTTCCCATAAAATGTCAAACACCTCAAGAGCCTTTTTACGAAACATTACGGAAAGTTCCTTATTTTTATAATCATCGCATACCCATGCACCAAAAAGAAAGGCATAAAATGCACCAAAAAAATTGTCACTTTCAAGTTGAATAAGAGCATATTTATAGTATTTCTCTGCTGTGATTTCTTCGCCAAAATCATTATCATCACAAGTCTTGTATGCTTCTGTATTGATTATTTCGTTGGCATTATCGGGTGTTTTATCTTCTTCTGCAAACACATATCCGCAGCCGGTACAACAATGCAAACCGCTGTGCAAAGTCATATATTCAACTGCGTTAGAACGAAGGTCAAATGTGTATCGTGGTTCCACATAACCAGAACCGGTTCTTGCAAATGTCTGAATTTCAGTACCACATAACGGACAAATTGCATTCTTAATAAACGGTGTTCTGCCTGACATAATTTTTACCTCTCTTTTGATTAAAATTTTAAAATGGGAAACTTTCCCTGTAATCTATTGTAATGTGGTTCTTATGGCACCACATACAAAAGGCGTTATAAATTTTTTTATCCGCACTTATCTCTATATTATCTTTAATATAGGCTTGTTGTACGGAAGCATCATCCAAATCAAGTTCAATTGCAGCCACATTTTTACCATGTTTCTGGATGCCGAAAACAGGATTATCAAAGCTGGTTGTGCCGAGACAATTGTTCAAGTCATTTCCTGCCTTTACAAGCTGACTGTTGGTTTTAAGCCAGACAAATTTGTAACTGTCAACCACCTGTTCCTTTAACTCTGAAAGCTTAGGGTGAATAGGAATTCTCGCGAACTCCTTATCAATGTAGGAATCTGTAATAAGCTTTCCATAACCATCGAAAAGACTACCTTTAATTTTGCTCCAACGCTTGCGTTCATCAGCCTTTTTCTTCTCTGAAAACGACAAATAAAACACTGCGTAACGGACAGCTACATCGCTGTAAAACCTGAGCAATTTAAGAAGCTCAACAGGAGATTTCACTTTTGCAAAATCAGAATAGAACTCAATTACGCCTGGATTCGTACGAAGCAGGACAAGTATTGAAACTGCTACAGAAGAAATTGCAAATCTTATGAAAAGGTCATAGTTTTCACCAAGAAGCTTCCACATGATTTTCAATTCGTCAGCAAAGAAAAAGAGATATGTATTTGTGTACATCAGGGTCTTTACTGATTTTGCCTTAGGAAGTCCTGAGTGTTCCATTATACCGATGCAGTTTACAGCGTTGTGTAATTTCTTTCTCATAGGCTTGAAACAACTATGAGGAGTAAGCTCACCGAACTCACAAGGAATGTTGTAATAGAAATCTCGCTGTGTGTAACCGACATAAGATGTAAGCAATACAAAGCGTTGTAAATCAAGCTCTTCACTCTTAAAAGGTACTGATATCCCCCATATATCATTAAAACATTTTCTGATTTCCTTTTTCGCATAAATGTTAGTGTTAATAATACTTGTGAGGGTACTGAGACTCTTGTCTTTATATGCCACATTTGTTATATCTCGCACACAGATAAGCTCACCATTGGCCTTACGAAGCTCATAATAGGTTTTGCCTTTTCTGATATTAAAGGTTACACTTTCCTCCACCGGAAGTTCGTGAACATCAACTTCAGGAGCCCAATGGAGATGAAAGATTTCGTGCAATTTTTTAAGCATAATACTTACTCTCACTCTACCCTTTTTCTGAGTGATTATAAGTTCATTGGTGCCATCGAGATTCACCGACATCTCATTACATTGAGGGCAGTGAAATATACAAAATTCATCCAATGGCTCGTACAAGTCAAGTGTTTTATGTTCAGGCTCAAGAAAGCTTCTTACATCACCACACCATTCTCTTGCCTTGCTTCGTGTCATTATTTTAGCAGGCTTTTCTTCGCCGTGAAAATAGGGATATGCAGGCATATGGTATCCACAACAAGGACACTGCCAGATGCAACGGGTCAAGGTTACTGTATTACCACTTTCTATATTTGTGCTTTTTTGAAATTCTAGCTTTGTATATTTAAACTGTTTCTCAGTAGATAAAATAACATCACAGGCGAAAAAGGCATCCATTGTCTGAGTTTTCTCCAACACACGGAAACCATCGTTAATTTTTAAAGTTTTTGTGGTCATATACATATCCCCCTTAGATATCAAATTTTATGACAATTATTGAAAACTGTCTCAAACACCAAAAAGAAAAAGACGCCACGATTTTTCACAATCGTAACGCCTTTTTAAATAGCATTATTCAGTAATTACATGAACGATATCTGCACACGGTCCGGATATAATCAATCTTTTTGGCAATACGGTTATTGATACCTTTTTACCATATCATGATTTCCACTGCAAATATTCATTCAAGCCAACAGCATTTGGATAAGAGCCTTCATCTTCATATTTATCTGACAAATAAAATTACCAATGACAACACAATCAAACATATGCTCCGCGACATTTTCATGACAAGTAAGGTTATGCTTGTACCAACCTGTTCTTTCCATATCAGATGCGTCAATCAATGTATTCATCACATCGGACAGATGGTACATTGAAATCTGATTCTGTGGCAATTTGATGAATTCATTATGCATCACATCAGGAAGGTATTTTTATACACCTGTCGAAATGATAATCCATTAAATAAAACAATATATGGAGTTGCATCAAGAGGCTCTACACCCTCGTAATATTCCATTCTTGCCTGAATCAGGTTGCAAAGAATCATAATTTTGAGAATTGCAACATTAAAGTTTGTTTGTTGTCTTTTACACTTCTTATCCAACGACGAACAAGGTGCTGTAAGTTTTGTTTCACCTTTTGTTAGTTCGTCTTCATAGTCAAGAAGTGAGTGGTTTGTCAAATAAGATTTATCACCGTAATATTCCAGATGAAATCCTCTGTTGACTGAATTATAAACCTTGTCATTTAACAAGGAGTTCATATAATAAGATAATACTTTTTTATCTGTTTCGTACATATAACTGACACATATACTACGAAGCAGAAATGGGGCGTCACGTTTTTCAGCAAAATTGTCAGATTTATTGAGAGAATATATTTTCTTCTCTTTTTGGAAGAAAATTCGAAGAAATGTTTTGGCTTTCACTCGTCTTATCGAATTTTTTAAACAGATAAGCCAGAAAACAAGTGAGGTTTCGGCATTGATTGAAAGCTCGTCATATTGCTCTGCAAAAATCATAATCCGGTGTTGGACTTTTTCGTCACTCTGAAGCAGTTTCACCACAAATCGTGTTATGCTTTCCGGTAACACCATACTGAAAATCGCCTTGCTTTTTTCGTTTTGTTCAAGGTTATTGTCCTTGAAATTAAGTTTGCGTAATTCTTTTGCACAACACCTTGCAATAAGGTATCCAAGCACACTGCGATGCATACGAACAGGTAGCCATTCAAGGTCAAAATATGGTTTTTTGTCAACACCATTCATCTGACCAAACTTGAATTCATGTACAATCCCGACTGCCTCAACAAGCAATTTGAAGTCGAAAAGAAAATCAGCGCAAACTGAAAAATATAATTTTTCAATATCGTCTTTGTTATTTACAATTCCGCTATCATACTTATTGAGAATATAAGCCAATAAATAAGCGTCAACCGTAAGGAAATCTAAATGAACAAGACTATTGCAAATAGCTTCTACACTTATTTTCGCAGGAATTTTTATATCAAAGAAATCAATATATTTCTTGATAAATTCAATACTTTCCGTTTGTCTCTCAAGGTTCATTTGGCAGATTCCGAGATGAATACTGCAGTTATTTGAAACAAGCGGATTATCCGTGTATTGCTGATATTTATTTACTGTAAAATCAGTGTTCACACCAACAATCTTACCGTTTATTTCACCTTTGCGAATTATTCTTGTTTTTCTCTTATTTTCCTTATAAATCATTAACAGAATAACGATAAGGTTGGGGAATGAACTCTCATTAAAATCATCAATGACACCATTATAAAAGAAATCGGAAGTCACTTTGCGTGGCAGATTATCTCTGAAAGTATCATTATATGATTTTTTAATGCCATCAGCACCAGAAACTTCTGAATATTCACAGGCAGTTACTATATCTTCATAGTCAGTATTTTCCTTATCAATCATAATGTCCGGTATGTGTTGATAGTATTTTTTATCTTCAAAATAATTCACGCAAAAGTCACCTCTTTCCCTTCTGAAAATTGCTTTTTAAACAGCTTTTTGAAAATCACCTATAATTTTACCAAATTTAGGGTATATATAATAAATATACCAACTTATATATTTTTTGTCAATACATATTTTAAATTTCTTTCTTTTTTTGTTTGAAAAAATATTATTTCCTTATCATTTTGGAAACGATAAATGTTTTCAGAGAACAGAATCAGGCATAAAAATGCAGAGGAGATTTTTAGGTCTCCCCTGCTGTTTGATAGTTATTCAGTTTTATTTAGGTTCTTCGCATCGCTCAGAATGACAATACAGGCGTGGAATCCTGCCACCACGCATCATTATGATTAAAAAACCTGATTTTAATATCCATAAACTTTTGTACTTCCGAAAAGGCTGCGGAAGAAGCTGCCGATTTTATCGAAGAACCCTGCTTTGGACTGCATTGTAATTGTATCTGTTGCAATAACATTTCCATTCACATCAATGAGCTCTGCAGTAAAAGATGTGTGACCGTTACTGTCGGAAACTATTGTAATTGTCGAGTCCTCGTTATATGTAATATCAAAGTTATCGTTGCTTGAAGTCCAATTCACACCAGCTACATTAGCGAAACCGGCGTCAAATGTTGTATGAAGAACGATTCCGTCTTTATGACGGATAGTTGTTTTTGACGGAGCACAAATGGTAAAGATGAATTCAGGAGCATAGTCAGGTCTGTACATTGACGAAGGCATTGTGAATGCATCTTCATGACCGAAAAAGTAAAATTCGTTTGCCATATAGTATGGAGAGTTGGTGAAATCATCGTCACCGTCAAGCCATGTTACATCAAGCCAATAAAACTCATCACCTAAGTCAATGATATTCCAGATATGGTTAGGGCCTTTGATTTCATATATCTCAATTCCTGCTTCCTGTAACAAAACTGTAGTTAATGCGGAATAATTTCTGCAAACACCCTCACCTTTTATTGCATAACTTAAAGCTTTGTCATTGTATTCTATAGACAAATCATCATCATTTTCTACGCGAACATCATATTCCATAATATCTACTACATATTCAACTGTAGCTTCAATTATTTCCTCATCAGACATTGTTGATGTAAAGAGATTATCCGCTGTTGTCTTTACTGATTCCTGAATTTCCTGCCAGTCATCTGACATATCGTTTTCAATACGATTTCTCTTAATAAATCTGCTCAGTTCTTCTGTATATGCCATTTCACAGTTGTCACTGTCAAATTTTTTAAGGTTATCCAAGGTCATTACAGTTGACAAATCACGGATTGACAACGTATTTGAAATATCCAATTCCTGAATATTCATATTCTCAATGGGACTTAAATCAGTAACACAAGTATTACATAAAGAAAGTTCTTCCAGCTTTTTATTGTGTTTTAATGGTTCTATGGATTCAATACCGACATCATATATCCATAAGTATTCAAGCTTCTTCAAATACTGAATTCCATTTAATGATGCCATATAGCAACAATCGATATCAAGATATGTGATGCCTGTACATTGTGACAGAAAAGTTAAGTCTTTAAGTTCACAGTTTATCATAACAACTGAATCAATTTTATCAAGATTGCCCAATTGAGACATATTTAAAGTGCAATTCCTCAGCATTAAATATGTGACATTTGAATCCTCAAAATCTAACGGTTCGTTAAGAATTGCATCGTATATATAAAGGTAATCAACCTAAGACGGAATCTCCATACCATATGGGTTATAGTATATATTCATATCACTTCCATTAACTTCATAATATCCTTCTGTAGCACTTGCTGTGATGCTTGATACAAATATCATTGATACAAGAGTTACGAGTACCAATAACATTGAAACCAATCGATTCATTTTCTTCATAATAACACCTCTAAATCAAAATAATTAATCATAACCACCAGTTGAACTGGTGGTTTGCACAGGCCCTATAAGG
>JAZSDZ010000171.1:0-25010 GCA_045531435.1 Candidatus Fimenecus sp.
TGGCTATCCGTAAGGCAAGCGAGCTTAAAAAGTCAAGAAGAATTGCAACAATATGGGTTGTTATTTCTCTTTTCGCAGCAGTTGCAATCGGTATTATCGGCCGTGCAATGCTCCCTTCTGCAGAAACACTTCTTACAAAGGGTGGTGCTGAAAACGTATTCGTTCTTATGAGCGAAACTCTTCTTCATCCTGTACTTGCAGGTGTTATTATGGCAGGTATTCTTGCTGCTACAATCAGTTCATCTGACTCATATCTTCTTATTGCTTCTTCAGCACTTGCAAACGACGTTTACAAGGGCGTTATTGATAAGAAAGCAAGTGATAAGAAGGTTATGTGGGTATCCCGTATTGCTCTTATAATCATCGCACTCATCGGTATGATTATTGCCCTTGATGAAAAGAGTGTTATCTTTAATATTGTTTCATTCGCTTGGGCAGGATTTGGTGCTACATTCGGCCCTCTTATGCTCTTCTCACTTTTCTGGAAGAGAATAAATCGTGCAGGTGCTATTGCGGGTATGGTTTCAGGTGCTGCAACAGTATTTATCTGGAAGCTTGTTCTTAACCCAACATTCGGCGGTGTATTTGCAATTTATGAGCTTCTTCCTGCATTCATTGTTTCTTCTATCGTTATTGTTGTGGTTTCTCTTGCTACAAAGAAACCATCAGCAGAAATCGAGACAGAATTTGATAAGGCTAAAGCTAGTATTGCTGAATAATTATCGTTAAATAATCCCATATTACATAAAAAGAAGGAAAATAAAATGCTTAATACAGAAAAAACACTTGAAAAACTTGTTGCTCTTTCAAAAGGCAGAGGCTTTGTTTATGCCGGTAGTGAAATCTACGGTGGTCTTGCTAATACTTGGGACTATGGTCCATTAGGTGTTGAGCTTAAAGAAAACATCAAAAAGGCTTGGAGAAAAAAGTTCATTCAGGAAAACAAATACAATGTTGGTCTTGATTCCGCAATCCTTATGAATCCACAGACATGGGTGGCATCAGGTCACCTTGGTGGCTTCTCTGACCCTCTTATGGACTGCTGTCAGTGTAAAACAAGACATCGTGCAGATAATCTTATTGAAAATTTTGACGGCACAAATGTTGCAGGTTGGTCAAATGAAGAAATGGCAAACTACATTAAAGAACACGCAATTCCTTGTCCTGATTGTGGTGCTCACAACTTTACAGACATTCGTCAATTTAACCTTATGTTCAAGACATTCCAAGGTGTTACTGAGGATTCAACAAGTGAAATTTATCTTCGTCCTGAAACAGCACAGGGTATTTTCGTAAACTTCCAGAATGTTCAGAGAACAACAAGAAGAAAAGTGCCATTTGGTGTTGCACAGATTGGTAAATCATTCCGTAACGAAATCACTCCGGGTAAGTTCATTTTCCGTGTCCGTGAATTTGAACAGATGGAGCTTGAATTCTTCTGTAAACCCGGTACTGACCTTGAATGGTTTGATTATTGGAGAAGTTTCTGTCGTGATTGGCTCTATTCACTTAATATCAAGCCTGAAAATCTTCGTCTTCGTGACCACGACCCTGAAGAACTTTGCTTCTATTCAAAGGCAACTACTGACTTTGAATACCTTTTCCCATTCGGTTGGGGTGAACTCTGGGGTATTGCTGACAGAACTGACTATGACCTTACACAGCATAGCAATACAAGTGGTAAGGCTTTAGAATATTTTGACCAAACAACTAACGAAAAATATATTCCGTATGTTATTGAACCATCTCTTGGTGTTGAGCGTCTTTTCCTTGCGCTTCTTACAGAGGCATATGACGAAGAAGTTGTGGACGCAGAAAAGAACGACACCCGTGTTGTTATGCATTTCCATCCGACACTTGCACCTGTTAAGGCTGCAGTTCTTCCTCTTTCAAAGAAACTTTCAGACAAAGCTGAAGAAATTTATGCTGAACTTTCAAAGCATTTCAATGTTGAATATGATGATGCAGGTTCAATCGGTAAGAGATATCGTCGTCAGGACGAAATCGGTACTCCATTCTGTATTACAGTTGACTTCCAGACTGTTGGTGACGATACTACAGAAGCAGATAACTGTGTAACAGTTCGTGACAGAGATACAATGGAACAGGTAAGACTTCCTATTGATCAGTTGGTTGAGTATATTAGCAAGAAATTGGAGTTCTGATATGGGCAAATCCCTTTTATTGATAATTAATCCTATTGCAGGAAAAAAACACGGAATAGATTATCAGCCTGAAATTGTTGAAAAATTCAAAGAGGCTGATTATGATGTTTCCGTCAGATATACTGAAAAGGATAAAAATGCATATTATGTGACAAAGACTTATGGCAAAGGTAATGATGTCATAGTATGTTGTGGTGGCGACGGCACATTAAAAGAAACTATTTGTGGTGTAATGGAATTGGGCCTTGGTGCAAAAATAGGCTATATTCCTTGTGGTACAACAAACGATTTTGCCCATTCCTTGCATATTCCTACTGATGTTGACGATGCAGTTGAAACTATCCTTGATGGTGAAACAATAGTGGTTGATATCGGGGACTTCAATGGCAAAGAACAATTTATCTATGTATCTTGTTTTGGCAATTTCTGTGATGTTTCATATAAAGCTAAACAATCCTTGAAAAATAAGGTTGGCAGAGCAGCTTACTATTGGGAAACAGCAAAAGAAATTCATAAAATCAGGGGCTTCAAGGCAAAAATTGAGTGTGATGACGGTGAAATTATAGAAGGAAAATTCTTCTATGGTGGTGTCTCAAATTCATATTCTGTGGCAGGTTTTCCTGTGCTTAAAAAAGCAGGAGTAGAATTTGACGATGGTTTTCACGAGTTAGCACTTATAAGAATGCCTGAAAATCCTGTACAGTTGGTTTCAATTCTCAACGCTATGTTTGTTACAAGAGATGTTGTGAATAATGAATATCTTGTGGTAAAAAAAGGTAAGAATTTCAAATTCTATTTTGAAAATGAGGTCAATTGGACTCTTGATGGTGAAAATGGTGGTAATCACAGCTTTGCCGAAATTAAAACTTACGAAAATGCAGTAAAAATCTTCTGCAAAAAAGAAAATGATTAAAACAGAGAATCTGCATTGCATTTTGTAGTGCAGATTTTTCATTAGACAAATCGGGTGAGTATATGGGCGAAAAATTCAAAAAGGCAATAGGTGTTGAAGGCACATTCAAGGATACTGTTGTGCCTATGATTAACTATTGCTATACAAACATTTTTATTGGTGGTGCAGGATACATAATAAGTATGTATTTCAGCATATTCCTGACAAAAGTTGTAGGACTTGATATAAGATATGCAGGTTTTATTACTATGGTTGCCGTTATATGGGATGGTGTCAATGACCCGATTATGGGTATTATTACCGACCGTACCCGTTCAAAATACGGAAGACACCGTGCTTACCTTAAATGGGGTATTCCATTTGTATTTATTTCCTATTCAATGTTATGGAATTCATTTGGGCTTGATGGTGAAAAGCATCCTTATATGACGGTTGCTTACTTTGTTTTTGCATATGTGTTGTATAAGACTGCATATACAATGATTGCAGTACCTCATACTGCTATGCTTCCTGAGCTTGCACCTGAATACAATAAAAGAACACAGTACACATCAGTAAGTTATATTTTTAATTCCTGTGGTATGATTCCGTCATATATCATTCTTTTGATTATGCTTTCTGTTTTCGGACATTCTGATGGACTTACAAAAGACTCAAAAATGCCATTTTTCGTGACGGGTATAGTGCTTTCAATCATGTATAGCATAGCGATTTATGGTACATTCAAGCTTGTAAAAGAACCAAGTTCGCTGAATATGAAAAATGAGCCACTTGACCTGAAGGCTGCATTTCAGGAATATTTTGATGTTTTCAAAAGCAGAGCCTTCAGACAGTATTTTTCTATTAGTTTCTTTTGGGAAATGGCGAGAAGCTTCTACTCAACAACATATATTTATTATGTAACTTTCCTTGCAAATCAGTATAAATACTACCCTATATTCAATACTTTTGCGGGGATATTTGAATCATTGGCATTTCCACTTAATTATGCACTTACAATGAAACACGGCAAGAAAAAATGTGGAACGATTGTAACGCCGTTTATGATTTTAGGTCTTGCAATAGGTCTTATTGTTCAGGCAAGTCAGCCGGGAACACCAAAAGCTACATATATGATGATACTTATGCTTTTAGGTGTTATTTTCTATTCTTTTGGTATGAGTGGTATCGGATTTGTGTGCAATAATGTTTTCCCTGATTTAACTGATGTTGATGAACTTATTACAGGACGTCGTCGTGAAGGGGTTGTTTCGACCTGTAATACAATGGTTAAACAGGTGACAGGTGGTATTAACACATTTATCGTAACACTTATTCTTGGTGGTTTCGGTCTTGATACAAAGAGTGAGGCGACTGAATTTGTAGAGCAACCTGATTCTGCTGTTTTCGGTATCCGACTTTGCGTTGCAATCATACCTATGATATGTGCTTTTATTTCTTATTTGCTTTTAAGAAAGTTTGAAATGACAAAGGACGACCATACAATGATTCGTGCTGCCATTGCAACAAAGCATAAATATGGAAGTGTGACTCTTACAACTGAAGAAAAATCAAGATGTGAGCTTCTTTCAGGACAAAAACTTGAGAATACATGGCTTGGTAAGAATAATGATGAGTCACAGTGTCATATGCTTAATAAAAATGAAAACGGTGAATACATTATTCTTATTGAAAAGGAATTAGAGAAAAAACTTTTGATGGAGGAGGCGAATTAAAATGGCAAAAATCAATGTTAATCAGACAGCACCGACAGTAAAACGAAGCAAAACTTTTGATTTCTTCTTTTACCTTATTCAGTGGACGTGGTGTCTGACTGTCAATGTGGTAGGTGGTATAGCATATCTTATCTGTACAAAAATAAAAGGATATAGGCATCAAAAATTCGGGTACGCAAACATCGTATATGTACCTTGGAATCAAGGTGGACTTTCAATGGGACTTTTCATTTTTATGAGAGAGGATCATCCTGATAAAGTATGGACATATAATACGCGAATTCACGAATATGGTCATACATGGCAATGTCTTCTTTTGGGTCCGCTTTATTATATTGTTGTTGCATTGCCATCAGCGATTTGGTGTAACTGTTTCAAAAAGTACAGAGAAAGGAATAAGGTTTCATATTATAAGCTCTATTGCGAAAGTTGGGCAAATTCCTGGGGTGAAAAATTTTCACATATGAAAAGAGTAGATAACGGGAAATAATACGGATTTGATTTATTGACAAATTTTATTATATATGTAATAATATAGTGTATATATATTTACAAATTTTAGAAAGAGGCGACAATTAATGAAAAAGACACTTTCAATCCTTTTAGCATTAGTTATGTTGATAACTGCTATTCCTTTAGGCTCTCTGGTGGCTTCTGCAGAAGTTTTAAGAGGCGACGCTAATAATGACGGAGAGGTAACTGCTCTTGATGCTCGCATTACACTTCAGGTTTCTGTTGGCGAAAGAGAAGTTGATAAGGAAACACTTGAAGCAATAGATATGAATAATGATGATAAAATTACAACGATTGACGCTCGTAAGGTTTTAAAGGCAGCTGCCGGTATTGAAGACCCAACAGATGACACTCGTTACATCCTCAATCTTTTCGGATACAAATATGACCCTGAACAGGATATTTATTACACAGATATTGAAGCATGGCAGCGTAACTTTGGTTTCGCAGGAATTTACGACAATGCTGCTCCTTATGCTAATATGCGTTATAAGACACTTAAGATTGACTTTGAATATGACGGACTCCTTTGGAGGCTTCAGTGGTGGAAGGGTCAGTACGGTGTCCTTGAGGGTGCTGAGTTAGGTGTTTATACAAAGAAACCTGAAAATGAAGATTTTGCATTCTACAAATGTGCTGACGAGGATAACCTCCTTGAAATGTACTTTGAATATTATCATTCAGTTGCTGATTATAATGATAAGAACCCTCTTTTCATCCGATATGAACAGGAACACTGGTGGATTACAGGCTTTAAGTTCGGCGTTTGTAACCCAACTAAGAATGTTGTTAAAGCAACAATTATCTTAGATACTTCATCTATGGCGGACGCTGTTGAAGAAGGTCTTAGAAATGTAACAGATAAGGAAGGCAATCCTAACGGATTTATTGAATATAAGCCATGGACTCCTGTTACAAGCTATGACTACTACATCAGAGAGAAGCTTCCTGACGGAAGACCTGTTTTCCATGTTATTTGGAAGGATGCAGGTTACCTTAACTTCAGTACTCTTGAAGACCCAAAAGGCGATGATGATGAAGAAATAACAACAGAAGAACCAACAACTTCTGCTCCTATAGTAAAACCAACTAAGTCAGCGAATGCTTAATTAAAATCAAAACCACCCGTTGAACGGGTGGTATGCACAAGCCCTAGAAGGGCATAATACTGGCGTACCTCTCAAGAGGTATTGAATGATTCGCCAATCGCATTATTTTTACAGGCCGCCGCTAAAGCGGCCTGTTTTTATGCCTTGGTATTCTTACTACCCGTAAACGGGTCTATGTATTCTTTGAATGATATTTGGTCTGCTGCAATGTCTTCTTGCAATTGATTTCTTATGTATTCTTCTATTGCGTGTTTGTTTCGACCTACTGTATCTACATAGTAACCTCTACACCAAAAATGACGATTTCCATATTTGTATTTCAAGTTTGCATGTCGGTCGAAAATCATCAAACTACTTTTTCCTTTGAGATATCCAACGAATTGAGCTACACTCAAACTTGGTGGTATTGACACCAGCATATGTATATGGTCAGGACACGCTTCTGCTTCTATTATTTCTACGCCTTTCTGTTCGCATAGTTTTCTCAGTATCTGTCCAATGTCTGTTTTTAACTTTCCATATATCTCCTGTCTTCTGTACTTTGGTGCAAATACTATGTGATATTTGCAATTCCATTTAGAATGTGATAAACTTTTCATGTCATTCATGACAAAATCCTCCTTTGATTTAGTGCGGTTGGCGAACCTTCACTATTATATCATTGGAGGATTTTCTTGTATCTAAAGATTTTTTATACCACCAGTAAAACTGGTGGTTAATTTCGCTTAAGCCACAATATAAACAAAATGAGGCAAGAAAAATCTTGCCTCATTTTGTTTGTGCAAAAAAATAAGGAGACAAACTTATGTCTCCTTGTAAATTAATTTTTAAAGCTTTGAATAACCGTGACAGTTAATGAGTGCATCTAATTTTTTGCCTTCCTTACAAAGTGGACATTCGTATGAAGGACAGCTGAAATAATCAGGTAAGTCATTTGGGTTAAATGCAGAATTAACTTCATAGCCGTTACATTCTGTTGATGTAGCGAAAATTGATGCAACACCTGCAACCTCACCACCGTAGTATTTAACAGCCTCAATTGCAGACCGAACAGTGTTACCTGAAGCAACAGAAACTGCGATAATGAGAACATGCTTGCCTTTAATCATTGGGACAATGTTGTCTCTGAACATAAGCTGTGAGCCGTTTATTGTTTCAGGAGTAACAACATAAACTGTCTGATGAGCGTTAATGTTTACATAGTCGTTTTTTGTAAGCTCTTCAGCAATACAAGTGCCTACGACCTCCATACCGTCAAGGCAAAGAACTGTATCCACAAGGCAATTGCTGTATTTGTGGTTTTTACATAATTCCTGAGCAATAGCTTTTGCTTCAGAAAGACGGGATTTCTGTGCAGCAACATCAATGTAATAGTTACTATGTGAACAGCTTGTTGCAAAGTGGCCTTTAGCTACACGAAGGAATAAGTTATTGTTTTTTGTTCTGATTTTTGTAATACTTGTTGATGGCATATGAAACCTCCTCAATATTTATAGTGTTATTCTACAACAAAAGTTCTTAAATTACAATAAAAATTGTGAAAAAAGCAAAAATAATTTTTTATTGTGTGTAAGCAGATTTCAAAATGGAAAAATTACGTAAATATATTCATATTGCACAAAAGTAATGCATAAATTTTAACAAAATCGACATAGTGTTTCTTATTGCGTTTATCATTTTTTTGTGATAAAATGCAATTAAGAAAATAGTGAGGAGGTGTAAGAGGTATGAAGGGTAAGTTTACAAAGTGGGCTATCGTTATGAGTGTAGTTCTTGCTCTTATAAGTGCTATCCCTGTGGTTGGTGCAGCATGTCTTTTCTGCGATGAACCAATCGAAGAACCAACAACAGAAGAAGTAGTTGTTGTAGAACCAGAAATTCCTGATACAGATGCAGGAGTATGAACAGAAAAATCAACTCAATAAAATGAACTGATAATGCATTGGTATTATTGGTTCATTTTTTATATAAAAATTGAAAAAAACTATAATGTCTTGTGTTTTTGTACATTTTGTTCAAAAAAAATATTAAAAAAGTATTTCAAATGTGTTAAATTTTAGTTGTAATTTAGAAAAATATATGTTATAATTCTATCAAATGAAACTATGTTGCGAGATTAGGCATTCTTATTGATTGAAAGATTTGTTTTTACTTTTCTGATTTTTTGGAAAAGTATAAACATAAATTCAAAAGACAAGCATGTTTCAAGGAGGTGAAAGGCATGAAAAACAAGTTCACAAAATGGGCTATCGTTATGAGCGCAGTTCTTGTTCTCGTAAGTGCAATTCCAGTAGTAGGTGCAGCTTGTCTCTTCTGTGATGAACCAATCGAAGAACCAACAACAGAAGAAGTTGTAGTTGTAGAACCAGAAATTCCTGATACAGACGTTAAGTAATTGGAATTTAATGACAAAGTGGACCAATGGTGTGAAAACATCATTGGTTTATTTTTTTCTTGACGGGTTATATTTTTAAAATGTATAATGATAATGTGATTTTAGCGGAAGGAAATATGGTAATATGAAGCAGATTGGTCCCGGAATTCTTTTGAATTCAGAAATATTGTTTTCTTCGCAATCTGACAAAGGTAAAAATATTTACTACAATGTCGTAAGTGCAGGTCATTTTTATTGCGATATGGATTATCATCTCGTAAGGGAAAAATACGATAGCATATTAGTGCTTTATGTTGTTGACGGAACATTTACCTTTGTGAATGATAGTGGTGAACACATAACTGCAGAAAAAGGTGATACAGTAATTCTTGATTGTTATAAACCACACGAATATTATACTGAAAATCATCTCGAATCAATCTGGATTCATTTTGTAGGAGCAAATAGCAGAGATTTTTATAATGAACTTTATAGCGATAGCAATATCATAAAATCAGAAAATACAAAAAGGTTTCTTCTTGATATTATCAGTGGAATCAAGCACTCTTTATCAGAAACAGAAATATCGTTGCTTGTATATCGCTTGATTTTATCGTTGCTTAATCCAATGATATCAAAGGGAAATGAAATGTCTATTCATTCAAACAATATTCACGTTATAAAGGAATATATTTCTTCTCATCTTAATGAAAAAATTACGGTTAAATATTTATCCAATATTGTGCATATGAGTCCCACACACTTTTCGCGTGTTTTCAAGGCTCAGACAGGTTTTTCTCCGTATGATTATGTTATCTCAACAAGAATTAACAAATCAAAAGAGTTGCTTTTAACAACTACTCTTTCTGTTTCGCAGATTGCTTATGAAACGGGATTCAATAGTGAAGCTAATTTTGTTTATTGCTTTACTAATTGTGAAGGCGTTTCACCCGGGAAATTCAGAAAACTCAAATTTTGACAGACCTGTATATTGCAGGTCTATTTTTATGGTAGGATTTCTAAATTTTTAAACAGAATTTTGATAGACAAAAATAATGTATAATGATATCCTATACACATATGAAGGAGTGGTGTTATGAATAACAAAGACAGAGAAAGACTTCGCTATCTTGCTGCTCATCAACTTGAGGTTGCTAATTCACCTAAAAATCTCGAAAGAGTTGAACTTTGGAAAAGGCACAATATGTACAAGGGTGAACGACCACCGATTCATATTGAGGTAGGTACTTTTGCCCACGAAGCAATCAATCCGTTGTTACGATGTGAGGATGAGTACGCTCGTTGGATTGAATATCAACTCATACATAATTTTATAAATCTTGAAGAGTTTGATGATGACAAGGTTGTACCACCATATTTTCAACAGAAATATGATATATACTTTACTCTTTTTGGTCATCACATTAAACAAACAGTTGTAAAAAAAGATGATGGTACTGAAATGGGACACCATTTTGAGCATATTATTGATGATTTAGGTGACAATTTTAATTTGATTCAGTCACCGTCAGTCTATGGTGTCAATAAAAAAAGTACATTTAAGAAGCACGATATATATAGCGATATTTTCGGTGATATTCTTCCTGTAAAGCTTGTAAGTGATGGTCTATATTCAACTCCAACACAGCATGTTGTTCACATGATGGGTATGGAAAATATGCTTTATTCAATGTATGACTATCCTGATGAATTCAAGGAAATGATGGACAGAATAGCAAACGATTATATTGCGTATTTCAAGTGTCTTGAAAATGAAAATGTGCTTTTACAGAACAATTCCTTTGAGTGGATTTGTCAGGGCTCAATGGGATTTTATGAAGAGGAAGAAAAGAAGGGACAGATAAAAACCACAGACCTTTGGGGATTTATGGATAGTCAGGAGACTGTCGGCATTTCACCTGAAATGTTCCGCGAATTCATCTTCCCTTGTTACAATAAAATCGCATCTGTATTTGGCAGACTTAACTACGGTTGCTGTGAGCCTGTGAACACATTCTGGGAAGACATTAGGACTTTACCTAATCTTAAAAAGGTTTCAATTTCACCTTGGTGCGATGAAGATTATATGGCTGAACAGCTTAAGGGTTCAGGAATAATTTATCATAGAAAACCAAATCCTACTTATCTTGGTGTTGGTGCTAAGCTTGACGAGGATGCATTTCGTCAGCATATTGAAAAGACAATTAAAACTGCTCGTGGATGTAAACTTGAAATCTGTCAGCGAGATGTTTATACAGTCAACAACGATATGGATAAGGTAAGACGATTTGTTCAGATTATCCGTGAAACTATTGATAATTATTGGGAATGAGGCAAGTGAAAATGTCAGTTATTTTGGAAATCAGCGAATTCGTGCAAAAGGGCAAGGCAAAAAATGTAAAAGAGCTTGTTGCTCAGGCTCTTGAAAAAGGCATAACTGCAAAAGAAATTCTCAATGACGGACTTATTGCAGGTATGATGGCAATCGGTGAGAGATTTAAGAAAAACGAAGTTTATGTACCGGAAGTTCTCATTGCGGCGCGTGCTATGAATATGGGTGTTAATATTCTTAAACCATATCTTACACAGGAAGGTGTTGAGCCTGTTGGTAAAGCAGTTATCTGTACAGTTAAAGGAGATTTGCACGATATCGGTAAAAATCTTGTTAAAATGATGCTTGAAGGTGTAGGTATTGAGTGCATTGATTTAGGTACCGATGTTTCGGCAGTACAGGTTGTTGACGCTGTAAAAGAAAACAAAGTTCAGATTGTAGCCCTTTCATCACTCCTTACAACTACAATGGAATACCACAAGAATGTAATAGATGCTTTGACAGAAGCGGGACTTCGTGATACTGTAAAGGTTATGGTTGGTGGTGCGCCTGTAAGCGAAAATTTTGCAAAACAAGTTGGTGCAGATGGATATGCACCTGACGCTGCAACTGCTGCAGATTTGGCACGTTCATTCTTTAAAAAGGAAGAAAGCTATGAAACAATTAGTAAAGAAAATTCTTGAAAATAAAGATAAAACAATCCCCATACTCTCATTTCCATCAACACAATTGTTAGGAATAACAGTGAATGAGCTTTTGGAAAGTCCTGAAATGCAGGTCAAGGGAATGAAAGCAATTGCCCAGCGTTGCAATATCGGTGCATCCCTTAATATGATGGATTTGTCAGTTGAGGCAGAGGCATTTGGTGCTGAAATTGTTTTTAAGGACCACGACATTCCAACCGTAAGAAAAGGAATTATTGACGATATTGCTGATGTGGAAAGCATTGGTGTACCTAAAGTCGGCTTAGGAAGAACATCAATTTGTATTGACGGCGTGAAAAAGGCAAAGGAAGAAATAAAGGACATTCCTGTTTTTTGTGGTGTTATAGGACCATATTCTCTTGCAGGTAGGCTTTTCGATATGACCGAGCTTATGATGGAATGCTATGATAGTCCCGATGAAGTGGAAATTCTCCTTACAAAAGCAACAGATTTCATTATTGAATACATAAAGGCGTTTAAAGATGTTGGTGCAGATGGCGTCGTGATTGCTGAACCTGCTGCAGGACTTCTTTCACCATTACTTAATGAGAAATTTTCCATTCCGTTTGTAAAACGCATCGTAGATGAAATAAACAGCGAAGAATTTGTGGTTTGCTATCATAATTGTGGTGATGTTGTTGTACAGATGGCTGACAAAATCGCAACACTTGGTGCGGATATTTATCATTTTGGCAATGCAATAAGGCTTTGTGATATTATTCCTGAAATGCCCACGGACAGCCTTGTTATGGGGAATGTTGACCCTATAATTTTCATTAATGGTATACCTGAACAGATAAAAAATCAGGTTCAGCAGATTTTCGATGAGTGCACTCAATATGACAATTTTATGATTTCGTCAGGTTGCGATATTCCTGCCCTTGCAAAATGGGAAAATATAGATGCCTATTTTGAAAAAGTAAATGAGTTGTATAATTAAAAAAGCAGAGAAGACACAAAAAATCTTCTCTGCATTTTTTATGCCCTTTTATGTTGCTTTCCCGTATGGTCAAGGTAATAATTGTCTTTATATATCAAGTCATTAACTGAAACAAATGAATAACCTTGTTCTGAAAGCTCTGTAAGGATTTTGTCAAGTGCTTCTGCTGTGTTATCCACTCCGTTGTGAAAAAGGATTATAGAGCCACTTTGTGTACCGTTTATAACACGAGTTATAATTTCTTCAACGGATATTTTCGTATAATCAAGGCTATCGCAATTCCATTGTATAGTTTCCATTCCGAGAGATTTTGCAATCTCTAAGCTTTCTTGTGTGTAATCACCTGATGGTGCGCGTATAAGTGTTGCTTTTTCACCTGTGATTTTTTCAAGTTTCTCGTTACAATTAACAATCTCTTTTTTGATTTCATCACGTGAACATTTTGAAAAAGATTTGTGAGTATCTGAATGGTTTGCAATTGTGTGACCTGCATCATAAAATGCCTTTACACTTTCGGGAAACCTTTCAGCCCAATCCCCAACTATAAAGAAGGTTGCCTTTGCATTATGCTTTTTTAGTATTTTAATGAGTGTATCTGTATCCTGATTTGTCCATGCAGCATCAAAGGTGATTGCAACTTGTTTTTTATCGGTTTCCACTGAATAAATAGGTAAATTCTTTGTTGCAGATGATGAAGAAATGTGTTGACCTGCAATAAGGCCTGACATAACTGTAACAGCCAATAAAACAGAAAGAATAGTCATAATTTTTTGACCTGATACTGTTTTGAAAAACATAAAAAATCCCTCCCATAAAACCTATGAGAGGGACAATTTATATTATGATTTTTTATGCTTGTTTTCTGAGTTCTGCAATTTCATTTGCAACAAATTCTTCTAATGAAGGCTGTTCGTTAAGTTGCTTTTTAAGACCTTTACCAACGATAATATTCATTACAACATTAACAAGGAAAAGAACACAACCAACAATAAAACCATATCCGAGAGAGCATTGTGTGATAATTCCACCGCCAAGTTCAGCACAAGCATTTGTGAACTGAACAAAGAACACTGAAGCAGTTGCCCAGCATACAGTAGCAAGAACATTGAGAACGATGTTAAAAACATATTTCATCTTGATACCCGCAATAAGCAAAACGAAAAAATTGAGAACACCGAATACAACAGCAAGAAGAAGAAGCACACAAGCTACAACGACCATTGTTGCCGCTGTTCCTAAAACTTCACCACCCATAAGAGTAATTACACTTCCTATATCTGTTTTAAGAAGATAGTCGAGAACAAAAGATAAAAATGAAACTGATTCATTACCACTACGGAATGGGAGAAGAAGTGTGTAATTATAAAGTGGGAGAAAAAGTGCAATAAGTGGTGCAAATGTAAGCACAAGACGTGCTATGCGAAGTTTTGACCCTATTACTGATGATTTGAAATTATGAAGTTTATAGTGAAAACTTGCAAAAGCTTTTTCAGCAAAGTCAGCATCATCATTAAGTCGTTTTTCCCATTGATAGTTTGCAATGTTAACCCCACACTTAGGGCATTCTGCCTTGAAATCCCATATTTTAAGCGTATGTCCACATTCAGGACACTTTGTAGCCATAAAATCACTCTTTCGTTTTAAAATCTTTTAATATTGTACACTAATTATTTTCTTTTTGCAAGTCTAATTACGTTCCATGAAAGTGGTTTAAGGTCAACTGTGAGAGTCTTGCCGTCAAACTGTGATTTCTGTACCTTAAATGGTTTAACGGGAGTTGCAATAGCGTTGTTTTCAGCCTTGATGTCGTATCCACTCATCTCAATTTGTTCGATTACCTCAAAGTTGTCGAAATCAAGAAGAGAAACATCAAAAAGAACGTTTTCATCCATATTTCTGTTGACTGCAAAAATTGTAAGATTTTCTTTGTCTTCGCTCATTGTTGCGATAGATTCTATATCAGGAACATCAGTGAATTCCTTTGTATCGTGCTTTGGAGACACAACTCTTGATTCAAGAGTGTAACCACGACCATAATTTGAAAGGTGCATAAATGGATAGAAAATTGTCTGCTCCCAACAAGCACCACCATTTTCAGTCATAATCGGTGCAATAACATTTACAAGTTGAGCAAGACAACCAATTTTTACTCTGTCTGCATTTTTAAGAAGAGTTATAAGCATAAGAGCAACTAAAAGAGCATCTTCAAAGTTGTAGATATCTTCAAGCTGATGAGGTGCAGTACACCATTTGTCAACGTGAACACCGTTTGAATGGTACCAAACATTCCATTCGTCGAATGAAAGATTAATTGTGTGCTTTGAACGTTTTTTTGCTTTGATGTAGTCGCAGATGCATACAACTGATTTGATGAATTCGTCCATCTTCATACTCTTTGCAAGGAATGAAGGTGTATCATCTGAACGATTGTCAAAATAAATATGAAGTGAAAGATAGTCAACTTTATCATATGCAAGGTCGAGAGTTGTTGCTTCCCACTCACCGAAAGTAGGCATATCTCTGCTTGCACTTCCACAAAGGACAGTTTCAATAGAGTTGTCAGTCCATTTCATAACCTTTGCTGCTTCAGCTGCTGTTCTACCATATTCGTATGCAGTTTTGTGACCGATTTGCCAGTCGCCGTCCATCTCATTACCCAAACACCAGAGTTTGATATTATGAGGTTCTTCGTAACCATGTAAACGACGAAGGTCACTCCAATAACTACCACTTTTGTGGTTGCAGTATTCAACAAGATTTCTTGCTTCTTTAGGACCACGAAGACCTAAATTTACGGCCATCATAGGTGATGTGTTTGCTTTCTTGCACCATGTTACAAACTCATTTGTGCCAAAAAGGTTAGGTTCTGTAACACCCCAAGCCAATTCCAGCTTTTTAGGACGAAGCTCTTTAGGACCAACGCCATCTTCCCAATTGTATCCTGAAACAAAATTACCACCGGGATAACGCACGATAGGAACATTGAGTTTTTTTACCTTTTCTATAACATCTTGTCTGAATCCGTTTTCATCAGCAGTAGGGTGGTCTGGCTCATAAATACCGCCATAAACTGCACGGCCTAAATGCTCGATAAATGAACCGAAAATACGGTCGTCAACCTTGGCTGCAGTGAATTCAGAAAAAAGTGACATTTTTGCTTTTTTCATAATAATTACCTCGAAATATCAGTTTGATGTTGTGTTTTCTTCTGAAGTCGGTTGTGCTTCCTGAAGAAAACTGTGAAGAATTTGCTGGTTTTCTTCCATATCCATAACAAGACTTGCACCTACGCCGGAAATGTTTTTATCATACCATGTGCCGTCAGCAGGTATTGACTGCTGAACAATAGGATATTCATACATTTTGTTTTTAAATGCAGTAAGACCAAGACTTAATATCTGGTTAGTTGACATATTTGTTTTAACAAGAGGGACAATTGCCTCTGCAAGTGAGTAAAGCTCACCGATACTCTTTTGTGATGCCTTTTCAACAATAGCTGTGATAACTTTTCTCTGTCTTTCAGTACGTTTGAAGTCGGAGTCAAGATATCGGATTCTGCTGTACCATAATGCCTGTTCGCCGTTGAGAAGAATATCTTCACCAGCTTCAATTCGTACAGGAACCTTTACATCACCGGAGTGGTATGTATAATAACTTTCTCTTTCCGTAACATCAACATTGATGCCGCCTAACTCATCAACTATTGTCTGGAAAATTTCAAAGTCAACAATAGCATAGTACTGAATGTCAACCTTAAAGTTTAATTCAAGCGTATCGTAAAGAGTCTGAATACCTCCGCGAAAATATGCAGCATTCAACTTGTTCCATGAATTTGTACCTGCAATTTCAACAAAAGAGTCGCGAAGGAATGATGTTAGCTTAATCTGTTTGTTTTTCTTATCAAGTGTGACAAGCATCATTGTATCGGAACGCGATGATTCCTCGTTTTCACGCGCATCAACACCAACAAGAAGAACATTTATCTGGTCAGGATACTGCGCAAGGTCAGCCTCATTAACATAAGCATTATTCTTAAGTCCTTCTTCATCTTGGAAAGAAGAGAGAAGATTGTTGATTTTCTGATATCCGAATCCACCAGCACACAAAGCAAGACAAAGAATTATTATGATTGCGTTTCTGATAGGATGTCTTTTCTTCTTTTTCTTTTTTTGTTTGCCTTTTTTTTCATCGGTCAGGTCTCCATAAACCTGACTGATGTCATCATATTGAATTTCCTGACGACGACGATTTTCAACAGCACTATTATATTTCACCTGTGGTTGCTCACTGAAAAGGTCTTCAGTTTTACCTGTTGAAGATGAGGAAACATTTTCATACTCATCATTGTCAGCACCACTGTATATATCTTCATAAACATCTGATTTCTCAGTGTTGCTGAAAATATCTTCAAATTCACTATCGGAATTGCTAAAACGATTGACCGCCATTTTCTGAACTCCTTATTTTTGATAATATCTCTGTATATTCTACTACAAAAGAAGAAAAATCACAATATTTTTCAAAAAAAATTAAGGGAATTTGTGAGAAATATTTATGTTTTACTTGAAAGATTGGCAAAAGGTATGTATAATAATAAACAGTTTTAGTTTGGTTGACGAGTTTCGTTGACTGTTTTCGGGAGTAGAGACATATGTTAGGTAAGTATGTAAGGGTACGCGTTACCAAGCCTATGCACTTCTTTGACAGAGAAAACAAATTTTCTTATGACCTGAATTTTGGTGTGGTTGAAAGTGGAATTGATGCACTTTCTCCTGTTAAAGGTGCATATATTATGGGTGTGACACACAGAGTTCGAGTTTTTGAGGGCCGTGTTATTGCCGTTATAAAAAGAAAAGATTTGGGTGGAATCATTTTAGTTGTTGCACCAAAAAGTAAGCGTTATATCGTTCACCAGATTGAGGATGCTGTGGCATTTGCCGAAAAGCCGGGCACTTATGAAATGAATTGCCTTTATGAAAGTTCATGTGGTGCAATTGTTTATCGTATTATAAACGGTGAGACAAGATTTCTTCTTATAAAAAATAAAAGAAGCGCAAACTGGGGATTCCCTAAAGGACATATTGAGCGTGGCGAAAATGAAAAGGAGACTGCATACCGTGAAGTGCTTGAAGAAGCAGGTATCAGAATTCGTTTTCTTCCTGATTTCCGTTTCCGTTCTGAATATTCAATTCAGGGACGCATTGAAAAACAAGTGGTTATATTCCTTGCCACAACTGATGATACAACAACAATAATACAAAAGGAAGAAATTGAAGAGTATCTTTGGTTAAAGTTTGATAAGGCTATGAACTCACTTAAATTCCCAAATGATAAGCAGATGCTTCGAAAGGCTAACGACTACCTTATAAATGTGGGGGTAACAAATGGTTGAAACAATAGTTAACGAAATGATGGAGTATATGCAGAATAAAATCCCTGAAGAGCTTGTGGCATTTGTTATTTCACTTATGCCGGTTCTTGAGTGTCGTGGTGGTATGATTGCGGCAAGACTTATGGAAATACCATTTCTTAAAGCATTTTTGATATGCTATTTAGGAAATATGGTTCCTATTCCATTCATTATCTTATTTATAAGAAAAATATTTGACTTTTTGCGCAGATATAGCTTCTTTGAAAAAATCATCCTGAAGCTTGAGGCAAAAACTGAAAGAAATAAGGAAAAGGTTTTAAGATACGAAATGTGGGGACTTCTCATATTTGTCGCAATACCACTTCCTGGAACAGGTGGTTGGACAGGTGCTTTGATGGCAGGTCTTCTCGATATGAGGTTTAAGCGTTCATTGCCGATTATTGCACTTGGCGTACTTATTGCAGGATTTATAATGTCAGGATTAACATACGGAATATTCCAAATGTAAAATAAAAGCTCTATGGTAATATAGGGCTTTTTTGTTTGCTGATTATAATTGGATTATTAAAACAAAAGGGCGAAGTCATACAGAGACTTCGCCTTAACAGTATAATCAACTATTCAATTACTTTATTATTTTTAATATAAATTCTTGGTACGCGTGGTGTTATAAGACAACAGAATTCATAATTAAAACGATATTCAGCATCCGAAACCTCTTCGACTGTAATTGTTTCGTTGCCATCTGTACCAACAAGTGTAACCTCATCAGCAATTTGTACATCGGGAAGATGTGACACATCAATCATAAACTGGTCCATACAAACTCTGCCCAAAATCTTACAACGAGTTCCCTGAACAAGCACTTCTCCTTCGCTTGACAAATATCTTGGATATCCGTCACCATAACCTACGGGTACGGTGGCGATTTTCATTTCTCTGTCAGTAATATAGGTTGAACCATAACTTACAGGAAAGCCTTTTTCAACAGTTTTTACAAATGAAATATGACTCTTGAATTCTAAAGCAGGGAATAGCTTGTAGCTTTTATCCATTTCTTCTGATGGATAGAGTCCGTAAAGCATAATTCCGCAACGAACCATTTCACCTGCATAACCATCAAGTTCCATAGCAGATGCACTGTTATACATATGACGGATTGGAATTTTGTAGCCTTCAATTATGAGTTTATCAGTAAAATCAAGGAATTTTTTCTTCTGTGAATTTGCAGAGGTCTTGTCGGATGAATCGGCATTTGCAAAGTGAGTAAAAGCACCTTCAACAAAGATATTATCAAGCTCAAAAACGGATTTTACAAGGGTTTCATCATTTTCATCAGGCTGAAAACCAATTCTTCCCATACCGGTATCAATTTTTATATGCACTTTTGCAGTTTTGCCTAATTCCTTTGCCTTTTGTGAAAGACCTTGTGCTGTGACAATATCAATAATTGTACAAGTGATATCGTTTTCAATGGCTGCAGTATAATCCTGACGGAAAATCTGTCCTAAAATAAGTACAGGGGCAGTAATTCCGTTTTCACGAAGCTCAAGCGCCTCGTCGATAGCAGCAACGCCTAACATTCCTGCACCAAACTCAACAAGAGCCTTTGCAGTTTCAACCGCACCATGTCCGTAAGCATTGGCTTTGACAATGCCTAATATTATCATATCGTCACCAAACTTTTTGCGGACAGACTGCATATTCTTTTGTATGTTATCAAGATTTATTTTTGTATAAACTCTTTTAGGTAACATATATACTCCTCTTGATTCTTTAAATATAACTAATTTATTTTATTGATATACTGATTTCTTTATGCTATAATTAACATTAAACTATATTATAATAAATTTTTTTCATTAAAACAAGATAAAAATGAATTAATAATACAGGGAAATGCGTTTTATGAGAAAAAATCGTATTGTTTTATCTACAACACAATTAATAATGATTAGTTTTCTGGCTGTTATCTTAGTGGGGAGCCTTTTACTTGTGTTACCTATAAGCTCTGCTGACGGTGAATCCGTGTCCTATGTTGATGCTCTTTTTACAGCAACAACAGCTACCTGTGTAACGGGACTTGTTACATTACCAACGGTTAGTACATGGAGTGTTTTCGGACAAGTTGTAATTTTGTGTCTTATTCAGCTTGGCGGATTGGGTATCATTACGGTAATGTCAGGTTTTATGATTGCACTTCATAAAAAAATCGGTATTTCAGACAGATTACTTCTTCAGGATGCTTTTAATCTTAACACACTTTCAGGACTTGTTAAATTTGTAAAAAAGGTTATAACAGGAACTTTTGTGATTGAGGGTATAGGAGCACTTCTATATATGTCAGTTTTTGTGCCTGACTTTGGTGTAAAAGGAATATGGATTTCGCTTTTTAATTCTGTATCAGCATTTTGTAATGCAGGAATTGATATTATATCAGAGAATAGCTTGTGTGATTATGCTACAAATCCTATAATAAATCTTGTTACATCTTTTTTGATTGTAACAGGCGGTATAGGATATGTTGTGTGGTGGGATTTTATTCGTGTTGTTAAGCTTTACAAAACGCACGGAATGAATTGCTTTAAGAAAATGACACTACACAGTAAAATTGCAATTTGCATGACAGTTTTATTGATTATTATTGGTGGAGTATTGTATTTTGTTTTCGAGTATAATAATCCGTTGACTATGGGTAATCATAATTTGTTTGATAAAATTCAGCTTTCTATTTTTCAGTCCATTACAACAAGAACCGCAGGCTTTGCAACAATCCCACAGGAGAACTTCACAAATACTTCTGCAATTATTTCTCTGCTGTTAATGTTTATCGGTGGTTCACCTGTCGGTACAGCAGGTGGTGTTAAAACAGTTACGATTGCTGTTCTTGTTATAACTGCCTTTTCAATGGTTAAAGATAGGAATGAAATAACCATTTTTAATCGTGCAATTTCACAAAAAGCCGTAAAAAAGGCTGTTGCAGTTGTCGGAACATCTTTCATGATTATGTTTATTTCAACCGTTTTACTATCGTTTGTGACAGATGCAAGTGTTGTTGATATTCTTTACGAAACTGTAAGTGCCACTGCAACTGTCGGATTAACGAGAAATCTTACTTCGTCACTTGATACATGGGGAAAATTCATTATTATCGTAACGATGTATTTTGGACGAATTGGTCCTATAACTCTTGCGATTGCACTTAATACAAAAAAAGAGAAGCAAAACATCGTTAAAACACCTTATGAAGATATTAGTGTGGGTTGATTGTACCCGGAAAGGAATATTATGAAAACAAATAATTCTTATGCTGTTCTTGGTTTAGGCAGATATGGATATGCAGTTGCCAAGGAACTTGTTGACAGTGGAGCAGAAGTTCTTGTTGTGGATTCGCAAGAAGAGGTTATAAATGATGTAGTAGATGAGTTTCCGCTTTGCAAGTGTGCAGATATTACAGACGAAGACGCAATAATTCAATTGGGAATTTCAAACATTGATGTTGTAATTATTGCTGTTGCAAGTAATCTTGAAACAAGTGTTATGGCTACAACTTTGTGTAAAGATGCCGGTGTGAAAAATGTAATTGTTAAGTGTGCAAACGAAAGACAATGCAAGATTTTAAGCAAAATCGGTGCTGATAAAGTTGTGTTGCCCGAATATGAATCAGGTGTTCGTCTTGCAAAAAATCTTTTGAGTTCAGGATTTGTGGATATTCTTGAACTGACAAATAATATTTCACTCGTAGAATTTGATGTCAAACCTGAATGGGTTGGTAAAAACCTTATATATTTGAACTTAAGAAAAAAATACTCAATAAATGTTATTGCGATTCAACAAAATAGTAATGTTACAACAGAAATAGACCCTAACAAACCATTAGAGTCTGATATGAAATTAATTGTTGTTGCCAATCGAAACAAACTTGAAAAGATGAGATAAAGAAAAAGAGTTAGCACTTTAAATTTGTGTTAACTCTTTTTTTGTTTTGTATATTTTAACTGTTTTTCTTCCAGGTAGATGGTAAAAATAATATCATCATAGGAAGGACTTCAAGTCTGCCTATAAGCATATCTGCAGATAAAACAAGTTTTGATAAAACAGACAGATGACTGAAGTTTTCAACAGGTCCTACAAGTGAAAGACCCGGACCTACATTGTTAATGCACGTGATTACAGATGAAAATGTTGATGCAAAATCAAGGTTGTTAAGAGAAACCAACAAAATAGATATACCAATTATAAGCATATATACAACAAAGTACACACAAGTTGCTGAAACTGTTTCCTTCTCAACTACCGCACTGTCAAGACGGATAGATTTTACTCGTCTTGGATTAAGTGCTCTTCTTAATTCCCGGATGCTTGACTTAAAAAGGATAATTATTCTGCCAACCTTTAAACCACCACCGGTTGAACCGGCACAAGCACCGATGAACATAAGTGTAATGATAATGCATTGTGAAAGCACAGGCCAATGGTTAAAGTCTGCGGTAACAAATCCCGTTGTTGTAATGATGGAAGCAACTTGGAAAACAGCTTGTCTTAAAGCGCCTCCAAAAGATTTGACAACAGGCATTATGTTTAATGCAATTATACCTGTTGAAACAGCTACGATACCAAGATATGTCCAGAGTTCTTCACTTTTAAAAGCTCGTTTGAATTGCTTGATTAATACAAGATAAAAAAGGTTGAAATTAATACCGAAAAGCAACATGAAAACAGTACATACCATTTCAATCGGTAAGCTGTTATATGCAGCGATACTTGCATTTTTTACGGAAAAACCACCTGTACCTGCGGTTGCAAAGGCAGTTGTAACACTGTCAAAAAGAGGCATTTTACAACATAATAATGCAATAATCTGAGCAAGGGTTAAAACTCCGTATATAATATAGAGAATTCTTGCTGTAACCGTCGTTTTAGAAACTATTTTGCCTACACTCGGTCCCGGTACTTCAGCACGCATTATATGCATTGACTGCATGTCTTTCTGCGGAAGAAATGCAAGAACAAACATCAGGATACCCATACCGCCAATCCAGTGTGTAAAAGCACGCCAGAAAAGAAGACTCTTTGATACGGATTCAATATCTGTTAGAATTGTTGCACCTGTGGTGGTAAAGCCTGAAACTGTTTCAAAAAAGGCATCAACAAGAGAGGGGATTTCACCTGAAAAGACAAATGGTAATGCACCGAAGAACGAAAGTAATATCCACGAAATAGATACGATAACAAATCCTTCACGGGCATAGACTGTTCTTTTTTCGGGTTTTGGCAGGCTCATAATTGCACCTGTACCAAACAGAAGTCCCATTGCTATTAAATAAATATGAAAAAGATTTTCTTTATAGTATAGTGAAACAAACATTGGTAAACAAAGAAGTATGGCTTCTGCCCATAAAAGTCTGCCCACAGTTTTAAAAACTATTTTATAATTCATTTATTTTCGCCTTACTCAAAAATTTCATTTATACTGCTTATGTGATTACTCTTTGTAACGATTACAACACGGTCGTTTAATTCAATACAATCGTTACCACCGGGATAAATAACTTTATGGTTTCTGATTATACAAGCAATAAGTGTGTCACGCTTGAGTTTCAAGTCACGAAGAGGAATATCAATCTGAGAAAAGTCTGTTTCTATTTTGAATTCAAGAGCCTCAACCTGACCACCGACAAGCTTATAAAGAGTCTGAACACTTGATTCTTCACCTGAGTTTTCTATTGCACGTGCATATGCAAGGATTCTGTTTGCAGCAATTGCTTTTGATGATATTGCACTATCCATGCCGATACTTTCAAGAACTTCATAAGAAACACGGTTGACTTTTGCAACAGTTTTGCTGACACCAAGCGAAGATGCGTACATTGAAGAAATAATATTCTCTTCGTCAATGGTTGTAAGAGCAACAAAGGCATCCTGACCCTCAAGTCCCTGTTCAATGAGAATTCTACGGTCAGTACCATCACCGTGAATAATATCAGCTTTAGGTAGAAACTCACAGAGCTTTTCGCAACGCTCAATATCACTTTCGATGATTTTCACATTATATCCACCTGTTTCACAAAGCTGACGAGCAAGATAATAGCCCATCTTACCGCCGCCGATAATCATAATATCCTTTGTTCTGTGCTTGTAAATCTTAAGCTTTTTCATAAAGCTTACAAGAACACCGCGAGGTGCCGTAACGTGAATTCTGTCACCTGACTGAAGTACAAAGTCACCACGAGGGATAATAACCTCATTTTTTCTCTGTACTGCACACACAAGAATTTTAAGACCGAATTTGTTGGAAATATCGGTCATCTGCATATTACAGAGTGGATTTCCTGCGTCAATTTTAAGCTCAACAAGGTCCACAAGACCACGATAAAATGTTTCGATATTGATCGCATTAGGGAAACGAAGCACTTTTGCAATTTCGTTTGCCGCATCATATTCAGGGTTAACAACCATACTAATTCCCAAAGCATCCTTGAAAAATGGGAGTTGATTGCGATAGTCAGGGTTACGGACTCTTGCGATTGTATGACCTGCACCTGCTTTTTTAGCCATAAGGCAGGAGAGAATATTGAGCTCATCCGATGATGTTGCAGCAATAAAAAGGTCACAGGTGTCCACACCTGCTTCCAACTGAATTTCACAGTTAGCACCATTACCGCAGATGCCCATAACATCATAAGAATTTACCATTTGTTCAACAATTTTCTGGTCGCGGTCAATAACAACAACATCGTGACCTTCCAAAGAGAGATGCTCAACAAGAGTTGCACCGACCTTACCGTCACCTACAATTACGATATTCATATAATTCTCCTGATTTCGAATAAATTAAAATATACCAAATAACATTCAAGTCGGATCGTAGCCA
>JAZSDZ010000053.1:0-34142 GCA_045531435.1 Candidatus Fimenecus sp.
GAAAAAACTGTTCAGAAAGAAGAGAATGAAGACGTTTCATCAGTTGATGAGCCTGTTATTCAAATAGAGTTTAACGAGATTCCATCAATTGAAGAAACTGATGTCCAGATAGATTTCAAGAAAATTGTGCCATTCGAGGAAACAGCAAAGGAAACTTCAGTTAAAGCGGAAAATGAAGAAAAGCCTTCTCTTGAAAAAACTGAAGAAACAGAGACTGTTGAAATCTCTGAAGAAAAAACATCTAAAAAATTTGTATTACCTTGGAAAGCAAAGAAAAGAAAATCAGAGAAACAGGAATTCCAAGAGATAGAAAATGTTGAGGAAATTGTTGTTCAGGAAGATGTGATCGAAGAACTTAAATCGTTCGAGGAAACAACAGAGGAAAATGCTGTTCAGAAAGATGTAATTGAAGAACTTAAACCTTTTGAAGAAACGGTTGTTCAGGAAAAGGTAATTGAAAAATTCCCACCATTTGAAGCGACTACTGTAAAAACAGAGTTTAAGGAAATCCCACCATTCGAAGAAACTGTTGTTCAGACAGAATTTAAGGAAATTCCACCATTTGAAGAAACTGTCGTTCAAACAGAGTTTAAAGAGATTCCACCATTCGAAGAAACAGAGGGAATAAAAGAAACTACAACTGAAGAAACTGTTGCCAAGGAAGAAAAGAAGGAAAGGAAACCACTTTTCTCAAGAAGGAAAAAAGAAAAAACTGAGACTGCTGAAGAAACTGTGGATGAAGAAAAGCAGACAGAGAAAGAAACAGAGCCTCTCACAAAGAAAGACCATCTGACTTTTGCTTTGGCAATCATCGCGCTTATTATGGCAATTGCTTTTGTGTTGTTCAAGTTCTTCCCAATGGGAAATGAAAGCACAAAGCAACCAGAAAATGTTGTTGAAACAAGCAAGGAACTTTCAGAAATTCAAATTAAGCGTCAGGGAACAGCAAACAAATATATTCCATCAGGTGTCAAGGATGTATTTTACTCAATTTCAGCCGAGAATAAGGTGGAATATTATCATTACGAAAACAAGGCGTTGGTGCCCGTTCAGGCAGAAGGTACTCTGGACGCTAAAGTGCGTATGGGCAAGAGTAACTTATCTGTAACTATTGATTATGTTAATACAAATGATGGGGTTTTCGGTATAAGTATTTTCCGTTCAGAGGACAATCCCGGAAGTACAATTCACAATGTAATTACATTTAAGCTTGTTGATTTGCCTGAAAAATATAAGGCAGAAGGAAAAGCACTTTTACTTGCTGTTGCTAATTCCGAATCAGCTTCTGAAAATTATAATCTTTGGACAGATAGCTTCATAGTTGACATTAAAACTGGTGCTACAACAAGATTCCTGACTGAAGATAAAAATACAAATTCATATTCTGTTGCATATTCTGTACTTACTAATTCTGCATATATTTCTGATGGCGATATGATTCCTTTCTTTACAACAAGAGCATACGGCGGAATTGGTGGTCAGAAAGACCTTTTTGTAATGAATGGTACTAAAGAATCATTGTTTGCAACAGATGTTTACGGTGAGTATATTTATGCTGACAGCAGTATGACATCTTATCTTAAAGCAACTGAAACAGGCTTTAATGTGGTGAAAAAGGAGAATTCAAAAGAGGAAAAAACAGTATTTTCCTTGTATGGCAGTTTCAGCACAGATTATCTTTATCATAACGAGTACATTCTTAATAAACTCAATGGCAACTTGTATAATGTAAAGACCGGTGAAGAAATTCCACTTGCAGGATATAGAATGTCAAATGCAGATATGATAAGTGTCAGCGCGGATGGGCGATATCTTGTTGTGCTTGGCACAGTTGACAGTGTTGCAGATTATCAGGTTCATATTTTTGATTTGAAAAAGAGTGATTATGCAAAATATGAGGATTTAAACTTCTCACAGCACTCAAATCTTGTGTTTGTAGATAATACAAAGGTTATGTATATGGTTGTTGACCCGAATCAAGGATATGAAAATGTAATTCTTGATGTTTCAAAAGCGTTTTAAAGACAGTTTTTAGTAAGCAGGGCGTAAAAACCCTGCTTATTTAAACATTATTTGTCAAAAATCCACTAAAATTATATGTTTAGGGTATAAAATTTGTGTAAAACATAAAAAGTGAAAAAACATCAAAAAAACTCTTGCAATTTGTTTTGCATTCTGTTAGAATATCTCTTGCGTTCACGAGATAAAGAGTTTCGTGAGTCGGTGTTGATTGCAATGAGGGTCCACCCGTTCCCATCCCGAACACGGTAGTTAAGCTCATTTGCGCCGAAGATACTTGGCTGGAAGCGGCCCGGGAAAATAGGTAATGCCGACATAAAAAAAGCGTCTGTCCAATAGGATGGGCGCTTTCTTTTTTGCTTAAATGTATCTGTCTGCTTTGCTTGACAGTTAATATAGTGTAATTTATAATTATAATGAATATGTGAAATGATATATTTGAAAACGTTAATTGTTTTGGAGGTGACCTACTGTGGATAAAATTGCTGTTTTAATTCCTTGTTATAATGAAAGCCAGACAATTGAAAAGGTAGTAAGAGATTGGAAAGAGGCATTACCTGAAGCAGTTGTTTATGTATATGACAACAATTCCACTGACAGTACAGCAGAAATTGCAGAAAAAGCAGGCGCTGTGGTGCGATATGAGTATCAGCAGGGCAAAGGAAATGTAATTCGCAGGATGTTCCGTGAGATTGACGCTCAGGCATATATTATGGTAGATGGTGATGATACTTACCCTGCAACATGTGCGAGAGAAATGGTAAATCTTGTGCTTCATAAACAGGCTGATATGGTTGTAGGGGATAGGTTATCAACAACTTATTTTACTGAAAACAAAAGACGTTTTCACAATTTCGGCAACTACATTGTACGTTGGAGTATCAACACTCTGTTTCATTCGAAAATTAAGGATATAATGAGTGGATGTCGTGCATTCAGTTATGAGTTTGTAAAGACATTTCCTGTTTTGTCCTCAGGTTTTGAAATCGAAACTGAAATGAGTATCCATACTCTTGATAAGAATATGAGAGTAGAAAATGTAGAAATTGAGTACAGAGATAGACCGGAGGGCAGTGAATCAAAGCTTAATACTGTGTCAGACGGCATTAAGGTTATAATGACTATCATAAAATTATATAGTCTTTACAGACCCGGATACTTTTTCGGAGTTATCGCATTAATTTTAGCATTGTTGTCTGCTGTATTTTTCGTTCCGGTGTTGGTTACGTATTTTAAAACAGGTCTTGTACCTAATTTCCCGACACTTATTGTGTGTGGTTTTACTGCAGTAAGCGCGTTGCTTTTCTTCTTTATGGGAATACAACTGCAGAATATGGTGAAAAAGAGCAAACAGGAATTTGAAATTGAACGAGTAAAAGCAAACTATCGTTTCAGGGAATCTTTGGCAAAACAGGAGAATAATGAAAATGAGTAATCGTTTCAAAGCTGTAACAAAAGATTTTAACAAATCAGATATATTACGCACAATTTGTACTGTGTTGGCTATATTGTTGACGGTCTCTTTCTGCATTTTGCCTATGGATAATCTTTCGCTGTGGAATGGTGAGCAACCGGACCACAGAAATCAATATGAATTAATGGCAGAAGCAATTTTAGATGGTCGTTTATACATTGATTATGGCGAAGATACATTGGCTGACCTTGAAAATCCGTATGACCCTCAGGAAAGAGCCGATGCAGGTGTATGGTACCCTTGGGACCACGCATATTACAACGGACATTATTATATGTATTTTGGTGTTGTGCCTGTATTTTTGGTTTTCTTGCCCTATCGTATTATAACAGGCCAGTCGTTGACCACATTTCATGGCACACAAATATTTGTTGCATTCATAATAGTTGGCTTTTTTGTCTTGTTTGATTTGTTGAGAAAACAGTTTTTCAAGAAAATTCCATATGGTGCATATCTTGCATTATCAGCATCACTTTCAATTATGAGTGTCTGGTATAGCTCGGCAGAACCTGCATTGTACTGCACTGCTATAACGGCTGCGATTGCTTTACAGTTGTGGAGTCTGTACTTTTTTATTAAGGCTGTATGGGTCAAGAAGGATGAAAATCAACAGATTTTTTATGCAACAATCGGTTCATTGCTTGGTGCGTTAGTATTCGGATGTCGTCCGCCTATTGCCTTGGCAAATATATTAGTTCTCCCAATGCTGTTAGTCTTTATGAAACAACAAAAAATTACAGTTAAATTGATTGGAAAGCTTGCATTGGCTGCTTCACCGTATGTTATTGTGGGCATAAGTCTGATGCTTTACAATTATGTAAGATTCGGTACTCCGTTTGAGTTCGGTCAGGCATATCAATTAACTGTTGCTGACCAGTCACAATATGGATTTTCAGTAAGTTTTTCTGATATTGGTCGTCTGCTTAACGGAACAATAGAAAGCTTTTTCGGATTCAATAGTATTTCGGGGGCTTTCCCGTTCCTGAAACCAAGTGGAATATTCTTTAATTTCCCTATATTGCTTTTGTCAATGGGGATATTCAAAACTAAAGGAATTGAGAATTCAAGAAAAAACAACCTCATTCTGTTTGAAGCGGGAATAGTTTTAACTGTGTTAGTAATAAATGCCGTTGCAATTTTATGGACACCATATTTGTTAGAGCGTTACCATATGGATGTTTACTTTCTTATGGGTATTTTATGCTTTATGGGTACGGGGCTGTGGTATAACAGCCTTGAGTCTTCAAAAAGTAAGGATATAATGGATTTGACAATTACTGGTCTTTCAATTATTACTGTGGTAAGCTCGTTTTTATACTATGTACAGCGAGTATCTGTTTATTATCCGGAAAAAGCACAAGAAATTGCCGAAAAGATTTTCATGATTGGTTGATATGTATAAAAAGGGCAGGTTCATTTCAAAACCTGCCCTTTTACAGACAAATTAATAAAATTTTCTTGCAGGTATTGTATAATGCCTGTTTTTTTGTTAAAATAAAATAGAATATTTATGTTTTAAAATTTTATATATTTTGTTGGTAGGAGATGTTGAAATGTTATTTGCACAGGATATCGGTATTGACTTGGGCACAGCCAACACTATTGTCTATCTTAAGGATAAAGGTATCGTTCTTCGCGAACCTTCTGTTGTGGCTGTAAATGAAAAAACAAACCCACCATCAGTTGTGGCTGTGGGTAATGAAGCTAAAGATATGATTGGCAGAACACCGGGTTCAATCACGGCTGTAAAGCCTTTGAAAGATGGCGTTATTATCAATTCTGAAATAACTTCTGATATGCTTAAGGCGTTTATCAAAAAAGTAATTAACAAAACACCTTTTGTCAGAGCAAGAGTTCTTATCTGTGTTCCTTCAGGCATTACAGAGGTTGAAAGAAAGGCAGTTCATGATGCTGCGAGAGATGCAGGTGCAAAATATGCGTCTCTTATTCATAAGCCATTGGCAGCGGCAATTGGCGTTGGACTTCCTGTAACAGAAGCAGTAGGAAGTATGATTGTTGACATTGGTGGCGGTACAACAGAGGTTGCTGTCATTTCATATCGTGACATAGTTACTGCAAAATCAAGCCGTATTGCAGGTGATGATTTTGACGAAGCAATTATTGAATACATAAGAAAGCAACACAATGTTCTTATCGGTGAAAGAACTGCTGAAGAGCTTAAAATCAAAATTGGTTCAGCAATGAGCTATGATGGTGAAGGTGCAATGGATGTTCGAGGAAGAAACCTTGCTGACGGCCTTCCAAAGAATATCGAAGTTACATCTGAAGATGTCCGTGAAGCAATTTCAGAGTGTGTTTCACAGATTGTTGATGCAGTCCGTTCAACACTTGAAAAAACACCACCGGAATTGTTGTCGGATATTGTTGATAACGGAATTATGCTTACAGGTGGCGGAGCATTACTTCGCGAGTTGGACAAGCTTATTGAAAAAGAAACAAAAATTCCTGTTCATATAGCACCATATCCAATGGATTGTGTTGCTATGGGTATGGGTGTGTGCCTTGAAAAGGGTAACATCTGATTTTTCGGAGAGGTTTAAATGAACAATTTCTTTAAAAGTACAACCTTTAAGGTTCTTATAACTGTGGCTGTTGTTCTTCTTAGTGCAACGGTCTTGGCTACTGTTGTATCAGAATCAACATCACCGCTTACAAATGTTGTGGGAATCATTACAACACCGTTGCAGGATATTGCTTCATATTTTTCTGCAAAGTTTGACGATGTTTCAGGTGGCTTTATATCTTCAAAATCATATCAGGACAGAGTAGCAGAGCTTGAACAACAGGTGGCAGATTATCAGAGTCAGTTGGTCGATTATGAGAATACGAAGAAAAAGCTTGAATCCTATGAGGCATTTCTTGATGTCCGTGAAAAGCATCCTGACTACACATGGACTTATGCTACGGTAATTGGACGAGATTCAGCGGATATTTTCGGCTCGTTTACACTTGACAGAGGTTCAGTTGATGAAGTTAAGGTTAATGATGTTGTAATTTCAGGTGAATATCTTATTGGTGTCGTAACTGAAGTCAGCACCACATCTTGCGTTGTCCGTTCAGTTTTTGACCCGTCAGTAAATATTGCGGCATATGAAATCAGAACAGGCGAGCTAGGGTATGTTTCAGCAACATACGATTTGTCTGCTGATGAAAAATGTAAGCTTACGGGACTTGATACTAAAACAGCAGTTTCGGAAGGTGGTATTGTCTGTTCGTCCGGTACAGGGGGAATATTCCCTAAGGATTTGATAATAGGTACAGTAACTTCTGTACAACATAGTGAAACAGATTTGTCTTCGTATGCTATTGTTGAACCTGCCGTCAACTCAAAAGAAATTCACGACTGTTTTATCATTACTGCTTACGAGGAAAAGTAAAAATATGAATGTTCAGACAAAAACGAAAACGAAGCGATATCTTGTATATGCTTTAATAATTTTTCTGGCACACATTCTGCAGAATATAGTTTCCATATTTCCTGAACCGGCATCAATAAAACCGATTTTGTTGATTCCTGTTGCTGTTTGTATTGCAATGTTTGAAGGTGAACTTGTTGGTGCTGCTGCAGGGATTTTTGCAGGTGTTTTGTGGGATACGGTTACTGTTACAGCCGATGGCTATGTTGCCTTGTATCTTATGGTTGCCTGTGCAATCTGTGGTGTGCTTCTGCGAATATTTATGCGTAATAATATCATCACATATTTCATTATGAATTCGGCAATTATGGGCATATATCTTATTACTTATGTGCTGTTTTTCATTTCTGCAAGAGGTATTGATGGCGCAGGTCAGATTTTCTTCAGATTTTATTTGCCAATGGGTATTTATTCATTTATTCTTTCACCATTGTGGTACTATCTAATAAGAACAGTTTACAGAAAATTCTCATTTGATTATACAGAATATTAATTAAAAGAAAGGACGGTGATGAAAATGAGAAGTGCATACAGTTTCAGAATGCGCGCAACAGCATTTGTCGTGGCTGTGTTGTTTATTATTTCATTGTTTATTGCCGACCTTTTCAGAATTCAGGTTATTGATGCAGATGAATATTCTGCACAAAATATTTATTATTCATCTGCCAATACACAGATTAGTGCAATCCGTGGTGAAATCCTTGATACTAACGGAAAAGCCCTTGTTTATAGTTCACAATCAAATACAGTTTATATTGATGGCTCGTATTTTCCTAAGACATCAAAAAAACAGGAGAGAAATAAAATTTTACTTTCTCTTTTAAGGTTGTTTAAGAAAAACGAAGTTGCATATAATTATGATGACTTTATTGTGCTTGAAAATGGTGAGGTAAAATATACTGAAAATATTGCGACAGTAAGAAAGTTCCTTTTTGCAAAGGATTACCTTAATCTTAATATGTATGCTACTGCAAAAAATTGCCTTGATGCCTTGTGTGATTATTATGAATTAAATGATATGTCAACAGAAGACGCAATAATGCTTGCAACTGTTTATGTTGCTATGACAAGAGCAGATTTTTCAAAAAACAATCCATATACACTTGCTGAAAATGTTCCGACAGAATTGGTTTCACTTATAAAGGAGCAAAGCAGATTTTATGAAGGTATTGAAGTCAGAATCGATACTAATCGTGAATATTATGACGGTGAAATTGCGCCTCATATTATAGGTTATTATGATTATATCAACGCGGAAGAATATTCTGCTAAGACAGAAAAATATAAAGAAGCACTTAATGATGAAAATCTTACCGAAGAAGAAAGAAACATATTAAAACTCCGTGCATACGGAATGACAGATAAATTAGGTAAGTTTGGTATTGAAAGTGCTTTTGAAGATGAACTCAGAGGTACAAACGGTATCCTCACAACCGTAACAAATGGCGACGGTTCAAAGACCACATCTGTTACAACTGCTCCCGTCAACGGAAATAATGTTATTCTAACAATTGATGGTGATTTTCAGAAGGAAGTTCAGAAAATTCTGTCATCAAAAATTAATCTGACAAAAGAGCAGGGTAAGGTTGATACAGCAGGTAGTATTGTTGTTATGGATGTGCACGATTTTTCAGTCCTTGCTTGTGCGTCATATCCTGCATACAACCTTGAAACATACAAGGAAAATATTGTTGCATTAAATAAAGATTCATCCGCACCTTTATGGAACAGAGCTTTGAGGAGTACTTATGCTCCCGGCTCAACAGCAAAGCCTTGTATTGGTCTTGCAGGACTTGAAGAAGGGCTTATGACACCTGAATCAACTATATATTGCGACCTTGAATATAACTATTTCCCTGATTTGCCACTTAACTGTATCGGTGTTGGTGACCACGGAAACACTTATATGGATTTGACACGAGCACTGACTTGCTCATGTAACACATATTTCTATGAGGTGGGCAGACAGCTTGGTATCTCAAAAATCAACGAGTATTTTACTATGTTTGGTTTAGGTCAGAAAACGGGTGTTGAGCTTACTGAAGCAAAAGGTCAGGCAGCAAGTAAGGAAAACAGAGAAGCGCAGGGCGGAATATGGTATCCCGGTAATACCGTTCAGGCTGCTATCGGTCAGTCTGATAACCTTTTTACACCTATTCAGCTGTGTTCTTATGCTGCTACTCTTGCAAACGGCGGAACAAGATATAAGGCTCATTTCGTCAAGAGCATAAAATCCTATGATTATTCAAAAACTATTTATGAGGCAGAGCCTGTTGTACTTAATAAGGTGGATGCGTCTCCGGAATCGTTTGCAGCAGTAAGAACAGGTATGATTTCGATGGCAAATTCTCTTGCGGCATTTAAAGGAATTGACTTTAAGGTTGCAGCGAAGACAGGTACTGCTCAGGCAAAGAAAAAAGTTGATGGCAAATTGGTATCATATACCAATGGTTTTATGATTTCATATGCACCTGCCGATAACCCACAGATTGCAGTTATTATCGCTATTGAAAATGTGGACTCAGGTGGTCTCGGCAACTATGTCAGAGAAGTATATGAAGCATATTTCAGCGGAAATTCAGATATTACTCCATCACAACAAAGTGGAATCATATTGAAATGAACAAAAAACACTTGATTTTTAGAAACTCTTGTGATATACTATCAAGGCTATCTCTGTGCACTCGGGTGATTGAGTAAACTCGTAGAGTGTTTTCACCTACTTTCATCTGGGGCATCTGAGTATAAATATTTTATTATAATGAGGTGAAATGACAATGACACAGGCAGAAAAGCAGGCTATTATGGCTGAATATGCTGCTCACGAAGGCGACACAGGTTCTCCTGAGGTTCAGATTGCTGTTCTTACAAAGAGAATTAACGATTTAACTGAGCACCTTAAGGTTAACAAAAAGGACCATCACTCACGTCGTGGTCTTCTTAAGATGGTTGGTCGTAGAAGAAATCTTCTCGCATACCTTCAGAAGAAGGATATCGAAAGATATCGTTCAATCGTTGCAAGACTTGGTCTTCGTAAGTAATCTAAACAAATTAAGGCAGATAAGTTTCATCTTATCTGCCTTGAATTGCTTTTAAAGGCATTAGCATTTGAGGCAAAATCTTATGCTTTAGCGGTAAATAGAGTTTTCAAGTAATTGAAGATTGTATTTATTGCTAAACAGATTTTTGCCTCAGTACAACCAAAAATTCAAAAAGTAAAGGAAGGTAAAAATTATGTTTTTCAAGAATTTTAAAGTATGGGAAACTGAACTTGCAGGTAGAAAATTGACTCTTGAAACAGGTAAGATGGCCGGTCTTGCTAACGCAGCAATTCTTGCTCGTTATGGTGAAACAGAAGTTCTTTGTACAGTTACAGCTTCTGCAAAACCAAGAGAAGGCGTTGATTTCTTCCCTCTTTCAGTTGACTATGAAGAAAAAATGTACTCAGTAGGTCGTATTCCTGGTTCATTCCAGAGAAGAGAAGGCAGAGCAAGTGAAAAGGCTATCCTTACATCTCGTTGTATCGACAGACCAATCCGTCCTCTTTTCCCAAAAGATCTTAGAAATGATTGTTCAGTAGTTGCTACTGTAATGTCAGTTGACCCTGATTGCTCACCTGAAATCACAGCTATGATTGGTGTTTCAGCAGCAATCGCTATTTCAGATATACCTTGGGACGGTCCGATTTCAGGTGTAAACGTTGGTCTTGTTGATGGCAAAATCGTTATCAACCCAAATCTCGAAGAAAGAGAAAAGACAGACCTTGTTTTGACAGTTGCTTCTACTGCTGACCTTGTTGCTATGATTGAAGCAGGTGCAAACGAAATCGACGACGATACAATGTTTGACGCTATTATGGCAGGTCACGCTGAAAACCAGAAAATTGTTAAGTTCATTCAGGGCATTGTTGATGAAGTTGGTAAGCCAAAGTTCGCTTATGAATCATCAGACCCGGACCCTGAAATTATGGCAGAAATCGAAGCATTCTGTATTGAAGATGTTAAGAAGGCTCTTGATACAGACGATAAGCTTGTTCGTGACGAAGCACTCCTTCCAATTTACGAAGCAGTTCACGAAAAGTTTGACGAAAGATTCGAAGGCAACGAAGCAAAGCTTGACGAGATTATGTACCTTGTTCAGAAACACGTTGTTCGTGCTTGGCTTAAGGATGAACACAAGCGTGTTGATGGTCGTGGTATTGACGAAATCCGTCCTCTCAACGCTGAAATTGATTTAATTACTCGTGCTCACGGTTCAGGTATGTTTACTCGTGGTCAGACTCAGGTGCTTTCAATTGCGACTCTCGGACCTATGGGTGATGCACAGCAGCTTGACGGTCTTGATGAGCAGACAGAAAAGAGATATATCCACCACTACAACTTCCCATCATACTCGGTTGGTGAAACAAAGCCATCTCGTGGACCGGGTCGTCGTGAAATTGGTCACGGTGCACTTGCTGAAAAGGCTCTTGTTCCTGTTATCCCATCAGTTGATGAATTCCCTTATGCTATCCGTGTTGTATCAGAAGTTCTTTCTTCAAACGGTTCAACATCACAGGGCTCAATCTGTGGTTCAACTCTTGCTCTTATGGCAGCAGGTGTTCCAATCAAGGCTCCTGTAGCAGGTATCTCTTGTGGTCTTATTACAGCTGACAAAGGCGTTTATGGCGACTTTATGACAATGGTTGATATTCAGGGTCTTGAAGACTTCTATGGCGACATGGACTTTAAGGTAGCAGGTACAAAGAAGGGTATCACAGCTATCCAGATGGATCTTAAAGTCCACGGTCTTACACCTGAAATCATTAGAGAAGCATTTGCAAAGACTCATAAGGCAAGAGAATATATCCTTGATGAAGTTATGCTTCCTTGTATCTCAGAACCAAGAACGGAACTTTCAAAGTATGCCCCAAAAATGCTTTCAACAAAGATTGACCCTGAAAAAATCGGTGATGTTATCGGTAAGCAGGGTAAAGTTATTCAGAAGATTCAGGCTGACTGCGAAGTTAAAATTGACATTGAAGAAGACGGACGTGTATTTATTTCAGGTATTGATATTGATAACGCAAAACGCGCTCTTTCTATCGTTGAACTTATTGCAAAGGATCCCGAAATTGGTGCAATCTACAACGGTGTTGTAACTCGTCTTATGAGTTTTGGTGCATTCGTTGAAATCGCACCTGGTAAAGAAGGTCTTGTTCACATCAGCCGTCTTGATGTTAAGCGCACAGAAAAGGTTGAAGATGTTGTTAATGTTGGTGACACAGTGCTTGTAAAGGTACTTGAAATTGATGACCAAGGCAGACTTAACCTTTCTCGTCGTGATGCTCTCATTGAAGTTAAGGGACTTGTTCCTGAAAACGATATTGATGAAGAACCAAAAAAGCGCGATAACAACCGTCGTTTCAACAAGAGAAGAAATAACGACTAATATCAATTAATAACTAAAGCCTCCACAAACGTGGAGGCTCTTTGTTGTATGAATTGGAAATTATTAAATTATTTTAATCCCCACAGGCACAAGTTGGTCGAAAACTATCTTTCAGGCAACCTTCTTTTGGTGGGAAAAACTCGTCAATAGGGAACTGGATTCGTCTGAATGCATCGCATGGATTTTCGTTGTCACAGGCACATTCTTTATTTGGAATACAGAAATCGTATGCAGGGATGAGCATCTGTACATCTCGCTCAAGTTGTACAATTGTGAAAATACCAAGAGTGACGGTGACTGCTTTTTTTGGCTCGTCGTCATAGCAGTCAAAATCTCCATCAAAGCAGCGACAGACACAGCGCGGAAGTCGTGATGGTTGACAACAGGTGTAACAACTGTGACATTCGTTTGCGTTTCGGAGCTTTGCATCAAGACAGATTGGGTCAACAGTCTGTACTTTTGCCTTCGGGTTGGTGCTGACCATATCAAGTTGCTCGTCAACATCATTGCAAGCAAATTCTGAAGAAAATACTTTTACATTGCCTTCTGAGCCGTAAAGAATACACTTTTTAGAGAAGGACGCAAGGCCTTCAACGGTGCAAGGTGGGTTTGTGTGACCTGCGAAAACATCAAGAAAAATTTTAAAATAATAGGTAATGTCAACGGAGTAGTAGCCTCTGTTAAAAGGGACTTTTTCAACCTCAATAAAGGCGTTAAGTACTTCTGCACCACGGCAACGGACATTTGTTGCACGGTCAATAACACATTGTGCAGAGCCTGTAAAATAAACCTTTAAGTCTTCAAGGCAATCTTTGTCTGCACAGGAATCGTAAACTCTGTTTGTATCAATGCAAACAGCTTCTTTTATTTTATTGGGCATACAGTTTTTGTTTTCTGACATATATATTCCTCCCATAAAAATATCGATTGACAGTACCATTGTATGTGAAGAAGATAATTTTGTTACAAAACAGTTGTTAAACCTAAAAATATATGCTAAAATATTATGATTATAGTTTTACGAGGTAGGATTATGGCAGTTTTAAAGGATGTTAAGAGAATTGTTGTTAAGGTTGGCACATCAACTCTTACATATAACACAGGAAAAACTAATATAAGAAGAATGCACAAGTTAGTCAGCGTACTTTCTGATGTTGTAAATTCTGGCATTGAGGTTGCTCTTGTTACAAGTGGTGCAATCGGTGTTGGTGTGGGTAAGTTAGGTCTTAAAGAAAAACCTGCAGATACAGCGGGTAAACAGGCGGCTGCCACTATCGGTCAATGCGAATTAATGTTTATGTATGATAAACTTTTCGGTGAATATGGTCATACAGTAGGACAGTTGCTCATAACTAAAAGTGACGTTGAAAATGACGAGCGTCGCACAAATCTTATAAACACATTCAACAAGTTATTTGATTTTGGTGCAATTCCTATTATAAATGAAAATGACAGTGTTGCAGTTGAGGAAATTGTTTATGGCGATAATGACTCACTTTCTGCAATTGTGGCAAAGCTTATAAATGCAGATGCTCTTATTATTCTTTCAGATATTGATGGACTTTACGACTCAAATCCTAATGAAAACGAAGATGCAAAGCTTATTCCTCTCATAACTAAAATTGACGATGAATTATATAAAATCGCAGGTGGCAAGGGGTCAAGTCTTGGCACAGGCGGTATGGTGACAAAACTCCACGCTGCAGAGATTACAATGGAAGCAGGAATTGACACTATTGTTATGAATGGTGAAAATCCTACTGATATTTATAAGGCTCTTGACGGCAAACAAGTAGGTACATTCTTTAAAGGTAAGTGATTATATGCTCACAGAAATCGGTAAAAGAGTAAAAAATGCATCAGCACCGTTGGCTGTTGCATCAACTGAAGATAAAAACAGAATACTTAGGGCGATAGCCAATGCCCTTCGTGAAAATTGCGAAGAAATTGTAAAGGCAAATGAAATTGACCTTCAGAATGGCAAAAATAACGGAATGTCAGAGGCACTTTTAGACCGTCTTATGCTCGATAGTGAGCGTGTTGAAGGTATGGCACAAGGTGTTGAAGGTGTAATTTCACTTCCTGACCCGGTTGGAAAAATCCTTTGGAAAACAGAAAGACCAAATGGTATGAAAATTCAGCGTGTCAGCTCACCACTTGGTGTTGTGGGAATTATTTACGAAGCACGACCAAATGTTACAAGTGACGCTGCTGCTCTTTGTGTAAAATCAGGTAACACAGCAATTCTTCGTGGTGGCAAAGAGGCATTTAATTCAAATTCTGCTATTATGGATGTTATGAGAAATGCTATAAAAAAAGAAGGATTTAATCCTGATATAGTTGAGCTTGTCCGTGATACTTCGAGAGAAAGCTCAACTGCACTTATGCGAATGAATGAATATGTTGATGTGCTTATTCCTCGTGGTAGTGCAAAACTTATCAATGCGGTTGTGCAGAATTCAACAGTACCTGTAATTGAAACGGGTGCAGGAAATTGTCATGTATATATTGATGAATTTGCTGATATTGATAAGGCTGTTGAAATTGTAAACAATGCGAAAACAAGAAGAATTTCAGTCTGCAACGCTGCAGAAAGCCTTTTGATTCATAAAAATATTGCCGAATTTGCACTTATAGCAATCAAAGCACAATTAGATGAAAAGAATGTTATTCTATATGGTGATGAAGTTGCTTGTGAAATCTGTCCTGATATAGAAAAGGCAACAGAAGATGATTGGGCGATGGAATATCTTGACTACAAAATGTCAGTTAAGATTGTTTCTTCAATTGATGAAGCAATTGAGCATATAAGAAAATATTCGACACATCATAGTGAAAGTATTGTAACTGAAAATATTGGAAATGCTGAAAAATTCTTAAACGAGGTTGATTCAGCAGCCGTTTATCATAATGTCAGCACGGCTTTTACTGATGGTGGAGAATTTGGTTTTGGTGCTGAAATCGGAATTTCAACACAGAAATTACACGCAAGAGGACCATTGGGTCTTGAACAGTTAAACTCATTCAAATACAAAATTTACGGTAATGGTCAGGTAAGGTGATATGAATGGCAGGTAAAAATGGACACAAAGCAGCATTCCCTATAGGGCTAATTGTTGTTATACTTGCTGTGGTTGGTCTTATTACTGTTATTGTGGCAGGTGTTAAAGGTGTTGATGCTGCCATTGACAAGACAAAGAAATATGAGGAGTATGAAAAGTTTTTCACTCCTGTTGTGCTTATTGACCCTGATACCTTTGACGATATCACAAAAGCAGATATGAGTCAGCTCATGGAAATATCTCTTTGGTCTTTGCTTAAAAATGATGTTGCTCCTAATTCTTTTGAAAGTAACGAGAATGGACTTTCAATTCCGAAATCAGCGGTTGAAGAAGAATTTGTAGAGCTTTTTGGTTCGGAAATTACACCTGTTCACGGAACAGTAGAAGGATATGGTATTGACTTTGTATATGACACAGCATCTGAATCATATACAGTTCCTCTTACAGGTGTTACTCCTATTTATACACCAGATGTTGTTAAAGTGACAAAAACAACAGATACAGTTGTTGTAACTGTGGCTTGTCTTGCAGGTGATGCTTGGGAACAAAGCGATAATGGTGAAATGGTTGCGCCAACACCTGATAAATATATCAAGATAACATTGCGAGAAAACAATGAAAATCTTTTTATTTCTGCAATTCAGAATACAACTGCTCCTGAAGTGGCGATAACACAGGTAAGACCTGGAAATAAAGTGGAAGATGTAGATTTGATTGGTAAGGCGGAGCTTACTGAAGCACAGACAACACAAGCAACCGAGACAACTACAAGTGAAGCTGAGTTATCAACAGAAAACACTACTGCACAAGAAACAACAACTGCACAGTAGTGCTATATATCAATCCGTTACGGGTATGGGCTTTTTGAAAAGCAAGGCTTACCCAGACCCTGATAATACGGTCGTCTTATTATATTTTATGAAAATTCAGCGGACAAGTGACAAAAAATATAAAAGCAATAACATAAAGTGAGGATTATTTATGCTCCAGTTTGAAGAATTAAAATTAAGACTTATTGCACACGAGGAAGAACTTTCTAACCTTGCAGATGCATTGGGACTTGAAAAAATGAAAAAAGAAATTGCTGCTCTTGAAGAACAACAAGCACAGGAAGGTTTCTGGGACGATATTCAGAATTCACAGAAGGTACTCCAAAAAACAAGCGTGTTAAAAAACAAGGTTTCTGCATATGAAAAACTCAAAGGTGACTATGAAGATGCTCTTGTTATGATTGAACTTGCTGACGAGGAAGATGATGAAAGCCTTGTTGACGAATGTACACAAGGCGTTGATAAGTTTGAGAAAGACCTTGATTCACAGACTTTATCAACACTTCTCACAGGCGAATACGACTCAAAAAATGCGATTCTTACATTCCACGCAGGTGCAGGTGGTACAGAGGCTCAGGATTGGGCGCAGATGTTATTCAGAATGTATAACCGTTGGGGTGAACGCCACGGATATAAGGTATCAACACTTGACTACCTTGATGGTGACGAAGCAGGACTTAAATCTGCTTGTATTCTTATTGAAGGTGAAAATGCTTACGGTTTTATGAAAAGTGAAGCAGGCATTCACCGTCTTGTCCGTGTTTCACCATTCGATGCATCAGGTCGTCGTCACACATCTTTCGCATCTCTTGAAGTAATGCCCGAAATTGACGAAGACACAAATGTTGAAATCAATCCTGATGATATTGAAATGGCAGTTTATCGTGCAAGTGGTGCAGGCGGACAGAAGGTTAACAAGACTTCTTCTGCAGTTCGTCTTACTCATAAACCGACAGGTATTGTTGTTTCTTGTCAGGTAGAAAGAAGCCAGCATCAGAATCGTGAGGTTGCTATGACAATGCTCAAATCAAAGCTTATTGAGATTAAAGAGCGTGAACACCTTGCAAAAATTGAGGATATTAAAGGTGACCACAAGGAAATTGCATGGGGTAGCCAGATTCGTTCTTATGTGTTTATGCCATATACACTTGCAAAGGACCACAGAACATCATTTGAAAATGGTAACATAAATGCTGTTATGGATGGTGACCTTGACGGATTTATCAATGCATACCTCAAAATGCAGTCGCAGAAAAACTTGGAAAACAACTAAAAACAATACAAGGCGGGGTCATGACCCCGCCTTACCATTTATATAATTATTATGTGTTGATTTATTTGTTTTTTGCAGCTTTTTTCATCTGCTTTTCTTTTTCGTCACTGTAATTAACAATTATTACAGATATTGACCACAAGCAGATTCCAAGCAATAAGAACATTACTGCAAAAAATGCTCCGTCGAGAGTACAAAGAATAACATCACCTATAAGGCTTGTAACAGCAGATGCAATTATGCCATCCATATTAAGAATTTGAGCAACTGTGATTTCACCTGCAAGAACTTTTTCTGCGAAAAAGCCTGTAAATGAAACATAAGAAGCCAATGTGCAAAGGAAGCCTGCTACTGAAAGTCCAGTGATTACCTTGATTTTGTTTGAGAAAACAGCAAAACCGAGGATAACAAGACCAATAATTAATGCAACTGCCAAAAATACAACTGCAACAATAATAGGACGGAAAAGTGCATTCTGAAGAACTGATGCCTTGAAATCAAAATCATCATTTGTGAAACTTGAAAACAAGTCGATTAATTCAGGCAATCTATGTAATGAAATTGATTCATAAGTTGTGTGAAGAGTTCCACCGGTTGCACTCTCACTACCAAGGTTGCCAATTGTTCCAAGAAGGTTTGAAATATCTGTGTGTGCAATTTCAAAAGTGAAAATGTTTGCAAAATATACTGCAGGGTACATGGCAATCGCCATAATTGCCGTTACAACACGATAAAAAATATCAAAGCCTGTTGCTTTTTGCTTAATAGAATTTGTTTTACTCATATTTTATTTCCCCCAAGAAGAGTTAAGTTGTACTGTTCTGTTGAAAACAACTTTTTCATCACTTGATGTAATATCAACACAGAAATATCCCTGACGCATAAACTGGAATGTGTCTCCAACCTTAAGACCATCTTTAAGTCCGCCTTCGATTAAGCAGTTTTCAAGGATAACAAGTGATTCAGGGTTAAGGTTATCTGTGAATGCACCTGCTGATTCATCAGAAGGATTTTCTTTGTTAAAGAGTCTGTCGTAAAGACGAACTTCAGCTCTAAAAGAATCTGCTTCGCTTACCCAATGTAATGTACCCTTTACTTTTCTGCCGTCAGGAGAGTTACCACCACGACTTTCAGGGTCATAAGTACAATGAACACAAGTAACATTTCCGTTTTCGTCTGTGTCATAACCAATACATTTAACGAAATATGCACTTTTAAGACGAACTTCATTACCAGGGAAGAGTCTAAAATACTTTTTGACAGGCTCAATCATAAAGTCTTCCTGTTCAACATAGAGAGTCTTGCCGAAAGTAACTTTTCTTGTACCCATTTCAGGATGTTCAGGATGAATTTCAACATCCAATGTTTCAGTCTGTCCTTCAGGATAATTATCAATAACAACCTTTAATGGACGAAGAACTGCCATCGCTCTTGGTGCATTTGCATTGAGCTCATCACGCACACAAGATTCAAGAAGACCATAGTCAACTACTGAATATGCCTTTGAAACACCGATTTTTTCACAGAAATTGCGGATTGCTGCTGCAGGATAGCCTCTTCTTCTCATGCCACTGAGAGTAGCCATTCGTGGGTCGTTCCAGCCATCGACAATACCTTCATTAACAAGTGCAAGGCACTTTCTCTTACTTGTAAGACAGTAGTTAAGGTTAAGACGAGCAAATTCAATCTGTCTTGGTGGTGTTGGAATATCAAGAGCCTGTAAGAACCAATCATACAAAGGTCTGTGATTTTCGAATTCAAGTGAGCAAAGAGAGTGAGTAACACCTTCCTTTGCATCTGACAATGGGTGAGCAAAGTCATACATAGGATATACACACCATTTGTCACCTGTCTGATGATGTGATACATGAGCAATTCTGTAAATAACAGGGTCACGCATGTTGATATTAGCAGCCGCCATATCAATCTTTGCACGAAGGACTCTTGCACCATTAGGGAATTCACCATCAGTCATTCTTTTGAATAAATCAAGGTTTTCTTCGATGCTTCTTTCTCTGTAAGGGCTGTTTTTACCTGCTTCTGTAAGAGTGCCACGATATTCTCTGATTTCATCAGCAGAAAGGTCATCAACATAAGCGAGACCTTTTTCAATAAGCTTTACTGCACATTCATAGATGAAATCGAAATAACTTGATGCAAAAAGACACTTGTTCCATTTAAAACCGAGCCATTCAATATCCTCTTTAATTGCATCAACGTATTCTGTATCTTCTTTCTGTGGGTTTGTGTCGTCAAGACGAAGATTACATTCACCCTTATATTTTTTACTTGTTGCAAAGTTAATGCAGATTGCCTTTGCGTGACCTATATGAAGATAACCGTTTGGTTCAGGTGGAAAACGAGTCTGAACTTTATCATAAACACCTTTTTCCAAATCTTCGTCAATAAAGTCGTGAATAAAATTTGAAATCTTTGTTACTTCTTCCATAGTTACGCCTCTTTATGCTTTATATGTGTTTACCGCTTCGTCAATTCTTCTCATAACCTCATCAACACCGAGAATCTGTAAAATATAATACAAATCAGGTGTATTTGTACGAGAGGTAATTGCAATACGGATAATTGTTGAAACATCACCTACATGACCCTTGAAGGCATCAGGATTTTGTTTGTATTCCTTAACATTAGGAGTAAATCCACATTCAGAGCAAAGCTCTTTGATTTTGTTAAACCATTCTTCCTTGCTGTCATCTGCGGAGTAAACATTCTTATATTTTGTGAGAACTTCTACTGCATCTTCCTTGTTTAAATGCTCAGGAAGAGTGTAATCAGCATCGTAAAGCTCGTTGTAAAAGAAGGATACATAATCCTGAACTTCTTCCCAACACGCAATATCTTTTCTTGGTTTTGGATTTTCTCTGTCAATGTTAAGAATAGCAGTTGCTTTTTCTTTGTCGTCAACAAAGAGTGCATAAAGCACTTCGTCGTAATCCATAGCCCAATCAGTAACAAGCTTGTAAACTTGCTTTGCTGTCATAACTGAGATAACATTTTTTGATACGTCATTGAATTTAACCATATCAAAAAGTGCACCTGAAACGCTCATTTTTTTAAGATTAAATGGGAATTTACTTATATCTTCTGTCTTGTTTGCTTTTCTCCATTCCTCAAAGTTTGAGTTGAGGATTGTAAGCATGTATTCCTTAACAGAAGCTTCAGGATAACCCTTTTCAATGTAGAATGAAACATTTGCTTCAGGGTCTTTTCTCTTTGAAAGTTTGCGTTTACCACCGTTTTCTTCTTTCATAATCGGAGCGATATGAGCATATTTAAGTGGCTTATTGCCCAATGCTTTGAAAAGTTCAATGTGAACAGGCACTGATGCAATCCATTCGTCACCACGGACAACATGAGTTGTTCTCATAAGATGGTCGTCAACTGCGTGAGCAAAGTGATATGTAGGAATTCCGTCAGCCTTGAGTACAACAACGTCATTCACATTTTCGCTCATTTCAATCTTGCCTTTAATCATATCTTCAAACTTGATTTTTCTTGAAATATCACCTTTTGAACGAAGACGGACAGTAAAAGGAATACCTGCATTGACTTTTTCGATAATTTCTTCATCAGTAAGGTCACGACATTTTGCATAAGCACCGTAATAACCCTTGATATCTTCATTTTCCTGTTTTGCACGGATATCGTCAAGGTCTTCAGGAGTGCAGAAACAAGGATAAGCTTTGCCTTCTTCCATAAGCTTCTTTGCGAAAGCACGATAGATTTCTCTGCGGTGACTTTGTGTGTATGGGCCATAGTCACCATATTCTGTGTTGTAGCCTGTAACACCCTCATCAGGAGCGACACCAAATGCTTGAAGTCCTGTTACAATACCTGTAACACCATCTTCAACTTCACGCTTTTTGTCGGTATCTTCAATACGGAGCATAAAAACGCCACCGGTTGTGTCAGCAGTAAGCTTTGATGCAAAACCTGCATAAAGTCCACCGAAGTGAAGATATCCTGTAGGGCTTGGAGCAAATCTTGTTACCCTTGCATCTTCAGACAAATTTCTTGCAGGATAAAGTTCTTCATAATATTCTGTGGACTTGTCCACATCTGAAAATATAAGTTCAGCAATTTTTTTGCAGTCTGTCATATGATTAACCTCTTATTCAGGAAGGATTGCGTTTGTTGTAATGTATTTAACACCGCGTTCAAGCATTGTGTTAAGGAGTTCAGGAGTATCAACTGTCCAACAAGCGGCAGTAAGGTTGTTGTTGTGGATATTCTGAATAGCATCAAGGTCCTTGAGTGCTCGTTTTGCTTCAAATGCAACGCCAAAACCGTTTTCAATACATTCGTGAATTTTTTCTTCTTTAAGGCCGTGTACAAGCAACCATAATTCCATATCAGGTGAAAGACGTTTAAATTCACGAAGAATTGATGCGTGGAAAGAAATAAGGATAACATCATCTTCAATATCATAAGCACGGATGATATCAAGAAGACTCTTAACCTTGTCAACTCGTCTATCCTTAACCTCAATCATAGGCTTGATGTTTGCTTCTTTACAGATTTCAATATATTCTTCAACAAGGCAAACACCTGAATCGGGATATTTATCAATATTTGCGCCGTTTGTAAACTTAACTTTTTTAAGTTCCTCGTATGACATTGTTTTAACGTCGCCTTTTTCTTTTGCCATTGATTGAAGCATACAGTCGTGGATAATTACCCATTTCCCGTCAGTTGTGCAATGAACATCACACTCAAGAGCATAGTAATTATATTTTGCTGCTTCACGGAAAGCATAAAGTGTATTTTCAGGAGCAACAGAAGAAAGTCCTCTGTGTGCGGTGAAGTGAACATCAGATAAATCATATTTTGCAGCCGTTACAGCAGAAACAGTATCCTTTGCAGGTTTTTCTCCGTAACGAATAGTTGTATAAGCCTTTCTCATAGCAAGGGCAATTGCTGATGGAATACCAACTGCAAGTCCAATTTTTGCAAGAGTTTTTTTGTTGTCTTTCATTGAAAATCACCTTTATCTTTTTTACGAATAAAATCAAAGATATTATACTATATAATAAGAAAAAAGTAAACTGTATATTTCAAAAAATTAAAAGTGTTTAAACTTCCTTCTCGAAAAACGAAAATCTTGCCTTTTAAGGATGGTTGTGCTATAATGCAATTATATATTGGGTTATTATGAGCGAGTATGCGAATTTTCTTGAAAGGAGTGATAGCCAATGGGTTTTTTTGATACAATTTATCGTCAGATTTACTATATCGGAATACAGACATTGCGTTATGGTAAGAGATTTTTCAGTTGGCTTTTATCACTGCTTTTCAAACCTATAAAAGCTGTTGGGACACTCATATTTACACTTTTCATTGTTATTGACAAGTATGCGCTTAAAACATTTCATACAAGGGTCAAGGAGTTAAAAAGTCTTTTTAAGGAAGCAAAAACTGTTTCGGAAAATACCTCTGAAACTAAAAACCGAAAGAATAATGTACGTCACGCTAAAAGGGTGTTCAGACGATACAAAAATGCTTTTGTATATGTGTCAAATTTTGCCTTGCCTGTAATTTCCTTTCTGATTCTTTTGAATGTGATTGTATTTTGGGCAAATTCAGCATTTGCACTTGAAATTAATTATAATGATGAAGTAATAGGTTATGTTCGGGATGAATCTGTGTATAAAGAGGCAAGAAAACTTGCATACGACAGATTGGATATAAATACAGCCACAGTGGGACTTCCGCAGGAAGAGGGTAAGACAACACAGCTTATTGGCGATGCAGAGTACAAAATTAAAAGAGTAAAACGAGTTCAATATAATGATGCTACGGAAATTTGTGACATGCTTATTGAAAAATCGGATAATAAAATCACCAATGCCTGCGGAGTTTATGTTGATAATAAGTTTGTTTGTGCAGTCAAAAATGAAACAGATGCATTGATTGTTTTTGATGCGATTTTAGCAGAGCATGAAACAGGTGAAGCAAATGCCGTTGTCAGCTTTGTTGAAAATATAGACTATGTTCAGGGTCTTTATCTTGATAGCGATAAGGTTATCAAGGACGCGGAGTATTTAAAGGGTAAACTCAGTTCAAATAAAAGTGAAAACAGATATTATACGGTTGCAGAAGGGGATACCATAATAGATATCGCCAAGAAAAACGATGTTTCAACTTCTCAATTATATGCACTGAATCCTGAATTGACAGAAACATTGCAGATCGGGCAAGAACTTCTTGTATCAAAGGCAGTTGAGTTTATTCGGGTGCAGACAACGAAAACTGAATACAAAGAAGCTGAAATTCCTTACGATACAGTGACCATAAATACAAGTAGCCTTTATGTCGGTGACAAAAAGACTGTTACAAAGGGTGAAAATGGCGTTGAGCGTATAACGGAGCTTGTAACATATATTGATGGTGTTAAGGTGGAGTCAAAAGAAGTTTCACGAACAACCATTAAGGAAGCAGTCAGCGAAAAAATTCAGGTTGGTACAAAAAAACAGACATCTTCGTCAAGCTCATCCGGTTTATCAAAAGGAAAACTCAGATGGCCGACAATAGGTGCAAATCAGGTGTCTTCGCCATATGGTCGTCGTGATTTTGGTGATGGTTGGCACGGTGGTATCGATATTGTTCGTCCTGGTGGAAGTTCAGGATGTACAGTTGTTGCTGCAGAAGCAGGTGTTGTAACATTTGCAGGTTGGTATGGTTCAGGTGGATATACTGTTATTATCGACCATGGAAAGGGACTCACAACAATGTATAATCATATGCAGAATACATTGAAGGTTAAAGCCGGACAGCGTGTGTCAAGAGGTCAGCCAATAGGCAATATCGGTGCAACGGGTTATGTTACAGGTGCGCATCTTCACTTTGAAGTAAAGGTGAATGGTAAAAATGTCAACCCGGCATTGTATTTATAAAGTATAGCAGGAGTTAATATGGAAAAATATATAATTGCAGGATTAAAAGCAGAATTTGATGTGTACTATGATAAATTGCGAGAACATATAGAACCTTATAAAGCAGATTTTGACAGTTCTGAAACTGATATTCGTATATTCAGTACAAAAGAAAAAATTCAACGCGTTCAGGAGTCATGGGAAGGACTTGGTATGGATTTAGCTGAATATATGGTTATCGGCAGCTTATTTAACAGTAAATTGGTAGAATACAATGGTCTAATGTTGCATTCTTCATGTGTTGAAAAAGACGGATATGCATATCTTTTCTCGGCTGACTGTGGTACAGGCAAATCAACACACACTCATCTCTGGCTCAAGAATCTTTCAGGAACAAGAATTATAAATGATGATAAACCTGCTCTTCGTCTTGAAGATGGAGTGTGGTATGCTTACGGAACACCGTTTTCGGGAAAAAATAATGAGAGCACAAATGTGAGAGTTCCTGTAAGGGCAATTACGTTTATAAAAAGAGCAGAAGAAAACAAAGTCAGTAGGTTGGAAACAAGTGAGGCGATAAAACTCGCATTCAAACAAATGATAACTGCTTCAAATGAAGAACACGGTTTCAAGCTTCTTGAGATGGCTGATAAATTGTTTACAAAGATTCCTGTTTTTTCACTTGAATGTAATATGGATGATGAAGCGGCAAGTGTATCATATAATGAAATTGAAAGGATGATAAAAGATGAAAATTAAAGAAGGTTACGTTATGAAAACTGTAGCAGGTAGCAATGTTGTTATAGCTACAGGAGCAAGTCGTGTGGATTTTCAAGGAATAATTACATTTAATGATACCGGTGCAGATGTTTTCAAAATGCTCGACGGAACAAATACTGTTGAAGAAATAGTTAATGCAATGGTAAAAAAATATAAGATTTCATATGAAGCTGCAAAAGAAGATATTGTAGAGTTGATTGAAAAGATGAAGGCTCAGGGACTCATTGAAGATTAATAAAAAACAATTGCTCACAGACTTGTGGTTTGTGAGCAAATATTATGTATATCAAGGAAGAAAAAATGGAAAAGATGCAATCTATTCAACCAAAAGAAAATAAAATGGGCACAATGCCTGTGGGAAGACTCCTTGTGTCTATGGCAACACCCATGATGATATCAATGATTGTTCAGGCATTTTACAATGTAATTGACAGCGTTTTTGTATCACGATTAGGTGAAGATGCACTTAACGCTGTGTCACTTGCATTTCCACTACAACAACTTATGATTGCTGTTTGTGGTGGTACGGCAGTAGGTATGAATGCTATGCTTTCACGCTCACTTGGGGCAAAGCAATTTGATAAAGCAAATAAAATCGCAAATACAGGTGTGTTCCTGTTTCTTTGCAGTTCAGTTGTATTCACATTGATAGGTATTTTTCTTTCAAGACCATTTTTCTTAGCACAGACTAATATTGAGCAGATTGTAGACTATGGAACGGATTATGCATCGGTTTGTCTTGGATGTTCAATTGGTATCTGCAGTCAGTTCTGTTTTGAAAAGCTCTTACAGTCAACAGGAAAAACAACTCATTCAATGATTGCACAGCTTATCGGTGCAGTTATAAATATTATTCTTGACCCGATTCTAATTTTTGGTCTTTTGGGTATGCCGAAATTAGAGGTGCTTGGCGCTGCTATCGCAACAGTTTCAGGACAGATTGTAGCTGCCATTGTAGCAATTATGTTTAATATTAAGTGCAATAAAGAAATTCACATTACAACACGACTTATACGTTGGGATAAGGAAATTGTAAAGACAATTTACAAAATTGGTTTACCATCAATAATAATGCAATCAATCGGTTCTGTAATGACCTTTACAATGAATAAAATTCTTATTGGTTTTACGACAACGGCAACTGCTGTTTTCGGTAGTTATTTCAAACTTCAGAGCTTTGTCTTTATGCCTATATTCGGTCTGAACAATGGTATGGTACCGATTATTGCGTATAACTATGGTGCAAGAAGATATGACAGAGTTAAGAAAACAATTACATTTGCAATTGTTTCGGCAATGACCATTATGCTGATTGGCTTTTCGGCATTTGAATTTGTACCTGATTTATTGTTATCTTTCTTCAATGCATCTGAAGAAATGCTTAAAATCGGTGTTCCTGCGTTGAGAATTATCGGCACGCATTATCTTTTTGCAGGATTCTGTATTATTGCTGGTTCAGTTTGTCAGGCGATTGGTAAGCCGGTTCACAGCCTTATTGTTTCTGTGTGTCGTCAGCTTGTTGTTCTTTTGCCAACAGCTTGGTTGCTCTCTTTGACAGGACGACTTGAACTCGTGTGGTTTGCATTCCCGATTGCTGAATGTGTGTCACTTATAATGAGCTCATTTTTCCTGAGCAGAACAATGAAAAATGCAAAACAACGAATGAACGATATGATTATATAAATGATTAGTTGAACAATTCAGAAAAAAGGGAAAGACATTTTGTGCCTTTCCCTTTAATATTTTTACTTGTTTACTACATTCTGTGGTTTGCCGTTCAAATATGCTAAAATGTTTTCTTTAAGGATGTTCATAAGTCTTTCTCTTGTTTCAAATCCTGCCCAGGCAATATGAGGTGTAATGAAGCAGTTTTTGGCAGAAAGTAAAGGGTTATCTGCCTTCGGTGGCTCAACAGTCAACACATCAAGTCCCGCACCACGGATTTTACAATTGTTTAACGCATCTGCTAAATCCTTGTCATTTACAACAGGTCCACGACTTGTGTTTATGATTATTGCACCATCCTTGCATTTATCTATAAATTCCTTATTCACAAGTCCTGCTGTCTTTTCGGTAAGAGGACAATGAAATGATATGATATCACTTGTTTTTGCAAGAGTTTCCATATCGACCCATTTGAAATTTTTGCGATGACCCTGGTCTGTTTCGTGGCCTGAAACTGCGATTATATTCATTTTAAATGCTTCTGCAATATCTGCGACTGCCTGACCGATTTGACCAAAGCCTACAATACCAAGGGTTTTGCCACACAATTCTGTAAGAGGAGTTTTCCAATAACAGAAATCAGGGCAAGATGTCCATTCACCATTTTTTACACTTTCACTATGTAATCCTACTGCATTTGTGATTTCAAGGATTAACGAAAAAGTAAGCTGTGCAACTGCATTTGTAGAATATGCAGGAATGTTTGAAACGGGCACACCAATTTTTTTTGCATATTCCCAGTCAACAATGTTGTAGCCTGTTGAAAGTAATGCGATATATTTAAGATTGGGAAGCTGTGATAGTGTTTCTTTTGTAAGAGGTGTCTTATTTGTAAGGATTATTTCAGCACCTTTACATCTTTCAAGGATTTTGTCCTGTGGAGTACGATGATAAATATAACATTCGCCTAATTTCTCAAGCCATTCCCAGGTCAGGTCACCGGGATTTAACGCATATGAATCAAGAATAACTATTTTCAAAAAAACACAACCTTTAATTAACAATTTAATATTACATATTATTCTAACACAATTTAATATAATATAACAACAAAAACATTGACCTTTTTTAATAAATATTATAAAATTATAGTGTATGGAAATTTTTTGAATGGTGAACTTAATGGAAAAGAAAAATCTAAACAGAAAGAGTGTGCTTAATCTCACTTCCATCGGTCTTTTTCTGGTTGCCATTGTGCTTGCTGTGATTACTGTTGTAATGAGCACAAAGGTTGCTGAAGGTGGATGGGCAGAGTTTTTACACACACTTGACCGACTTCAGGAGTTTATCATATCTCTTGAAAATAAATATCTTATTGCTATTGCTATTTTGGGTGTATATGTATTACGAGGATTTTTACCGATACCCTTTCCGTTTATTTTAATGATGACAGGTGTTATGTTCAGACCTGTCAACGCAATTCTTATTAATACGGTGGGAACAAGTATCGTTCTCTTAATCACATACTATTGGGGTAAAAGAACAAATGGTGGCGTAGCAATAAAAAGGCTGAAAAAATATGACAATATCCGTGAAATGATGAACCATCACGGAAAGACAAAATTAGGTGTTCTTGTTGCACTTAGAATTATCCCATCTGTGCCGATGAATTTTGTCAGCAAAACTTATGGTGGAATGAGTTTTCCGATAGATGGTTTTTTAGTTGCTTCACTTTTAGGATTTTTTCCTAAAATATGGGTTTACTCAGTAATGGGCGGGAATATTACTCAGCCATTTACATGGCACTTTATGGGACCGATTATATTCTTGTTAATTTTATCAAGTGTTGTAACCTTGGTTGTGAATTTTACCTTAGAACAAAGAAAAGGAGAAAATAAAAATGTCAAAGATTCAGATGCTTAAAGATTCTATTATGAATGGTGAGTTTGATGCTCGTTTCAAGAGAGTTTATGTTACAGATGAGGCTGTGAAGGAACAGCACGAAAGATATGTAAGCCTTGCAAATGATTTTGCAGAAATTTTCAGTGAGGACAGAGATGCGAGACTTTTCTCTGCACCGGGAAGAACAGAGGTTGGTGGTAATCATACTGACCACAATCACGGCAGAGTTCTTGCAGCAGGTATTAACCTTGATGCTATCGCGGTTGCATCAAAGAATGACGAAAATATCGTTCGTGTAAAATCTCGTGGATATAAAATGGATGTTTGTGACATTACTGACCTTGAAATCAAGGAAGAAGAAAAGGGACATTCTCCTGCTCTTGTTCGTGGTATGTGTGCAGGTTTCCTTAAATTTGGTTACAAAATCGGTGGCTTTGACGCTGTTACAATGTCAAGCGTTCTTTCAGGTTCAGGACTTTCATCATCTGCTGCATATGAAGTTCTTGTTGGTACAATGCTCAATTACCTTTACAATGACGGTCAGGTTGATGCTATTACTATTGCAAAGATTGCACAGTATGCAGAAAATGTTTATTTTGACAAACCATGCGGACTTATGGACCAGATGGCTTGTTCAGTAGGTGGATTTGTTACAATCGACTTCAACAACCCTGCAGAACCAATTGTTAATGAAGTTAAATTTGATTTCTCTTCTTCCGGACATTCACTTTGCATTGTTGACACAAAGGGCAGCCATTCAGATTTGACAGACGATTATGCTGCAATTCGCAGTGAAATGGAGGGTGTAGCAGGTTGCTTTGGTAAAAAGGTTCTTCGTGAAGTTGATGAAGAAGAATTCAAAAAGAATATTCCAGCAATTCGTGAAAAGGTTGGTGACAGAGCAGTTATCCGTGCTATGCATTTCTTTGCAGATAATGAAAGAGTATTAAAAGAAGTTGATGCACTTAAAAATGGTGATTTTGAAGCATTCAAGTCATATGTTCTTGAAAGTGGAGATTCTTCATACAAGTATAATCAGAATGTATTTTCAGTTAAAAAGCCTATTGAACAGCCTGTTTCATTAGCGCTGGCAATCAGTGAAAGCATTCTTAAAGGTAAGGGTGCTTGGCGTGTTCACGGTGGTGGATTTGCAGGTACAATTCAGGCTTTTGTCCCAAACGATATCCTTGCAGATTACAAAAATGCAATGGAAGGTATCTTTGGTGAAGACAGCTGCTATGTCTTAATAATTAGACCAGTTGGTGGAATCGAAATATAAATTCTTTTACAATATTAAGCATGTTCTTTTTATAGAAAAAGCATAAAAATCAGATTTAAGGTTGGTTTAAATGACAACTATTGAACTTTTAGAAAAATTGACTTTTCCTGCAGGTGTTGCAGGAGAAGAATCAAGCTCCTTTGAGTCTTTAAAGGGGCTTTTTTCGCTATATGGTGATGTTTCTTGTGATGATGTAGGAAGCATAATTATTCATAAAAATGGCAAAGGAAAGCATATTCTTCTTGATGCACATCTTGATACAATCGGTTTTGTTGTAACGGGTATTACTGACGATGGCTTTGTTCGTGTGCAAAAGGTTGGTGGAGTTGATATGCGTACTGTAGAAGGTATAGAATTGACTTTGCAAGGTGAAAAAGATATCTATGGTGTTGTTTGTACTGTGCCACCACATCTTTCAGATGGTGAAAGTAAGGTTTCAACTGACGGAACAGCAGTCGTTGATGTTGGTATGAAAAAGGAAGAGGTTGAAAAAGTCCTTTCAATAGGGGATAGGGCTTCATTCAGAAGTAGTTTTTCAATTCTTAACGAAAATGTTGTATCCTCACCATATATTGATGACCGTGGTGGTATTGCGGTTTTGTTGAAAGCATTGGAATATACTAAAACAGAAAATGAAATTACTCTTGTATGTTCTGCTCAGGAAGAAACAGGTGGAACAGGTGCCACTTGCGCATCGTTTAATGTGGATGCTGATTTGTCTGTTTCTGTTGATGTGAGCTTTGCAGCAACTCCTGATTCAAAACCAAGCGAATGTGGTAAAATGAATGGTGGTGCTATGATTGGATATGCACCGATTCTTGACAAAAATTATACTGAAAAGTTAGTTGAAATTGCGAAAGAAAAGGACATTCTGTATCAAAAGGAAATTATGAATGGTCGTACAGGCACAAATGCTGACCACATTACAATTTCAAAGGGTGGTATTCCGTCGGTATTAGTATCACTCCCATTAAGATACATGCATACACCTGTTGAAACAGTTGATATAAGAGATATTGAATCGTGTGCAAGACTTATTGCCGAGTTTATAGAAAGGGTGTGAGAATATGACTTTTGAACTTTTGAAAACCCTTTGCGAAATAAATGGTACATCAGGTGATGAAAAAAATGTGCGAGATTTCATAATCTCACAGTTGCCTGACGATTGTGAATATATGGTTGACTCTATGGGCAATCTTATTGTAAATAAAAAAGGCGAGATGACACCTGAAAACAAGGTGGCGCTTTTTGCACATATGGATGAAGTTGGATTTGTTGTGACTTACATCCACGAAAATGGTCTTGTGAATGTTGCAAATGTAGGTGGAATTGACGATTCTGCATTATTCGGCAAAAGAATTACTGTAAATGGTTGTACTGGTGTTGTTGGTGGTAAAGCAATTCATCAATGTTCTGGTGACGAGTTAAAAAAAATTCCAAGCATTTCCGATGTGTATGTGGATTTTGGTTTTGGAAACAGAGAAATAGCAGATAAACATCTAAGTCTTGGCGATTACGGATATTTTAAATCGGATTTTATAGAATTCGGACAAGATATGATAAAGTCAAAGGCGATTGATGATCGACTTGGTTGTGCAATTATGCTTGAATTTTTACAGGAAAAGTCAAAAATTGATTATACCTGTGTGTTTACAGTTCAAGAAGAGGTTGGCACTCGTGGTGCTATCGTTTCTGCATATACAGTAAAGCCTGATTATGCAATTGTTATTGAAACAACAACGGCTTCCGATATTCCCGATACACCTGAAAATAAAAAGGTGTGTAAGGTTGGTAATGGTGCAGTTGTGTCATTTATGGACAGAGGAACAATCTACAATAAAGACTTATATAAAAAAGCAAGAGAAATTGCTGACAAGAATAATATTCCAAATCAGACAAAAACGGTAGTAGCAGGTGGAAATGACGCAGCGGCTATTCACAAAGCTGTGGGTGGAATTAAAACAATTGCAGTTTCACTTCCATGCAGATATATTCATTCTGCATCTTCTGTTGGCAGTAAGAAGGATATGGAGTCAGTAAAATCACTTTGCAAGGCATTACTTGAGGAGTTTGCCAATGGTTAAATCACTTCAAATTGTTGATGAGTCAATTTTTAACTATCTCGGTGAAGATGATTATGCAGAATTTATTGCCTTGACAGGATTATGTGACGGAATAAGGCTTAATGACGGTGTTGTCTGGATACAATACAATGAAACAAATGAAATTACAGCCCTTGTCACCAAGAGTAGGAACGGAAAAAATCTTGTTTTTGCAAGTGAACATAGTGATAAAAATGAACTTGATTTTGTTTCAGAAAAAGATGATGAAACAATAATAGATAAAAAATATCTATTGAAGAAAACCGTGTCTTGTAGAAATCCTGAAAAAGGAATCGACAGAGCAGATTATATTAAAATCAAAAGTCTTAATAATGAAGATAAGGACAAGCATAATGATATTATAGCCTTCAAATCCTTGCTTAATAGTCTTGGAAAATGTGAAGGTGCAACAATTTCTGGCGAAAATGAAATAATAAGTGGCGGGTTTATCACTTTTAGTCAAAAAATATCTTTGATTACTGATGTTTATACTGATGATAAATTCAGAAATCAAGGATATGGGAAGTCTGTAGTTGAAAAATTACTAAAGCTTTCTAAAAATGAAAATGTGTATCTTGTTTCTAAAGAGCACAATTTAGAATTTTATAAAAAATGTGGTTTTAAAATCGCAAAAGTAATATATGATTATAAAGGATAGAGCAAAATGTTTTTTGAAATCAGTGACAGAGTGAAGGATGTTTCTGCAACAGCGTTAAAAAATGCAGAAACAGTATTTGGGAAAATAGACGAAATAACTGAATATAATCAACAAAAAGTTCTTTCAGCATTTATCAGAAACCGAGTTGATGAAACAGATTTTAATACATCAACAGGTTATGGTTATGGTGATAAAGGTCGTGAAAAACTTGATGTATTGACTGCTGATATTTTTGGTGCAGAAAGTGCGATTATCCGTGCCGGTGCGTTGGCAAGTGGCACTCATACTCTTGCAGTCTGCCTTTATGGTATTCTCCGTCCTGATGATACAATGCTTTGTGTCACAGATGCACCTTATGATACTCTTCATTCAACAATCGGTCTTGGTGGCAAAAATATGGGTGACGGTACACTGGCTGATTTCGGAGTTCATTACGCTCAGATTAATTTGACAGAAGATGACAAGCTCGACTACGATGCAATTGAAGAAGCATCAAAGGACAAGAGTGTCAGAATGGTATATATTCAGCGTTCTCGTGGATATTCACTTCGTCACACAATTTCAGTTGAAGAAATTAAGAGGGTTTGTGAAATTGTACATAGGGTTAACAAAAGAGCAATTGTTATGGTTGATAACTGCTATGGTGAATTTACTGAAAAACTTGAACCAACTGAGGTTGGTGCTGATTTAATGGCGGGTTCACTTATTAAAAATGCAGGTGGTGGTATTGCTGCTTGTGGTGGATATATTGCAGGTCGTAAAGATTTGGTTGAGCTTTGTGGCTATAGACTTACAACTCCGGGACTTGGTACGGAAGTAGGGGCTACTCTTGGACAGAACAGAAGTGTGTTTATGGGTCTCTTCAATGCTCCTCATGTTGTTGGTGAAGCACTTAAAACTGCAGTTTTTGCTGCATCTGTATATACAGAATTAGGGTTCAAGGTTACTCCGACCGTGGAAGAAGACCGTCACGATATTATTCAGGCAATTTGCCTTGAAAACTCAGAAAATCTTGTTGCATTCTGCCAGGGGCTTCAGAAGGGTGCTCCAGTTGATTCTTATGTAACACCTGAACCTTGGGATATGCCGGGTTATGACAATCAGGTTATTATGTCAGCCGGTGCATTTACATCAGGTTCTTCAATTGAATTGTCTGCTGATGCTCCTCTTCGTGAGCCTTTTGCTGTCTGGATGCAAGGTGGGCTTAATTTCCATAGTGGTAAAATCGGTGTAATGCTCGCAACAGAAGAACTTTTGAAAAGAGGTCTTATAAAATGAAATTAATGCATTTAAAAAGTGGTACGGATGTTCGTGGTGTTGCAGTTGCAACTGAAAATTTCC
>JAZSDZ010000011.1:0-4540 GCA_045531435.1 Candidatus Fimenecus sp.
CCAGTTTACATACTCTGCATAAGATGTCTGTACTCTGTTTTCTTCATTAATCTCTTCCATCAATGCTTCTTCAGACATTCCTTCATTGAGTTTACCATAATACTTCTGCAAATCATTGATAAGCACAGGTAAACACCATCCATCTATAATGATGTGGTGTGCGTGTACTATCATATATCTTTCATCTGCGAAATCTATCACTGTTACTCTGAATAATGAATCCTTCTGCAAATCAAGATGCTTTTCTCCATCTTCTTCCACAATCTTATCCAATACTTCCTGTGAAAAAGGCTCTTCACGTGTGACAATGCTGAACTTTGGCTTTCTGTTTTCAAGAACAACTTGCTTTATTGCACCAGATTTAAGAACTGTAAATGCTGATTTGAGAACCAGATGACGAACAGAGAGTAATTCAACACTCTTTTTCAACACATCCAAATCAGTTTCCTTATTAATTTTTGTTAAACTTTGGAGCTGATATGTCTTTGTATCCTTACTCTGGAAATATTGGGCATAGATACCCTCCTGTGACGGAGTTAAGCCGTATATATCTTTAATATTACTATTCATCATCATCCCCCCAATCGAACAAATCAGTTAATTCATCTAATTCATTTTGTGTGAGTTCATCGTCTGAGAAATCCGAACGAGTCTTTATAACTGTATCAGCTATTGTGCACGCTTCCACAAGTCTTTCAATTTGCCTACGAAATTCCTGTCCAAGCTCTTCGCTAATCTGTGGTCTATGTTTGCTTTCAGGCACAGATATGTTAACCGTTACAATATCATCTATTGCGAAACAGTTTACATTGATTATTCCAGGAAATACAGATGTTCCACCGAATGTTATGTCTTTTTCTTCGCCCACAGAGTTTGTCTTGTAGAAATTAAAGATTATATCTGTATTCTTATGGAACTTTTCATTTATAAGAAGATACTCTACACCATTTTTTGGTATTCTTCTCATTGTTTCTTTCACATTAACTAACTCTTCAGTAATATTATCATTGTTATTAATAACTACCGGATAACACGACGTGAACCAACCTACTGTTCTTTCGATTGCTATCGGTTTGTGAAGCTCGGTTCTGCCGTGGCTTTCCACCATTATTCCTACAGAACCCTCTGCTATTTTTCCTGCTGCAAGTCCTAAAGCTGTTAAAAGCACCTCATTTGTTCTTGTACCATATGTTGTATTCACTTCATTAACAAGCTTGTGTGATGTTTCCTTATCAAAGGTAAAACTAAATTCTTCTGCTTCGTTTTCCTCTTCATTTAAACAGATTGATTCAGCATTATCGAGTTTGTTATTGATTTCTTCCCAATACGCTCTGTTCTCTTCAGGCATAGTTTCACAATATGCTGTAAGTTTTTCATTCCAAAGCTTAAATGATGCTGTCTTTGCCGGAAGTGTAACTTTTTCATTATTTTTCAACTGATTAACAACTGTTTCAAAATCCTTTATAAGAACTTCCCATGAGATTAAGTCAATCAAGAAATGATGCACACATATCTTTACAAAGTTTGCTTTTTCTGTTTTGCAAAAAGTTATATTTACTAACTTTTCTTCTTTAACAGGTACAGTGCTTAAATAATTTTTTGCTTTATCTATATCACCGATAGAAATCGACTGGAATGAATATGCTTTTCTCTCTTCTGATGGAAGTATTTCTACTCCGTTTTCTACAAAACTACCTCTTAACATATCATGATGTGATACAAGAACATTTATTGCTTTTTTTGCTGTTGTTTCGTCGCAATCTGTTGCTATTGTACAGATATGCACGAAGTCATTGTCTATAGTTTTCTTCTCATTGATGTATGCTTTCATTATTGGAGTAAATGGAATATATCCATTTACTTCATATTGGTCATATATTTCCTTTACATCGGTTGATTCCATTGCCTTCGCAATTTCTGCAAGTGCTTCACTCTGCATAATATCTGCTACATGTACCTCATATCCCATTTCTTCAAGTACTGATACTATGTAGATTGCACTGATTGAGTCGCCACCCACATTAAAGAAATTATCTTCCATACTTACATTTTCTGTATTAAGTACTTCTTTTATTGCTTCTGCAAGGGCTTTCTCTTCCTTTGTTTCCGGTGCTACATATTCTGCTTCCGTATTGATATTAGAGAAATCTATTTCAGGTAGATTATTTCTGCTTATCTTACCACTTACTGTCATTGGCATTTCAGTAAGATGTGTGAATATATGTGGAACCATATATTTTGGTAATTTTGTGTTGAGAATTGCTCTGAATTCTTTTGCTTCTAATTCCTGGCCTGTATAGAAGGCACAGATATATTGTCTGTTTTCATTATCTTTTCTGACAATTACTGTGCACTGAACCACGCCATCTACTTCTCCGATAGCGTTCTCTATTTCTCCTAATTCTATTCTCTGACCTCGTACTTTTACCTGGAAGTCATTTCTTCCCACAAATCCGATATTTCCATCTGCTCTCCAATATGCAAGGTCTCCTGTTTTGTACAGTTTACCTTCTCCAAATGGATTATCGATAAACTTCTCTTCTGTAAGTTCTGGTTTGTTGTGATATCCTGCACAAACACCATCACCTGCAATACAAAGTTCTCCTGTTACGCCGATTGGAAGAACATTATTATTCTTATCAAGTATGTATATCTGTGTGTTTGCTATTGGTTTTCCTATATGTATATCGTTCTCGTCGTTTATCTTAGTATATGTTGACCATACTGTTGTTTCTGTTGGTCCATATATGTTAAAAATTTCTGCGTCTGTTAATTCTTTTAGTTCTCTCACTAAATTTGTATCTAATGCCTCACCACCAAGAATGATTACCTTAAGTGTTTTCAGATAATCCACATTCTCTCTGTTTGATATGAATGCTTTCATCTTTGTTGGTGTTGTCTGTATTGCTTCTGCTTTTGTTGAGACTATCAACTTTGCAAGTTTTGACTGTACTCTCGATTCCTCTTCATCTGCAAGTATTACTGTTAAACCATTTGTCAACGGAAGAAGACTTTCTGTTACAAAAATATCAAATCCTGCTGTTGTTACTGAAAGAATATTCTTTTCTTCTTTTATTATTCCTCCAAAAACATTATGCTCATTTCTGCTTACATAATTTACTACATTCCTATGTGTCAATAATGTTCCTTTTGGCTTTCCTGTACTTCCTGATGTATAGATACAGTAACACAAAGCATCACTATCTACCATGATACCTGTATTTTCTCTGTTTTCATTTGTTAGTATTTCTTCTATGTTTTCTTCTGTTATACAGAATTTAGCATTTGAGTCTGCAATTACATACTCTATTCTGTCTTGTGGATAATCTGGGTCTATCGGCAAATATGCTGCTCCTGTTTTGAGTATGCCAAACAAAGCAGTCAGAAGACAGCCCTTTCTTGGAAGCATAAGACCTACCACATCACCCTTACCTACTCCTTTTTCAATAAGGCTATGTGCTATTCTGTTTGCTTGTTCATTTAACTCTCTGTATGATAATATCTTATCTGTTGCTACGAGCGCTATCTTTTCAGGTGTTCTTTCTACCTGTTCTTCAAACAATTCGTGGATACACTTATCCTTTGCATATTCCGCACTTGTGTTGTTGAATTCGTTGAGAATTTTATTCTTTTCTTCTTCGCTTAATACACATATATTTTTAATATATGTATTTTTCTTAAGTGAGTTTCTAAAAATTGAGATATATCCATTTATGAAGCTATTTATCTCTTCTTTTGTATATATCTCTTCTGCATAAGAAGTTCTGATTGAATAACCAGCATTATCCTTCATAATTGTTACTGTAAGATTAAACTCTGTCTGTTCTTCAAAGGATACTGTTTCCGGTGCAAGTGGACCTTTCTGTATATCATCTTCATCACCTATAAAGTAGTTCTCAAATACAAATAACGTATCTACTGTCTTTGCCTCTATACCACTTGTCTTGTATATTTCTCCAAGTGGCAATATTCCGTTTGTATTTGCATTTACCGTCTGTTTCTGTGTTTCTTTAAGCAAATCAGAAAGTGTGTTGTTTTCTTCTGTTCTGATTCTTACTGGTACTGTATTGATGAACAGACCTACTGTTTCCTCTATATTCTTAAGTGGTATGCTTCTTCCTGATATTATCTTATCAAATACTACATCTTCACTTCCTGAATATTTCTGTAACGCTATTCCTAAGCCACATTCAAATACTGTATTTGCCGTTACTTTATTCTCTCTTGCAAATTCTTCTATTTTCTGTGATACATCTTTACCTATTGCTCTTTTAATTGTGACAATCTTCTCATTCTTTGTATTGTCCTTTTTCTCTTTTCCATATATATGTGAAGGCTCACTTTCTGCAAGTAAAGTTTTCCAGTATTCTGTTGCTTCTTCTGTATCCTGCTTTCTTATCCAGTTTACATACTCTGCATAAGATGTCTGTACTCTGTTTTCTTCATTAATCTCTTCCATCAATGCTTCTTCAGACATTCCTTCATTGAGTTTACCATAATACTTCTGCAAATCATTGATAAGCACAGGTAAACACCATCC
>JAZSDZ010000069.1:0-7037 GCA_045531435.1 Candidatus Fimenecus sp.
ATTACTGTAACACCTTTGCATTGTGTTTCAAAGTATGCTACAATACTATATATAGTTAAAAATATGAGGGAAGTGTTCTTATGAAATGTCCTTTCTGCGGATTTGAAGAAAGTAAGGTTATCGATTCTCGTCCCACCGATGAAGGCGAAAAAATCCGCCGTCGTCGTGAGTGTATCAAATGCTCAAAGAGATTTACAACTTATGAGATAATCGAAAATGTCCCTATTGTTGTTGTAAAGAAAGACAAGAACCGCGAGGTATTTGACCGCAGCAAGCTTATTAAGGGTATGCTTACTGCTTGTGAAAAGCGTCCTGTTTCAATGGAAACTATCGAAAAAGCTGTTGACGAAATCGAAACAACTCTTCAGAATTCACTTGACCGTGAGGTGACAAGTGTTCATATTGGCGAGCTTGTTATGGATAAGCTTAAAGAAATTGATGAGGTTGCTTACGTTCGTTTCGCTTCTGTCTATAAGCAATTCAAGGATGTAAATGCATTTATGGAAGAACTTTCAAACTTCCTTGACAAGAAATAAATATAATTTAAATGAGGTGTTATTATGAAAAAAACGGTAGTTAAAGTGCTGTCTGTCATAATGGCACTTTGTCTTTTTTTAACAGTCTTCCCAATATCAGTTTCTGCTGAAGATGCTGCTTTAACAGAGGTTGAACCGGTTTCTATGATTCAGTTTTCGCCTGAAACAGAGATTGACGTGAATCTTGGTAGCACTATGCATAAGTTTTATAGTGATGGTAGTCAGGTTGATACATCAAAATTCTTTTATAATCAATTAACTGTAAATCAGAAAGCTTTGTATGATCAGATTTGGGCAGCAGGTCCGGTGCAGTCAATTGAATTTGATTTATCAGGAATTACTATTACGGGTACAGGTACATCTTCAACATCGAAAACCAATGCTGTTAATAATGCACAGCAGGATATTATGTTAGCGATGACTGCACTTATTGAAGATAATCCAATGTTTTTCTGGTCATCGGGTTTTGGCATTTCTTATGGTGGTTCAAGAAAATACAGTGGTGGTCAGTATGTTTATACAATCACCACACTTATTCTCAATATTAATTTTGATACAGCTCATTTTTCGGATTTTGATGATATTAAAGCGAAATATGACGCAGTTGATAAAAAGTATAAGACAATCCCTGTTTATGGTATAAGCCGTCACGAAAAGTTAAAGTCAATTCACGATTATCTTGCAAAAAATATCGTTTATGATGATACAATTACAAAATCGAATATCTTTGATATTTATGGGGCATTGATTAACGGTGTTTGTGTTTGTGAGGGATATGCAGAGGCGTTTAAGCTTCTTTGTGACCGTGAAGGAATTCCTTGCCTTACAGTAATAGGTACCGGTAATGGTGGTGCTCATAAATGGAATATGGTGCTGATGGAAGATGGCGAATGGTACACAATGGATTCCACATGGGATGACCAGACAAGCAACATATATTACAGTTATTTCCTTATAGGCAGCAATACAAAAGCGCCGTTCTATAATCACAACACAGTTGCTGATTCAACTATTCATATTCCAACGGGTATTTTGTTTTCAAATGCAAACACAGCACTTACATATCCCACACTTTCAACAGATGCCTACGGTATAGGAGTTTTAAGATATGGTGCAGCAGATGTTCAGTTTGATACAACAAGAGGCGTTGTTATGGTCGGTAAAGATGTTTCAAGTTATGTGCTTTTTATCACAAATAATACTACAAGCGGATTTACACGCACACGAAACGGCAGTGGCACAACAACATCAACATTAACAGTATCAGACAGCATAACAACTAAAGAATACCTTGTTGCTATGCGTGGTGATATAGATGCATCAAATGCTGTAAATGCAACTGACTACACAGTAATGACACAGGTCTGTGCAACAACATACAAGGTTGATGACGGAACTGCAGAATTCTATGCGGGGGATATGAATCAGGACGGTGCGGTTGATGGCTTTGACGCTATAGCACATGAGTTATATACCAATGGTACTTTGCTTTACAACTAAAATATAAAATGTTCAGAAAATCTGAGGACTTGTGCAAATTGTTCAAAATGTGCAAGCCCTTTTTGTATGATTTTAATAGATGGAATTTATTTACAAAGTGATGAATAATTGATATAATTTATCTATTAAAAATGAAAAGAGGTATCTTTATGAAAAAGATGAAAAAAGTCCTCGCAGTAGTGTTGGCGGTAGTTCTTACTTTGTCATGTATGTCTGTTCTTGGATATTCAGCAAGAAAAGACTATGTTCCAACAATTATTATTCCGGGACTTTTCCAAAGTGAAACTTATTCTTATGAGAATGGTGAGATTGCTTGCGATGCAGATGGCAACCCAATTCCAGGACCATTCTATGTAACAATTGGTGAAGAAGAAATTACTGATATTGTTACAAAAGCACTTCTTCCTATTACAAAAATGTTCCTCACTCAGGAAGATAAAGACCAGTTAGCTGCTAAAGAAGTATCAAAGATTCTTGGCAATATTCTTATGGGCAAACAGCGTTCAGATGCTAATGGTGAATTCATTGATGATGTTCGTCCTGCAGTTTATAACGGTAGTGTTGCTACTATTACTGAAAAACAGAGAACACAGATGCTCAATCACTTCCCTGTTCAGGAATATTTTGACATTGCAGGTATGGAAAATCTTTATGTTTTCAATTATGTTTCAACAGGTAATATGATTCAGACTGCAAAGGACCTTTACAATTATATTCAGTTTGTAAAGAAGGATACAGGTTCTGAAAAGGTTAACATTATTCCTGTAAGCCAGGGTGGTTCAATTACAAACGCACTCTTAAAATATTATGAAGAACAGAATATATCTGTTGCAAGAGATATTAACAGAATTGTATTTACAGTTCCTGCACTTGACGGTGCTGCGCTCCTTGGTGACTGTTACAGATATGGTTTCAACAAGAACAGCAAGGCTCTTTACACAACAGCAATGCCATCGGTTATCGGTTACGAAAACTATCTTGGTTATATTATTAATATTGCCATGAGACTTATGCCAAAAACAGATGTTGATAATCTCCTCGATTGTATTGCAGAGACACTTATTAATGATTATTTAAGATATTCAACACTTATGTGGGGTCTTGTTCCATCAGGTGACTATCCTGTATGTAAAGAAAAATATCTTTCAGAGCCTGGACTTGAAGAAATTGCAAGACAGACAGACTGGTATTATGATGCACAGCTCAATTCTGAAAAATATGTTCTTAATGCAATTAAAGATGGTGTTAAGGTATTCGATATCGTTGATACAAATGTTGAGCTTTATCAGCTTGCAGTGTCACACGACAAACAGAACTGCGATGGTATCATCCACGTTGACTCAACATCAATGGGTGCATACAGTGTAAACAGAAATACAAAGCTTCCTGCAGATTATGTTCCATCTCGTAACAACTGTGCTGACCCTAAGAACCATAATCACACTGACCCAGAAGGTATTATGGATGTTTGCTCAGGTCTTCTTCCCGAATACACATTCTACTTCAGCGGACAGAATCACGCTACAACAGCATCAAATGATGTTATTATGACTCTTATTATCCAGCTTGTTACAGATGAAAGCTTTACATCAGTTCATTCATATCCTGATAAGTTCCCTCAGTTCAACTACAGCAGAGAAACAAAGAAATTAAGAGAAGATGTTGACACAATGAGAGATTACGACACAAGCACTCTTACTGCTGAAGACGCAAAAGAGCTTAAGGAAGCAATTGCTCAGGTTGATGAAATGCTTGAAAATAAGGTTGTTGATGTTGAAGAATTCAAGGCAGCAAATGACCGTTTCTATGCTATCTTTGACAAGATTACAAGTGGCGATGCAGCAAAGAGAACAGAAGGTATTAATCGTGCTCTTTACATTATCACAAGAACAGTAAGTGACGTTCTTTACTTCATCTATGGTGATAAGGCATTCAGCGAAATGGCAGTAAAACCAATTATTGATGCAATTAAATAATTAAACTAACTTTAAGAAGGACTTGTTCAGAAGAACAAGTCCTTTTCTTATTATTTGTTGATTCTTTTCTTTTGCCACGACCATTTATGACATTTAGGACATTTCATATATCGTGTACGGTTTATATGCATCGCCCATAAAACACTGCTGTAGGTAGGTACATATTTATGGTGACACTCCTGACATTCATAATATCCCGCAAGCTGTTCAATTCTCAACAAACAGAATGAAATAACGAAAATGAAAACAAAGCCAATTGTACACAGCACAGCTTTTAACCAAGAAACCATCGGCACATAACAGCCTATAAAAATAAGTGTAAGGCACAAAAGCAACCCTGTGACGCCAAAAATAATTTCAACCTTTAATAATCGTTCGTCGGCACTCTCTTTTTCTTTAATCATTTTTAATAAATTCTCTTCTAAATTCTTATCGTAGTTATCCATCGAAACTACCTCCCCACTTAACAAATCGTTTACACTGATTTTAAGAATATCACATAAATCAAGCATTATTGAAGAGTCGGGTAATGACCTGCCGTTTTCCCATTTGGATACAGCTCTGTCGGTTATGCCTAATTTTTCTGCCAATTGAATTTGCGTAATACCATTTTCTTTTCTGCGTTTTGCAATAAATTTTCCTATTTTAATCTGGTCCATTCTGTGCCCTCCTTTCATAATAAGTATAAACTTATTTTTCGTAAAAATATACAAACTGTTAGTTGAGTTGGGGAGTTATCAACCGAAAGTATATTATATTGCTTCAATTATACGTCTCTTCTCTGAAAAAAGCAATTATTATTGTGTTGCCTTAAAAACAATGATTTGGTATAATGTAGAAAAATAAGTGAGGTAGTAAAATGCGTTCAAATGAGAGTGTAATCGGAATACTTGCCCATGTTGATGCAGGGAAAACTACGCTGACGGAAGCCATTCTGTATAGAACAGGTGTGATTCGTCGGCTTGGTCGTGTTGATAAAAAGGATTCTCATTTTGACTCTCATGAGCTTGAAAGAAATCGTGGTATTACCATTTTTTCAAAACAAAACCCTTTTGTAATAGGTGAAAAGCAATTTACACTTATTGATACACCAGGACATATTGACTTTTCAGCAGAGATGGAACGAACATTAAGCGTTCTTGACTATGCGGTACTTGTTATAGACGGTACTGTGGGCATACAAAGTCATACAGAAACTATTTGGCAACTGCTTTGTGAATATAATATTCCCGTTTTTATTTTTGTTAATAAAATAGACAGAGATGTTTTTAATAAAGTCAATTTAATTAATGAGTTAAAAGCAAGGTTTAGCACAGAATGTATTGATTTTACTCAGGAAAAGAACTCATTTGATGAGGAGATTTCAATGACAAGTGAAGCTTTGTTTGAATTGTTTCTTGAGGGTGAAATTAACGAAGATGTTCTGAAAAATGAAATTGCAAAAGCTGTAGCAGAAAGAAAAATTTTTCCTTGCTATTTTGGCTCAGCGTTGCAGGATGTTGGGGTTGACGGTATTCTTAACGGAATCGAAAAATATACGGTTTATCAAGAATATCCTGATGATTTCAGTGCAAGAGTTTATAAAATTCTTCACGATAACCAAGGCAATCGTTTGAGTTTTATGAAAGTAACGGGTGGAAAAATTTCTGTAAAAATGCTTGTAGGTGATGAGAAAATCGACACAATCCGAGTGTATTCGGGAGAAAAGCACCAATCGATTAAAGAGGTTTTTGCAGGTAGCGTCTGTGCGGTATCGGGACTTGCAACTGTGTCAGCAGGTGAAATCATAAATAGGAATGGCGTCAATTCAATTTCCACTATGAAACTGAATCCGTTACTTTCAGCGCAGGTTATAATATGCGACGGAACTGACATTCACACAGCATACAGAAAATTGCGAATCATTGACCAGGAATTACCGGAACTTTCTGTTTATATTTCAAATTATCTTAATAAAGAACAAATTCAGATTCGTGTAATGGGAAGAATTCAGCTTGAAATATTACAATCCCTTGTGAAAGAACGCTTTGGAATGGATATTGAATTTGGTCCTTGCCGAATTCTATATAAAGAAACAATTGCATCGCCAGTTAAGGGTTATGGCCATTATGAGCCGTTGCGTCATTATGCGGAAACTCAACTTCGCATTGAGCCGATAGAAAGAGGCAAGGGAATTGTAATAGAAAATGAGTGCAGTCTTGAAATGCTTGACTCTAATTTCCAGAATCTTATTCTGACTCATATAGGGGAAAAGGAGCATCTTGGAATTCTGACGGGGTCACCAATTACAGATGTGAAGATTATTCTTACTGCAGGTCGTTCACACCTTAAACATACTGAAGGTGGAGATTTCAGAGAGGCAACATATCGTGCAATACGACAAGGACTTGAAAAGGCAGAGAATATATTGCTCGAGCCTTATTATGCATTCACAATGCGAGTACCTGTCGATTTCTTTGGCAGAGCAATTTCTGATATTCAAAGATTACACGGTGGATTTCAACCACCTGAAATTACAGAAACAGAAGCAATTATCAAAGGCGAAGGTCCTGTTTCACAATTTATGGACTATCCTGAAGAAGTAATTGCATACACATCGGGCAAAGGTGTTATTTCAATGCGTGAAAACGGTTACAGACCATGTCACAATGCAGAAGAAGTCATTTCGCAGATTGGTTATGAAAAGGAAAGAGATTTAGAAAATACATCTTCATCTGTTTTCTGTTCTCATGGCGCAGGTTTTGAAGTAAAATGGTACGATGTTGATAATATGCGACATATAAAATAAAAAACTCCGGGTAGTTTTACTGAACAAGTCCGTTAAAAACGGACAATAGAAAAAAAACCCCTCCTATGGTAGAATTAAGATAACTACCATAGGAGAAATTTTTATGCCAAGAAATTACAGACATCTTCAGCAATATGAAAAAGAAATATTGAGATTAAGAGAAGAAGGATTAACACATAGGGAAATAGCAGAAAAATTTGGATTAACAAAAGAACATATAAAACAATTTTTTAATCG
>JAZSDZ010000058.1:0-2381 GCA_045531435.1 Candidatus Fimenecus sp.
ATATTAGAAATTAGTGTTTTAATATCTCTCAAAAGTTCTTCGTGTTGCTTGCAAAACAGCTCGGGCATATCATCTAAGGGAAAGTATTTGAGTTCTAAGGTTTCGTCCTTATCACAGACCAACTCTCCGCCGACAATAGTCATTTCATATCCGATACAGATACTCTGAACTTGGTCACCATTTGCACAAACAACATCACAATCAGTATAAATACCTATGAGTTTGCCAACTTCAACATCCAAGCCTGTTTCCTCTTTTACCTCGCGTTTGGCTGCCATTTCAGGTGTTTCGCCAAGCTCAAGAGCACCACCGGGAAATCCCCATTTATTGCAGTCGGCTCGTTTTTGAAGAAGCACCTCGCCATTTTCGTTGAAGATACAACCACCTGCATAAACAATTATAATTTTTTCGTGACCAACCTTGCCACGAATCCATTTTATGTAATCCTTCTTCTCCAACCGAATCACCACCAAACTATACTACAACAATTTTACCATTGAAATAAAAGAAATGCAACCCGAGAGTGTATCTCAAGTTGAATTATAATTCATTCTTTTCTTTGTTTAGTGCAGTAAATTTTTTTGCACTCGACTTCCGGGTATTTTCAAGTTAATATCCGAAGATATTCTTGGATGTTTTTGTTATCGGTTTCAATTCATTTTGAAAACAATTTGTTTTATTTTGCGATTTTTTTAACTACCACATCTTTTAAGAGCACCGATAGAATTATAAAAGTGTACGGAGTATAAAAAACATGTTCACTGACTCTTCACTGCAACAGTATTTTCACTGTTGCTTTTTGTCTATCATAGTGATACAATATTTCGGACATTGATAAAGAGGTATGTTTATGAAAATTTTAAAGTTATTTCCCGGAGTTATATTATCAGCTCTGATTGCTGTTTTTGCAATGTGGGTTGAAAGCTTGCTCCCCGTTCATTTAATAGGTTCTGCAGTTATTGCCATGTTTGTTGGTATGTTTTTGAACCATTTCATTAAATCAACTGACATTTTTGCCGGTGGTATTAAATTCACTTCAAAAAAGCTCCTCAAATTCGCTATTATACTTTTAGGATTATCACTTAATATTACAACTGTTTTACAGGTTGGAAAAATGTCACTCACCGTTATGATTTTCACCTTGTTGACTTGCTTTGGTGGTGGATATTTTGTAGGCAGAGCATTGAGCCTTAACTGGAAGCTTTCAAACCTTATTTCAGCAGGAACAGGAATTTGCGGAGGCTCAGCAATAGCTGCTATTTCGTCTGTAATTGATGCCGATGACGATGATGTTGCTTATGCTATGTCTGCCACATTCCTTTTTGATATGGCAATGATTGTCCTTTTCCCTATTATGGGCAGAGCAATCGGAATGACTGACGAAGCCTTTGGTATATGGGCAGGCACAGCTGTTAACGATACTTCATCTGTTGTTGCAACAGGTTATGCTTTTTCAGAGGCTGCCGGTGATTTTTCAACAATGGTAAAACTCACAAGAACGCTTTCCATTATTCCTACGGTTATAGCTTTCGCCTTAATTCAGCTTCGGCTTAAAAAGAAAGATGCCGAAAAAAACAGTGAAAATGCAGATAGCTTAAAAGCGAATTTCAGCATTAAAAAAATCTTTCCTTGGTTTATACTTGGGTTTGTTGCAATGTCAGTTGTTGCAAGTATTTTTGAAATTCCCGCAGAGCTTGTTTCAGGCACAAAAGCTGTAAGCAAATTCTTTATGGTCAGCGCTCTTGCAGCAATAGGACTCAACACTTCATTTTCGAGCTTCAAGAAATCCGGAATACGCCCTATGATTCACGGATTTATAATTTCTGTACTCGTTGTCATCGTTGCCTTGCTTGTTGAAATTGCAATGGGTATTGTATAAAATATAATAAAGCACTTATAAGCAACAGTACATCGAACCACCAATTTTACAGTGGTAAAAAATAATAAACCAATAAAAAGAGCAACGCCTATGAAGTTAGCATTTAACCTCATAGGCGTGTTTTTATTATAAACTTATTGTCATTTCAGCTACATACTATTCAAGGCATAAAAGCAATGCCTTTAGGAAGTCTGCATCGTTTTGGTCGGTGCGCTTTTTAGGGCCTTTGGTTCTGTTGCCTTGCATACGCTCCTTTTTGCCTATAAAACGGGTGAAAAGGAGATTTTCTATGTTGCTGTCGGTGTAGATAAGTCCGTTCTGATTAAGTGCCTTAGCGCCCTTACCGAGCACAAGTGCCGCAAGACCGTAGTCCTGTGTGATTATTACATCACCCTTTTCGGTAAGGTTGGCAATACGACAATCGGCAGAATCTGCGCCCTTATCAACAACAATAGTTTTTGCACCGTCTTTTTCAATGGAGTGGGTATTATCGCAGACGATA
>JAZSDZ010000148.1:0-2389 GCA_045531435.1 Candidatus Fimenecus sp.
TCCAACAAATCCTCAGCCACCTGCAAATCTTCAAATGTGGCCTTCTCCGATTTCATTGCCAACAAAATCGGGTCGTGTATTACTTCTTTAATCATATATTTCACCTTAGTTACGCAATCAATTGAGTTAATTATACCACCCTCACAAACAAAAAAGCAACAGTGAAAAACACTGTTGCTAGTGTTCGTTAAATTGGAATTTGAACAAGAGCAGCGCACCATCAATGGCACGCTGCTCCGTTTGTTCGTTTAGTCAAAAAGTTGTCCTGGGAGTTTTAATTTTTCTTTGTAGGGAAATGCTGTGTCAAATTCTGCGGCTTCTTCTTCGCTAACGAGGTATCCTTGTGGTGGTTCATATTCCCCAGTTATACCGTCAAGGTATCCAGGAATTAATTCTTTGCACAGAAAGAATGATGTATCCGCGTCATCGGGCAAACCATGATAACGAATACCAAAGTTCTTGGCAAAGGTAAAGCCGCTTTTCCCATAGAAATTAATATTACCCTCAAAGCATAAAGCGCCACAACCGAATTCTGTCGCTTTCCTCAAAGAATACTCCAATAGAATTTTACCATAACCTTGTCGTTTTAATTCGGGAGTAATACAGATTGGCCCCATTGTCATAATGGGGATATCTCTGCTGTCGTCTGCTTTAATGGTTGCTTTCATAAATATATTTTGTCCAATCAATTTTCCGTCCTTCTCCATAACAAAATCAAGTTCTGGAACAAAGGCAGCGTCATTTCTTAATTGATTGAGTACATAATGTTCTAAACAACCTGGGCGATAAACATTCCAAAATGCTTCTCTAACAAGGTTTTCAACTTCTCTGTATTCTTCTTTTCTTTCTAAACGAATGATGTAGTCATTTTTGTTCATTGTTTTTCCTCCTGATGATTGTTGACTCCAATGCTGGGAGGTTGGTGTGATTGTATTACCAAACCTCCCGGTTAGGATACAATCTCCAATGATACGATTGTCTTTCTCAAAAAGCAATCTCCTTTAAAAATAATATTTATAATCAAACCCGAAGGCAGGATTATCTGTCTAAAAATTTAAGTTTGCTGACAAAACAATACAGCATTACAAGTCCACAACTGAGTATTGCACCGCCAATTATATCAGTAATCCAATGTACACCTGAAAGAATTCTGCCGATAACCATAAAAAGAATAAAAACAATGATTGATAATGAAATAAGCTTTTTCAGAGTTTCATTTTTGATACGATTATTAAATTGCATAATTGTTGTCGGCATAATACACATTACAAGCATAGTGGTTGTCGACGGATAAGATGCTTCCAAAATACCGTTTATCAGTATTGGTCTGTAGTTTACAACAAACAGTTCAAAGAAAATGTACATTGCAATTACAAGAACATAAAAACCACCGAGAACAAGAATGCTGTAATCAACTTTCAGAATTCGCTTTCTCTTAATCCACTGTATAAATCCAAGCAAAGCAAATCCCATAGCGAAACCGAGCGGAACCAGACCTAACCAATCGGTAATCGTGTAAAGCGACATATTAACACCTGTAAGATTATGAACAAACTGATTAAGTGTTGCAAATCCGACAGAGGAGTTCTGTGGACCGATTGCTTTAACATCAATAAATCGAATTGCTATCGTCCACAACACAAAGCCCACAAACATACAGATTGCGGTATAAAGAGTCTTTTGATTGTTTTTTGTCATTTTTATCAACCTACCTTTTAAATATTTGGCTTTCGCCTGAATTAAGTTTAAAGGAAGGCTGGAACAACCACAAGAAACAGGATGTCACACGAACGACACTTTCCGTATCATTACCATTTTATAAGCAACAACGCCTTAATAATGAGCAATACGAACATAAAAGCTGCTGCATAAGGTTGTGTACTGATAATAAAAATCAGTATTCCCACAGTGTTTAATATTAAAGAAATTTTACTTTTATTTTTAATCCAAAATGTATTCTGACATTTTTGCAAAGCAAGTGTTAAGATTCCCATCGTAATAATTGAAATTACAATAGCAAAATAAACAATTCGCAAATAGGAAGATATTTCAACAAATGACAACAATGATACTGCTTGTACACTTTCATTTGTAGCCTGACCGAAGAACGGGACAAAAAAGAACATTGCTATACAAATGTCAAGCAAGCCAAATACTAAATCACGAAAATAATTTCGCTTTTGATTTGTATCTTCTTCAGCTATTATAAGTAATTCCTCGCCTGACAAAAGTTCATCAATCGATACTTCGAAAAATTTAGATAACGCCTTCAATGAATCAATGCTTGGATAACCTCTGCCTGATTCCCATTTTGAAATTGCAGTTCGTGAAACATAAATAGCAACTGCGAGTTCTTCTTGAGTAATTTCTTTTTGTTTTCGAAGCTGTT
>JAZSDZ010000169.1:0-7405 GCA_045531435.1 Candidatus Fimenecus sp.
ATTTCTTGTGCATTCTCCCTTTGAACAGATGCTGACTCCTTCATTCTTCAGAGCTTTGATTAAAGCTTTCTGTGTTAAAGGAAAATGCTCACCGACATCATAACAGGATTTTATGACTGCCGCATAAGCCGCATCAGATTCAAAGTAAAAGTTTTCATCATCATAATATCCGACAAGGTTTCTCGGCATATCAATAGGTCTTATCATACGCTCAACAAGATTAACTTTGCCCACATCAATCAGACTGCGAAGCTTACGGAAAAATATTTCTGTGGGCTGTTCTGTTTCCGTGAGTGCCTGCTGTGTTACAGCGAGCCTTAATAAAATTCCGTCAAGCTCTTTTAACATTTCAACTTTCTGTTCATAGGTGATACCTTCATAGTACGAAAGCGTTTCACAATAAAGTTCAAAGCCGATTCTTATGTTTGCAAGGTCGTCACATAATCTCGGTCTGATATGAAAATTCATTTCATCAGCTTTGGCTTTGTAAAACTTTCTGTTAGAAAGAAAACCGCTTTTGAGTTTTTCTAAAAGTTCTTTCACTCCGTTTTCTTTGTCAAGAAATCTTGCCTTCAGCATTTCAGTTGCAAGGAAAGTAAAGTGTGATAAGGTTCCTTCCTCAGCTTCCTTCTGATACTTTGTAAGCTCGTTAAGGTTAATGTCGCCGGGCTTGAGCTCAAGAGAAAGGAATCTTGCCACACCGCTTTCACCCACATTGGGAAGATACTCTGCAGTCATTATCACATTACACTGCGGTCTTTTGGCTGCTCTCTGTCTACCACTTTTATCAAGAGCTCCTCTTGCTTCTCTTTTACATATTCCTCGTATAAGTGCCTGAGTTGTTGCATCCTGTGCTGACTGTTCTCTGCCTGAGCCGGGATGATAGTCGTCAATGATAACTGCACAGTCCTTAAGAGTGAAACAATAGTTCAGAATGCTTTTCGGTGTGTCACGGAAATTCATAGGGATATTATCTTCATTGAACCTACCGAAAAGGGAATTGATTAAAAGTGACAGCGTTGTTTTCATTGAACCTGTTTTGCCGTAAAGCATAATAACCGTTTTAGTTTCCTTACCTGCCTTTGCCATAAAGGTACCGAGTATACTGACTAATGTGTAAGAAAGCATAGGAAACATAATTTCTTTCGGTGCAACAGAGTACGGTAAAGCTTTCACAAGGTTCATTGTTTTCGCAACATCCGAATCCGTTTTGAAGGAATAACCCTTTGTCTTTTCTGTAAGTTCAACCTCCGTGTTGATGTTACCGGGCATACAAAACTGCCAGCCCTTTGATGTTTCCCACCAGCCTGTTGTGCCGTAAATAGTTTTTGCTTCTGCATATTTCGCCGTTGACTGAATAGCCTGACGGAGATTGTCACGGTTGCCGTAGCCTGATTCGATAACACAGTTGATGCCCCAATACTCCTGTGCCCAATCGAGCTGTGCAAAATTTTTCAGGGGTACTGTGATTTTGCGAAGGTCATTACCTTTTTCATCTGTGCCGGCAATAGAAAGGAATCTTTCGTTCTCGGCTCCGTTAGTGCAGGGAATATCTTCGGTTATCCTTGCAAGGAAATTGCTGAGCTTAATGTTGACCGGCTTACCGTTTATCGTCCTTTCAATATACAATGCGTTGTTATATGCAAAGAACGTGTCTGAATAGTATAAATAGTTTTCCAAATTATTACCTCTTTCTTGTAATGATTTTCCGAACATCCGTACAATACGCACATAAACCAACAGCACAAAGCTTTTATCTGTTCGGGTTTTATCCGTACAATGTGCCACAGTGTACGCTACAAATACGAACAGCACAAGTCAATAGCACAGGGCTTCATAGCAATTTGTTCGGTTGTTCGGTTTTTGAAGTTTTGTCGTAAAATGTTTACCCATTGTGTGTAGATGTTTTAAAACGCAACAACATAAAAGTATATTGCTTCTGTCCTTCTGCCATTTTTAAGCCTTTATTTCGGCGGCTTTACAGCATCATAAACATCCACCCGTGACCTTTTTGCAGACATATATTCTGCGTTTCTCTGTCGCTGTTTCTTCTTCGCACAGTCGGGACAGAACTTTTGATTTCTACCTGTTCGCTCTGTTTTCTTACCGCAAAGAGAACAGACCATCATTACTACCGACTCACTTCTTAAATCTTTCAGCAACGTCTTATCGGCAGGGAGAACTGCATCAAGAAAATATCTGCAGATAATATGGCTCGGTGTTATGAACTGCGGACAGGTGTGAGTGTCACCGTCATCAAGAAGCAGACAGTTGCCCTGATAACAGTTACAGCATCGGCTTTTAATCATTGTCTTGATTTCTGCAAATTACTTAAGGGTAAGGTTGATTGTTTGCATAAGGGGTACCTCCTTTCTTTAAAAATTTAGTTGTACTGCAAAAAAATGTGACGCGGTATTTACATATCCAAATTCACGGTTTTAGGCATAAAAAAAGCACCTGCTACTTTTGAAGTAACAGGTGTATGTAACAGATTGAAATTTAGTGGACTTGTGTGGTATAATGATATAAACAAATTAGTTATTACGGAGATGGTTGTATGAGAAAAGAAATTGATATAAATACTTGGGAAAGAAAAGAACATTTTGAGTTTTATTCAAACATTGCAACTCCGCATTACTGCGTAGCATTTAATATTGATGTAACCAATCTGCTTGCATTTACAAGAAAAAACAAAATATCTTTCTATTATTCACTCATATATTTATGTACACAGTCAATAAATGAAACAGATGAATTTCTTCTTGAAACTGAAGATAATAAGGTATTTAAAATTGACCGCCGTGTACCTTGCTTTACTGATTTGAAAAAGGGTGCGACAAGCTTTCACATGGTTTCACTTCCCTGCGAGGGTGATATTATTGAATTCGCTAAGAAAGCCCGTGAGGAAAGTGAAAACAACCCATTGTCTGTATATTCTCTCGGAGGCTTAAGAGAATCGCAGATTGTATTTTCCTGCATTCCCTGGGCAGATATAACAATGTGTTCAAACGAGCGCGATTACACCGACCCGAAGCTGAAGGACGACACCGCACCGATCCTTGTCTGGGGTAAATATACTGAGCAAAACGGCAAGTACATTATCAATATGACTCTTGACGTAAACCACCGATTCATTGACGGTTATTTTGTCGGTCAGTTTGTTCAGAAACTTGAAGAAAAAATTGCAGAACTCAATTGAGTCTGACAGTTTTCCAATTTGTTAAGTTCAACATTTTCCAAACTGCTCTCTCTGTGAGGGCAGTTTTTGTATGCTCTTCAAAAAAATGTGACGCAGTATTCATTTACCAAAATATTGAAATTTATGTACCATTGTAGTATACTTGTAATAATCATTTCAGGAGGTGAAGCTATGACCGGTGTAAGATATAAAATACCCATACTGTCCGCAAAAGCAATTCTTGCTTACGCAAAGCCCGTTGACGAGGATGTATACTCTTTCAATCTCAACAAAGCGGAAACTGCAAGTGTATTATTAAATCACGGCGATACTTATCAGGATGATAATGCCGTTTTCTATCAGCTTATGTCTATGCTTCACAGAGACGGTTATTCGCCAAAAGGTGATGAGCTGATAATTGACGACTTGTACGATGCAATTATATATTTTGATTTTGCAGGTATCTTTGACAGAAGTGCAGAGTACCCTAAAAATGCATTAAGGCAGAAAAAGGCTGAATCTATGTTCCGCCCTGAAGGTATTACTCTTGACCTTGGCAGCGGTCAGCATAAATATCTTGCCTTTGAGCGTTCTGCTTCTATGAGCAGAAATGCAAAGCTGTCATTTGTCCGTGCTGACCTTTATGATGAAATTACACGCAGAATAACCCTCAACTTAAAAATTGATGTTTGTGAGCTTTCAAAGCTTTATGCATATAATGGTCTTCTCTTTTCGTCAGGTATCAGAGTAGAGCCCGATAATAAGTACTTTCTTGAAAATGTTGCTATTGTACCCAACCCGAAGCATATTACAAATGATGTTTCTAGTGTGACAGTTGCAGATGTTACAGGTGAAGGCAGTATAAGAAAATATGAAAGAACAGAATGCACAGGCGATATTGAAACTACACGCTTTGACGGTATGGGACTAATTTCACCTGAGTTTGCCCGTGAGCTTGACAGCAAAATCGGCAGTAAAAAAGAACATACATCTTTTCAGATTCGTATGCTATATATCAAGGGTATGGTGCATAAGACAGATTTCAAATCTCTGTTCAAGGAAGCAGGTATTGAAGCAATAACTGATATATGGGGAAGAAAGCACCAAGTTGATAGCCTTTGTATGATACTTACCGAAAGTCAGTTCAAGGGTTACAAGTGGCTGAAACAGTATAATATTTCTTGGCAGACATATGTACAGCTCTGCCGTGCTTATGAGCACACAATATACATCACAAATGTAAGCAAGACAGAAGCAGAAGATACAACCGAGCTTAATTATCAGTTCCTTAATACTGTCAAAATGCTTTCATCTGAATTCAGACCTGATGATTTACCCTTGGGGTGGGAGCATTCTCCCTCTGAGGATGAAAGAATGTGGCTGACCAAGCCGACAGAGCAGAGGTATTATAAGCTTCGCCGTGATACAGATGCCCGTATAAGGTATTTTACCGAAAAGGCTGATGAATGGACATTCGGAAGAAAGAGCCGAAGTTATCATCTTGCAGAGTTGTTGAGAAAAAATCCAAAATTTATCAATGAGCCATACTTTGTCCGTCAGCTTGACGATGCGGCAGAGAGTCTGCTTAAAGATTATTCCATAGGCCGTTTACTTGTTGACGGAGACAACCGTTTCTTTGCGGCTGATATTATGGAATTATTCTATGAGCTTATCAGAGATAATGGCGGAAGACCTGATATATTATCTGCTATTAAAAATGAATTCCTTGATACGAATGAGTTTTATGCTCCCGGTGCTGTATATTCACAGCAAAATATCTATGCTCTTCTTCGTAATCCTCATATTGCAAGAAATGAAGAAGCACTTGTTAAGCCATTAAAAAAGATAGGCACTTACAGAAAAAAATACCTTTCAGGTCTTACAGATATAATTATGGTTAACTCCGTTTCACTCCTTGCCGAAAGACTTGGTGGTGCTGATTTTGACGGTGATATGATTAAAACAGTAGCCGAGCCGAAGCTTACATCTTGTATAGCAAATAACTACAGTAAGGATGATTTTTCACTTGGTGGCAATCTACCTTTATTAAGCATACCGTCCGCAGAGCCAATCATTGCAGATGCAAATGATTGGTATAAACGCTTCGAAACAATACGAAACACATTCTCATCCCGTGTCGGTCAGATTTCAAATGCAGCACTTGACCGTAGTATAATTGCTTATGACGAAAACACCGACGATGAAAAGAAAGAGCAGTACCGCCAGGAAACAGAGGTGCTTGAGATACTGACAGGTCTTGAGATAGACTCAGCTAAAAGCGGTATAAAACCGGATTTGACAGAATATCTTGAAACCAACAAAGCTGAAAGAACATCCTTCCTTAAATACAAGGCTCTTATTGAAAAAGCAGAGGGCAAGCGCCGTTGGTATGAGCCGACATTTGATGAACGCTATAAGAAATTCTTTGAAGGTCAGAATTGGGATGAGGTCAGCTCTAACCTTGAAAAGCTTCCGTATTTTGCAAGAGAGTTGAAAAAGAATACACCAAGGGCGAAAATTCATCAGGCTGATACGAGTGAGCTTTTTACATTTGCAAAGCACGGTTGGGAGAAAAAACTTGACCCGAAGATTCTTGATTATGTAGGTAGAGTAATAGCAGATTACGAAACCTGCCTGAAAAGAATCCGTGCAAGACGGAAAGCCGCAAGTAATATCAAGGCAAAGCACAATGATATTAACCTTATTCTGTATATGCAGAATAAGGTTAATGATTATGAAGCTGATGAGCTTGCTGCTACGTTCATTAATCTGCCCGAAGAACGAGTAAATGAGATATATTTTGCGGTAAGAAACGAGAATTGGCACTTTATGAAAGAGGATGAAAGATATGCCTTTCTCATAAAGCATCTTCCTGAAGCAGAGTACAGAGAGTATTATGACATCTTTGCTGATTTCCGTTTTGGCGGGTATAAATTGCTGCCTGATATTATTACTGAAACACGAAACTACAACATATCTGCAAATGCTTCGGCTATGCAGTATCCCAATGATTCAGAGGAGCTTAACTTAATGGTAAAAGCGTATCTCAGAAATCCCGTAGGCAATTACCGTGAAACTGTTTCAAGGGAAGCAGCGAGAATAATTGAAACTCCTGTTATTTCTTTTAATGCTTCCGTAAAATACATTGTTGCTCTCGGTAAGCATGATTTCCTTTATGATGCTTATTACAGACATATCAACAGATTTGCAAGGAAGGGAGATAAAATATATGACTAATGAATGGCTTGAATTCAAAGCATATACCGACGCTCCCGTTTTCATTGCAGAAAATAAGCAATCAACTGCTTTCATAGGTAGATTTACAGTAAGAATGATTAAGCAGAACAAGGGCTTCAACCGTATATTTACCATTCTTGCAAGAGGTTATCTTTTTCATAATGCTGACGGTACACTTCGCACCGATGACCCTTACGCAAGAACAGAAGAATCACAGCGTTTTTTATGTGCATGGTGCAGTCTGCCTTATGAAACAGTATCAAACAAGGCATTGGCTTTTCATACATCTTTTCCTGAGCTTCACAGCGAGTTTCCCAATATTGTTAATGAAGACGGTGCAGGATGGTATTACAGATACCTGCATTCTCTTTCGGATTACATTAAAAAGAACAAAGAAGATGTTACAAAAAAGCTTCACTGCTTTGCCGAAAAGAAGACCTTAAAAGCTATTGAAAGCACTTGGGCTAACAAGCTGATACAGTTTCAGTATTCCATTTACAACGACAGGTCTTCTGCCGATTTTCCTTTGCTTTTTGACACGGCTATTGCAGATGCTCTTGTTCTCGATCCTTTGCGTATTGATGCGGTTGTACTGCCCGATGAAGCGCTGCAAAAAATCAAGGCTTATGGTGTAAATGCAAAAACTGAAAGGCTTATGATTACTCTTGCCGAATACTATATCGCAAACAAAGAACCTGACTCTGATTGGGTGATTATACCGAGGACCAATATTTCTGCTTATCTCGGTTCTGCGACATATATGAAGGCGTACGAAAGCAAGATGCCCGAAGATTTTATGGAGAAGAAACCTGAAATGGGCGGTGTGTCTGCGGTGAGGATTAGGATATAACGAAAAAAGCTCCCTGAATCGGTTTTGAACTGCCCCAATTTGTGCGGACAGCACAAAAAACACCCCCTATGGTGTTGAATATTAAATTTTAAGCAACAAACTGATTTCGTTTTTCAAGCGGAGTCAGTTTTGTTTTTAGT
>JAZSDZ010000048.1:0-3821 GCA_045531435.1 Candidatus Fimenecus sp.
CAGCATGGAATCAAAGTAGTTGAAGATGGCACCATACTTACCGAAGATTGAACGGTGTGCCTCGTCAATGATTATCAGGTCAAATCTGCCTACAGAAAATGGTTTATCATCAGTATCAATGAAGTTAATCATTGTCTGATAAGTTGAGAATGTGATTCGTGCATTCAAATCATGGTCACCACCTTCGTTCAGTACACAGGTAGTCTCATTCGGCAGCAGTTTCACGAAGTTCTTGTGTGCCTGCTTTACCAACGATGTTCTATCTGCAAGGAACAGGACATTCTTTACCCAGTCATTCCTTTTCAGAACATCAACAAGTGATATGGCAACTCTTGTCTTTCCGGTACCGGTTGCCATCACAAGAAGGCCCTTTCTGTGCTTGCTGTTATAGTGCTCGCAGACTGCCTTGATTGCGGTCTTCTGATAGTATCTATCGGTTATATTATCATTGATAGAAAAGTCCGTAATATCCTTTCTATTACGTTTCTGGATAAGTCTTTCAAGGTCATCCTCACTATGGAAACTATATAGTCTTCTTGGTGGGTAACCCAATCCATCTATGATATATGTCTGGAATCCGTTGGTATAGTAGATAACAGGCCTTACACCATACTGTGCTTCCAAGCAATCAGCATAAAGTTCTGCCTGATGCTTACCCTTTGATGGTGATACTGATGTTCTTTTTGCCTCAATGACTGCAAGGGGTTTACCATTGCTTCCGAACAGAACATAGTCAGCAAATCCTACATCATGGGCATTCGGCATACCATGCAGTTCCACCTCAACACAAGCAGATGATGTTGCTATCATACCATCCACATCAAGGACTTTCCATCCTGCTTCACGAAGCATCAAGTCTATATACATTGCCCTTGTTTCTGCCTCACTTATATCAGTAGGAATAACCTCAACCGGTTCACTTGATGATATTGCGACCTTATCAGCAACCTCAACTATCTTATCTGGTTCAACGACCTTGGTAGGAACGATTACAGGAGTACCAGGGACCGATGGAACAATTGAACGGTCAAAAGGTTTGACTTCATCAATGACCCTTAGTTTCAGCAATACGGATCCAACTACATTATAGATATTCAGCAGGCAGAAGAAAGCATCGCGTTTCGTAACGGCAGATGCATGTGCAGCATTATTACCGACCTTCCTCACGAAATGAACTGCCATCATGACCCTTTCATCACCTATGAACTCCTTGAAAGGTTCACCGTCCACAAGTTCATAAAGTGATGTGCGTTCACCTATCTCAATGTTCTTCATCTGATACAAGGCACGCACAATGTACTCCAATGCTCGTCTTGCATTGATGGCACATATATCTGGATTGCTGACCTGATTTTCCTCGGCAGCACTGCAGTACCTGTACAAATCTGTCAGTCCTAATTCCTTTATGTAGTCAAAATTTCTCATACTAATTGAAATAGTAGTCCATCCTGCTGTTGAACAAGGTTTCAGTCTCCTTGATAGACTGGGCAATCAGTTCTTTCTGTTTTTCGATTGATTCTATCTTGGATGCGAAGTCTTGTTGTAATGCAAGTGGAACACTAATAATTGGTTCACTATGAAATACATTTCTATTCAAGGTTGGAACACCTGTACCTGTCCCGAATCTTTTTAGGTCAAAGATGTTTAATAGGTATTTAAGATAGACGATATCATTTCCATGAGTATCAACTGAAAACAGTGTCGTATTCAAAGGGAAAAAAGGTTTGTCATATGAATACACTGTTCCCAATGTGCCTGAACGACCTGTGATAACACCATAGTCAACCTTTGCTTCGTTATGCCATCCAACTATACCATTAGACCCCCATACTGGAATACCACCATCTGACTGTCTATGTTGAATTGGCAGGTCATAACCTCGTTGCAACTTTACGACATCTATAACCTTCTTTGTTTCCCACCCCTTATCATTCTCCACAGGGTCACCGAACATCTCATAGAAGATTGATTGTGCAAGATTATCCAGTTCTTTCAACTGCTGTTTCTTCTTCTCAATAATCCCCGAAAGACAATCAAGTTCAGCAACTATCTTTTCCTGTTCTGCGATTGGGGGATATGAAATAGTGTTTTCTGCAATTGTCTTTTTGTTTAGGGTCATACCCATTGCTGCTTTATTCGCACCTTCCCACTTGTAACCCTTTAGGTAGTAGTATAGGTATTCTGGAACCAAAGTTCCTTCCTCTTTTTCTATGAACCCCATTATTGCCTCATTGGTATACAGTTTTGATGTAGCAATAGAAACCTTACCGATAGACAACTTAAATGACATTATCACAGTACCTTTGGGAATAGGTTTAATACCAGATTCCTGAACTGCGACATCTGTTATGCCTTCCTTTGTCGCAGACATGTATTTTTGTTCATTCATATCTGCAATGGATACCCACATATTGTCATCACCCCAATAAGTAGGGTTATCCCTACTTGGGGTCTTTCCCATCTGCAAATCGAACACATCTGCAAACTTACAAGTCTTCCAACCTTGTTTCATCTTGACTATAATTCTAAACGCAAGTCTTCTATTTCTTCTTGAAGTTTCCTTTTCTTCATATCCAATGGTGATAGGGCCCGACCTGTACCATTGTCATTCAACCCATATCTTCTATAAATCTGATTCTGAATATCTGAAATCTGTCTTTCCTTTGCTGCAATCCGTCTCCTGATATTTCCTTTGCTCATCCTCTTGCTGAACTTGTAAGTGACTATACCTGCAATAGCAGCAATGATAGATGCTACTGCTCCGACAACGGACACTATAATATCAATCTTTTCCATACTACATAAACTTAGTCCTGAACTCATTTAAGGCAGATATGATGTCCTTTTCCAATGATGTAATCCTGTCAAGAATCACCTCACTGCTTTCATATTCCACTTTCTCCCTTTCGATTTCCTTGTACTTGTTGATAGATAGGTCATAACCCTTCTCACGGATTTCCTCTACCGGAACAAGGAATGATTGCTCCTTTCTTGTTCTGCCTTCCTCACCGGCAAGATTATGGAAACGATTTATGATGTCTGGAATGTCATTATCAGCAACAGGATTTCTCCTGTCATCAAGTGAGAATCCATCTGCCTTCATATCATAGAACCACACCTTATCAGTACCACCTGCGTTGGTCTTCGTGAATACCAAAATCGCAGTAGATACTCCTGCGTATGGTTTAAACACACCTGATGGCATTGAAATGACTGCCTGCAATCTCTGATTGTCTACAATCTCCTTACGGATTGCCAAGTGACCTGTACTTGTACCGAAAAGCACACCATCAGGAACGATAGAAGCACATCTACCACCCATCTGCAACATTCTTACGAACAGTGCCATGAACAGCAGTTCGGTCTTCTTGGTCTTTGTGATTGCAAGGATTGACTTACTTACTGCATCATAGTCCAGACTGCCTGCAAAAGGCGGATTTGCAAGACACAAGGTGTATTTGTTTTCGTCAGTGTTATCAGTTGAAAGACTATCCTTATACTCTACATCAGGATTATCTACACCATGAAGCATGAGGTTCATGGCACCGATGCGAAGCATTGTTGTATCAGTATCAAATCCATGCAGAAGACCATTCTTATAGTGTTCAGCATTTGCCTTCTGCAACAGTTCTGACTTATAGTGTTTCTGAATATACTTCGCACTTTCCACGATAAATCCCGCACTTCCCATTGCAGGGTCACAGATGCTGTCTTTCAAGGTAGGTTGCATCATCTCAACCATCATCTTGATGATATGTCTTGGGGTACGGAACTGACCGTTGTTACCGGATGCTGCCATCTTGCCGAGCACATACTCATAG
>JAZSDZ010000135.1:0-3593 GCA_045531435.1 Candidatus Fimenecus sp.
TCAGCATAAAGTTCTGCCTGATGCTTACCCTTTGATGGTGATACGGATGTTCTTTTTGCCTCAATGACTGCAAGGGGTTTACCATTGCTTCCGAACAGGACATAGTCAGCAAATCCTACATCATGGGCATTCGGCATACCATGCAGTTCCACCTCGACGCAAGCGGAAGAAGTTGCTATCATACCCTCAACATCAAGGACTTTCCATCCTGCTTCACGAAGCATCAGGTCTATATACATTGCCCTTGTCTCTGTTTCACTTATATCAGTAGGGATAATCTCAACAGGTTCATTCGATGCGACTGCAACCTTATCTGCTACTTCAACTATCTTGTCAGGTTCTGCGACCTTTACAGGAACGATTACAGGAGTACCAGGAACCGATGGGACAAGGGATCGGTCAAAAGGTTTTACATCCTCTACAACCCTCAATTTCAACAGTATGGAAGCAACCACATTATAGATATTGAGCAGGCAGAAGAAAGCATCTCGTTTTGTTACGGCAGAGGCATGTGCAGCATTGTTGCCGACCTTTCTCACGAAATGAACTGCCATCATGACCCTTTCATCACCAATGAACTCCTTGAAAGGTTCACCGTCCACGAGTTCATAAAGTGATGTGCGTTCACCTATCTCAATATTCTTCATCTGATACAAGGCACGCACGGTGTACTCCAATGCTCGTCTTGCATTGATAGCACATATATCAGGATTGCTGACCTGATTTTCTTCGGCAGCACAGCAGTACCGATGCAAATCAGTCAGTCCTAAATCCTTTATGTAGTCAAAGTTTCTCATACTAATTGAAATAGTAGTCCATCCTGCTATTTAGTAACATTTCCGCCTGTACTAATGATTCCGTAATAAGCAACTTCTGCTTTTCAATTGCTTGAATCTTATCTACGTAATCTTTTTGCATAGACAATGGAGGCAAAATCTGCTTAAACGCCTTCATTATTGATGTGTTTAGATTGGGTTGTACTCCATCAGGTGCAATACTCCTAAAATAAGGCGTGCAAAAGTTCAATGATTTGAGAAAGAATATTTTATCTATTTCCTCAGATACATTATCGAATGCCAGCCAACCATCGTGGATGCATCCATCAAAAGTAATAATCCTCGCAAAACCTAATGAAACTCCACAATTTGCAAAGATGAGACTTCCAGAATGAATAAATCTGGTTTTTCTTAATCCTTCTTCTATAATATGTTCCTTCGTCTGAGTTAAGAATATACTATCACCCAGTGTCGCATCCCCTATCTTAATCCACGGGATATTACCACCAAGAAACTTATCAATTGGACGAGGAGAACCACCTCTATACACATCACAAATATCCTCAATTCGCTTTACATCCCACCTCTTATCATTTTCCACTGGGTCACCAAACATTTCATAGAAGATAGACTGTGCAAGTGCATCAAGTTCTTTCAACTGCTGTTTCTTCTTCTCAACGATACCAGACAAACAATCAAGTTCCTCAACAATCTTTGCCTGTTCTGCGATTGGGGGAACGGGGATAAAAGACTCACCGTAATTTTTGAAATATATATGGGGAATTGTTGCTCCTGATGCAAATGATGCAAGATTAAGACTCTTCAAAGCATAGGCAACATACTCCAACAAAAATCCTTTCTTTGGTATTATATATTGAAGTGTACCCAATAATGATGAATATGCCGGATATATATTTACTCTTCCTACACCTGCCCCATCTTTCACAATTCCCACATATGGACTATCTCTATGATAAAAATCGACATTCTGAACAAAACCACTTGCACCAAATACAGGATAATCACCATCTATATCAGCAATCTTTTTCTGTGCAATATTGGATGATGCCTTATCGCATATATCCTTAATCCTCTTTATTTCCCAACCTTGCTTCATACCCTAATCAATTTTACACTTTTTCTTGATTATCTTCAACATATCCTCACAACTGCCAAACCTCCTCTTTTGCTCTATGAAATTCATTATACCATTTAGGATCATATCAGCATTCTTAAAACGTTTCGCAATGGCAACCGCCTGACCTACCTCCATATCTCCCTCAACAGGATAAATGTGACAACTACCCATTGGCATATCAATCTCACCCTTCTCTATAGCCAAATTAACATGATACAATATTGCAGACATAGTTGACAGGATGTTTCGACACTTCTCTTTATCAAATAAATCTGAGGAGAATTTCAACTCGTAATCTACATAATTCTCAAGCAAGTCTTTCTGCAACTGATTTATAAGGGTCGCTTTTCTATTCAACATATCCTTATCCATAAGCACAAAACTGCCCCATGTGCCATTATGAAGGTTTCTCAGAAAATCGTTCACCTCATTATGGGTCTGGACTAACAACAAATAAAGACGGCGATATATTTCATACTCCTGTGCTTCAGTCTGTCTTTGCTGCAGTTCTGTCTGTCGTTTTTGAAGTTTGTACTGACTAATGCCCAACCAAACCATAATCAAAGCATTGACTATGGTTATGCCGATGCTCCACCAATCTGGACCATTCAAAGCATCAATCAATTCTTCAAACTGCCACCTATTCATAATCAATCTACATAAACTTAGTCCTGAAATCATTCAAGGCAGATATGATGTCCTTTTCCAATGATGTAATCCTGTCAAGAATCACCTCACTGCTTTCATATTCCACTTTCTCCCTTTCGATTTCCTTGTATTTATTGATAGACAGGTCATAACCCTTTTCACGGATTTCATCTACCGGAACAAGGAACGACTGCTCCTTTCGTGTTCTGCCTTCTTCCCCGGCAAGGTTATGGAAACGATTGATGATGTCCGGAATATCATTGTCAGCAACAGGATTTCTCTTGTCTTCAAGTGAGAATCCATCTGCCTTCATATCATAGAACCACACCTTGTCAGTGCCGCCGGCGTTGGTTTTCGTGAACACCAAGATTGCCGTAGATACTCCTGCATATGGTTTGAATACACCTGATGGCATTGAAATGACTGCCTGCAATCTCTGATTATCTACAATCTCCTTACGGATTGAGAGGTGACCTGTACTTGTACCGAAAAGCACACCATCAGGAACGATAGAAGCACATCTTCCACCCATCTGCAACATTCTTACGAACAGTGCCATGAACAGCAATTCGGTCTTCTTGGTCTTGGTGATTGCAAGGATTGATTTGCTTACTGCATCATAGTCCAAACTACCTGCAAAGGGTGGATTCGCAAGGCACAAGGTGTATTTATTCTCGTCGGTATTGTCAGTTGAAAGACTATCCTTATACTCTACATCCGGGTTATCCACACCATGAAGCATAAGGTTCATTGCACCGATACGAAGCATTGTTGTATCAGTATCAAAACCATGAAGAAGACCGTTCTTGTAGTGTTCAGCATTTGCCTTCTGCAACAGTTCTGACTTATAGTGCTCCTGAATATACTTCGCACTTTCCACGATAAATCCGGCACTTCCCATTGCAGGGTCACAGATGCTGTCTTTCAAGGTAGGTTGCATCATCTCAACCATCATCTTGATGATATGTCTTGGGGTACGGAACTGACCGTTGTTACCGGATGCTGCCATCTTGCCGAGCACATACTCATAG
>JAZSDZ010000041.1:0-12262 GCA_045531435.1 Candidatus Fimenecus sp.
ATAAAAAACAGCTTGAATCAGCCTTTAGAAAGTACGATATTGACTGTTTCCATGATAATCGTCAGCCTGTAAGCACTCAACCTCTTGTTGTTTTTGTGAATTGCCTTCTCAATATTCTTGTAAGAGGATTTGATACAGAAACTGTGTTGAGATTTCTCAAAACTCAGATTTATGGCTTTACAGTTGAAGAAATCGCAATGCTTGAAGATTACTGCCTTATGTGGCGAGTAACTCCGTCTTCATGGAAAAACGAATGGACGGAAAATCCAAAGGGCTTCGGCGAATCTTTTGACGAATATGCAAAGGAAGCGCTTGAAAATATAAATTCCCTTCGCGAAAGGGTAGTAGGTCCGATTTTAGCATTGAAAAAGAAAATAACAGATACTGATGGTGAAACTGTTTCAAAAGAGCTTTTCGCATTTCTCCGTAATGCAAAAATTGACGAAAATCTTAAAATTTTTACATCTGTTTTGAAGGATAACAATGAGCTTGATTTGGCACAGGAGCAGGGGAGAATATGGAAAATTCTTACAGAGGTTTTTGACGGACTTTACAGCGCATTGGGAAAAAACAGTATAACAATAGAACGCTATTCCGAACTTTTTGACATTCTTGTTGCATCAAAGGATATTGGTGTTATTCCTAACGGTATGGATGAAGTTGTAATTGGTGGCGCTGACAGAATCCGCGCTACTGCACCAAAAGCGGTTTTCCTTATGGGCGTAAATACAGGTGTTTTCCCGGGTGAAAGCTCTTCAGGTGTGCTTTTCAATGATATGGAAAGATGCGAGTTGATTAATAACGGTCTTCCAATCATAAGCAATCTTGAATATAACAGCGTAAGTGAGAATTTTATCGCATATCGTGCAATTACCCTTGCTACTGATAAACTTTATCTCACATATTCTGCAGTTGGTACTGATTCATCATCCTTGACACCGTCTGAAATGGTCAATGATGTTTTAAGAATGTTCCCACAATGTGAAATAAGAAGGAAAAATTCAAAACTCAATCTCATTGAAAGCCGTGATTCTGCATTTTCTGTAATGGCAGGTGAGTCTGTAAAGGGCTCAGTCCTTTCCGAAACGTTGAAAGAATATTTCAGTAAAAATGACGGTGAAAATGAACTGTCAAAAATGAGTAAAGCCCATATAAAAGAATTCAGAATTAACGACACAGACCTTGCAACAGAATTCTTCGGTAAAAATATGTATATGTCAGCATCAAGAATTGAGAAATTCTACAAATGCCCATTCGGATATTTCTGCGAATACGGAATGAAGCTTAAGCCGAGAAAAGAAGCACAGGTTGATGCTGCGTTATATGGTACGGTAATTCACTTTGTCCTTGAACATTTTTTGTACAGAAACAAAAAGGCAGAAATTATCTCTATGTCTGAAAATACAATAAAAGAAAAAATAAATATAATAATCGACGAATATATTACAGATGAAATGGGCGGTTATGAAAATAAGGCAAAATCATTTTTGAGAACAATCAGTCTTATTAAGGACACATCTTATAGTGTAGTGCTTCGCCTTATCAATGAATTTAAGGTATGTGAATTCACACCTGTGGACTTTGAGCTTAAAATCAATGTTGACGGACAGATTCCACCGTATGTTGTCAATCTTGAAAATGGTGGTAAGGTAAGCATTGTTGGTAGCATTGACCGTGTTGACGCATTCGAAACAGAGGATAATACATTTTTACGAGTGGTTGACTATAAAACAGGTGGCAAGGAATTTCAGCTTGGTGAGGTTTTTTACGGACTTAATATGCAGATGCTCATTTACCTTTTCGCAATTTGGGAAAATGGCAAGGAATATTATGGAGATAATGTAACTCCTGCAGGTGTCCTTTATTTTCAGGCAAAAAACACAAAGGTTACATCTGACAAGGTGCAAAGGGATTCCGACAAATCATTTGCAGAATGCTACTCTGCATCTGAACATAAAATGGACGGTATGATTCTCAATAACCTTCAGGTTTTTGAAGCGATGGATAAGGAATTCAAAGGTGTATTTCTCCCTGCAGCTTTTGATGAAAAGACAAATTCATTAAAGGGAAAGGTTATTTCTATCGGTTCTCTTGAACGATTAAAAAAATCAGTTAACTCTTCAATAAAGAATATGGCAGAAATGTTGCATGAAGGATATATAAGTGCATTACCGATAGAAGACGGTTGCAAATGGTGTAACTATAAGGATGTATGTAAAAGGGAAGAGGATGACCCGATTAAAGAGATGAATGTGCTTTCATTCAAAGATTCAATTGATATGTTAAGGAGTGACGAGGATGGCGAGAATATGGACTGATGCCCAGAAACAGGCAATCGATTCGCAAAATGGTACTGTCCTTGTTTCTGCTGCAGCAGGGTCAGGTAAAACAGCAGTTCTTGTTGAACGAGTTATCAGCAGAATTACAGATATCAATAACCCCGTTGATATTGAAAAGTTACTCATTGTAACATTTACAAAAGCAGCAGCTGCTGAAATGAAGGAAAGAATATCAAAAAGACTTTCAGAACTGATTTTAGAACAACCAAAAAATCAATATCTTAAAAGACAGAAAATGTATCTTCCAAATGCACAGATTTCCACAATGGATAGTTTTTGTGTAAAGCTTATTAAGGAAAATTTTGAAAAAGCAGGTGTTGCCCCTAACTTCGGAATGCTTTCTGATATTGAACACGATTTGTTAAAGCAGGAAATAATTAGTCAGGTTCTTGAAGAACTTTATAGTCTGCCACAAGAAGAAACGGAATCATTTTTAAAGCTTTTCTCAAACGGCAGAAATGACCACAGTCTTATTGAGTCAATTCTTTCTCTTTACGATTTTGCAATGGCATCACAAAATCCTTTGAATTGGCTTGAAACCACTTTTGCCGAATATTTTGAAAAATTACCTGTAAGCGAGTCGAAGTGGGGTAAATATTGCTTGAACAGGCTTTATGAAGTGCTTGAATATGTCAAGTCAAAAGCAAACGGCATTATAGCAGATGCACCTGAAAACAGTAACCTTAAAGGTGCTGTAACAAACGACCTTACGCCGATTATTGCGTCAATAGATAACATTTTAAATCTTATTGAAAACAGTCCCGAAAAATGGGATGAAATCAAAAAACAAACTGAACTTTTAAAATTCAGCACATTCCCACGAGTGCCAAAGGACGAAAAGGATTGCTATTATGACGACATCAAGGGTCGTCGTGACAGTATCAAGAAATATCTGTCGTCGGCAAATTCAATCTTAATCTGCACCGAGTCAGAATATAAGGAGGATATGGAATATCTTTTGCCGATTATGTCAATTTTAAAAAATTGCACAATCAGTTTCATAAACCTTCTTGGTGAATACAAAAAAGAAAATAATACATATTATTTTTCCGATATTCTTCATCTTGCATTGAAAATATTGGTGGAATTTAATCCTGATGGTACATACACTAAAACACCATTGGCAAATGAACTTTCCAATAATTTTGCAGAGATTCTCATTGACGAATTTCAGGATACAAATGAAGCACAGGATACACTTTTCTCTGTTATTTCAGCTAATAACGAGAACAAATTTATGGTCGGCGATGTAAAGCAAAGCATTTACCGATTCCGTCAGGCTATGCCTGAAATCTTTATGGGGTATAAGGATTCATTTGAAATCTATAAAGATAACAATTATCCTGCAGTGATAAATCTTGATAAAAATTTCCGTAGCCGACAGGGGATTCTTGAAGGAATTAATTTTATATTCAACAATCTTATGACAAAGAAAACCTGTGGCATCGAATATAAAAATGGTGAACAATTAGTCTTTGGCGGAAATTATCCACAGGAGGATACTGCTGATGTGTCGGTTCATATTGTGGAGTCAGGCAATTCGCGAGGCTCTGACCTTGTGGCTGAAGCCCGTCATATAGGTAATGTTATAAATGAGCTTATTTCGTCAGGCACTCTTGTCGGTAAGAAGGACAACCAACGACCAATAAAATACAGTGACATCTGTATTCTTCTCCGTGCGGTAAAGGATAAAGCAAATATTATTGCAAGAGAGCTTACCGATATGGGTATTCCTGCGTATTTCCAGAAGCAAGGCGGATTTTTTGAAAGTAAAGAAATTATTACCCTGATTTCAATGCTTAAGGTTATTGATAATCCTGTTCAGGATGTGCCATTGGCATCTGTTATGCTGTCACCATTGTTTCCTTTTACGGAAGATGATTTGGCAAAATATCGTTCATCAAACAGAAAAGGCAATTTCTATGATGCAATAAAAACACAGTATGATAATGATACAAAGGTAAAAGAATTTCTTGATGTGCTCTGGATTCTTCGCACTTTATCCGTCACAATGGATATCGGCAGTCTTATCCGTCGTGTCCTTGAGATAACATCCTTCGATAGTATTGCAGGTGCTATGGATAACGGTGAAAAAAGAACTCTCAACATTGAACTTCTTATAAATTACGCAGAAAATTACGAGTCAAATGGTGGCTCAGGACTTTCAGGCTTTATTCGTTTCCTTGATAAAATCCGTAAAAACAACAAGGATTTGGACTCTGCAAATGAAATTTCAGAAAATGATGATGTAGTAAGAATTATGTCAATTCATAAGAGTAAAGGTCTTGAATTTCCAGTTGTATTTGTTGCAAACTGTTGTTCATCAACAAGTGTGAATGATTTAAGCAAGGTTAAGGTGAACAGAAGCTTAGGTGTTGCAACTTCCCGTTATTTCCCCGAACTTCATAAGGATTTCAGCACTTTGCCGTCAAATACAATAAAAATGAAGGAAAAGCAGGAGGATTTTGCCGAGCATATAAGAGTTTTATATGTTGCGATGACACGAGCAGAAGAAAAACTCTATCTTGTGGGTTCAATGTATAATCCGGAAAAGAAGCTTACGGACTTGTATTATGAAAGCTATGACAATGAAACGGAAAGTGCTGTGCCTGTTTCAATATGTTCAAGCTATATGCAATGGATTTTACTTTCTATGATGAATCATCCTTCAATGAAGGTTGACACCTTACTTAATGTTAAAAAATCAAATAATTGCCCTGCAATTGATTTTGGTGTATTTGAAAGAACTGAATTGGTGGAAACCGTTGTCACAGAAGAAAAAACATATGAATGTGATAATGAAACACTTGAAATAATCAGTAAAAGATTATCCTATAACTATCCGTTCAGAGTTTTGTCAGATATACCTGTAAAATACGCAGCATCTGCAATCAACAGTGACGAAAATCTTAAATATCTTGCAAGTGAAAACCCTGCATTTTCGGGGACAGGTGATTTGACTCCTGCACAGCGTGGTACGCTGACTCATAAGTTTATGGAAATCTGCAATTTCAGTAAAGTAAGTGAGAATTTGCAGGATGAAATCAATCGTGCAGTTGAAAATAAAATATTTACACAGAAACAAGCCGATGCATTGAATGTGAATGCAATCAAATCATTTTTTGAAAGCAGCCTTTATAACAGAATTTCATCCGCAGAAAAATATGTCCGTGAACAGGAATTTTCAATGACTATTCCCGTTGCAATAATCGACAAAACACTACCAGAAAATGTTCAGGACGAATCCGTCATTGTGCAGGGTATAATTGACGGTATTATTATAAATGGTAAAAATGGCGAAATTGTTGACTATAAAACGGACAAAGTTTCATCAGAAGAGGAACTTTGCGAAAGATATAAGGAGCAAATGACTGTCTATAAAAAAGCTGCTGAAGAGTGTTTTGGTCTGCAAAATATTACAGTAACTCTTTATTCATTCCATTTATCGAAAGAAATTTCTTTAAAAGTTTAAAAAAACACTTGATTTTTATTTCGTCTTGTGCTAAAATCATTAGGCTATGTAAATAAGTACTGAAAGAGGTGACAATTGTCATGAAACAGGGACTCCATCCAGAGTATAATACAGTAACAGTAAAGTGCGCTTGTGGTGCTACATTTGAAACTCGCTCAACAAAGAAAGATTTAAAGGTTGATATCTGCTCAAATTGCCACCCATTCTTCACAGGTAAACAGAAACTTGTTGACGCAGGTGGACGTGTTGACAGATTTAACAAACGTTACAATCTCTCAAAATAAGTTAAAAACACAATGGTGGTACAGTAAAAAGTACCACCTTTTGTTTTTATAGAGGTAACCACTTCTTAAATTATAGTCGCATTTTTCAGCGGTTACAAAGGAGAAACCCCAATGCCAAAAGAGTATCGTACTGTAAAAGAATTTAATAGTGATGAATATGTTGTTAAGCGTTCACGATTTATAGGGTATGCAAAGCCTGTCACAACCGTTGATGAGGCTAATGCTTTTATAGCTGAAATCAAGTCAAAGCATTGGGATGCAACTCATAATGTTCACGCTTATATTCTTCGTGAAGGTGGAATAAAACGATATTCCGACGACGGTGAGCCACAGGGTACGGCAGGTGTGCCTGTCCTTGATGTGCTTGAAAAAGAAAACCTTGTTGATGTCTGTGTTGTTGTCACAAGATATTTTGGTGGTATTCTTCTTGGTGGTGGCGGACTTGTCCGTGCATATTCTCATAGTGCGAAAATTGGTGTTGACAGTGCAAAAATAATCACAATGGCACATTGTCTTGATTTGGCTGTTGAATGTGATTACACATTTTATGGTAAATTAACAGATTTTCTTTCCCGTGAGGATACTGTGATTCTCGATACTGAATATACGGACAATGTAAAAGTGACGTTCAGAATAAAAAGTGAAAATAAAGATAATATTAATGCAAAATTGACTGAACTCAGCTACGGAAAGGTGTTTTCGACGGTTGTAGCAGAAGAATTTTGCGAATTTTAAAATTTTTTGAAAATAATTAAAGGATTTTTGAACTTTTTTGGATATATAGATATAGAAGGACATTTTCAAGGAGGTATTTATTATGACAGTAAGAGAAATGATTGAACTTAATGAAAAGAATATTTTGTCGGATAAGGCATGTCTTTCAATAAATACCTTGGGCAGAAAAAAAGAGGAAGAAAAATGCCCTTTAAGAACTGATTTTCAGCGTGACAGGGATAGAATTATCCATTCTAATTCCTTCCGTCGATTAAAACATAAAACTCAGGTTTTTCTGTCTCCTGAGGGTGACCATTACAGAACAAGACTTACTCATACTCTTGAGGTTTCACAGATTGCAAGAACAATTGCCAACGGTCTTTATCTTAATGAGGATTTGACAGAAGCAATTTCACTTGGTCACGATTTGGGACATACTCCATTCGGACACGCAGGGGAAAGGGCGCTCAATTCTGTTGTGCCTGATGGTTTCCGTCACTTTGACCAGAGTCTGCGAGTTGTTGAACGACTTGAAAAAAGCGGCAATGGTCTTAACCTTACATATGAAGTCCGTGATGGCATTGTCTGTCATACCCGTGGTAAAGAGGCAGACACTCTTGAAGGACGAATCGTTAAACTTGCCGACAAAATTGCATACATAAATCACGATATTGACGATGCAGTCCGTGCAGGAGTTATGTGTGAGGAGGATATTCCTCTTGCAATCCGTAATGCGTTGGGCTTTAAAAAGAGTGCACGAATCAATAAAATGGTTCTTGACTGTGTTGAAAACAGTGTTGATGATATTATTTTTTCACCGGAAGTGAAAGAACCGTTTGATGAGCTTCATGCCTTTATGTTTGATAAGGTATATACAAATCCTGTATGTAAGGGTGAGGAAACAAAGGCGATGGAAATTATTGTCCGCCTTTATGATTATTTCCTTAATAATCCCGAAAGAATTTCAAAGGCATATCATTACATTATTGACGAAGAAGGCGTTTCTCGTGCTGCGTGTGATTATATTGCAGGTATGAGTGACCGATACCTTCTTGCAGTATATAAAAAGATATTTATTCCTGATTCCTGGGTTGATATCGGACTTGAGGAGGAATATTAGTGGCATTATCAGATGATTTTTTACAAGAACTCCGAAATCGTGCTGATATTGAAAGCACAATTTCCTCTTATGTGAATTTAAAACGAGCAGGTCGAATCAGTAAAGGTCTTTGTCCTTTCCACGGTGAAAAAACTGCATCATTTACGGTTTATCCCGACACACAGTCATATTATTGTTTTGGCTGTGGTAATGGTGGCGACGTTATTACATTTATAAAGAATATTGAAAATCTTGATTATCTTGATGCTGTCAGGTTTTTGGCTGACCGTGTAGGTATTGATGTGCCTGACGAGAATAATTACGACAGCACAATGAATAAACGCAGACTCCGTATGCTTGAGGCTAATCGTGATGCTGCAAGATTTTTCTACAAATGTCTTTTGTCAAAGGAAGGTGCAGTAGGATACACATATTTCAGAAACAGGGGACTCACTGACGATACAATAAAACGCTTCGGTCTTGGTTTTGCACCTGATTCCTTTAACGCACTTACTGACTTTATGTTAAACAAGGGTTATACTAAGGATGAGCTTCTTTTTGCCAACCTTGCAAGGCGTTCACAGAAAAATCCCAATAACATTTACGATAATTTCCGTAATCGTGTTATGTTCCCTATAATTGATGTGAAGGGTAATGTTATTGCCTTTGGCGGACGAGTTATGGATGACTCAAAGCCCAAGTATCTCAACACATCCGACACATTGGTTTATAAAAAAAGTATGGGTGTTTTTGCTCTTAATCTTGCTAAAAAAAGCGGTAAGGATACCTTGATTCTTTGTGAAGGCTATATGGATGTTATTGCACTTCATCAAGCAGGTTTTACAAATGCTGTTGCAGGACTCGGTACAGCCCTTACAAGTGAACAGGCACAATTGCTTTCACGATATGCGTCAGAAATTCTCATTTCCTATGATGCTGACGAGGCAGGACAAAAAGCAGCAGCAAGAGCCTTGTCTATTTTCAAAAAAACAACTGCCAAGATTAAGGTGCTTCATTTAAGTGGTGGCAAGGACCCTGATGAAATTATTAAGAATTATGGTGTTGAAAAAATGAAGGCCATAATTGCAGGTGCTGCCAATGAGGTTGAATTTGCACTTCTTCGTGAGCGTAACAAATATGATATTGGTAGTGATGACGGCAAACGACAATACCTTCAGGCTGCAATAAAGGTCCTTTCAGGTGTTGGTGCTATCGAACTTGAAATTTATGCATCCCGAATTGCCGACGAGCTTTCCGTTTCAAAGGATGTTATTATTTCTGAGGCAAAACGACAGGCAAGAAGAAATCAGGTGACAGCACAAAAACGAGAATTTACGGAGATACAGAGAAAAGAGGACATTCTCGATAAATTAAATCCACAGCGTAAAAAGTTTTTCCGTGCAGCAAAGGCAGAAGAAATGTTGATTGCACTTGTTATGGCAAACCCTGAATTTCTGAAAGGTATTGATGAAAAACTAAAATCTGACGATTATGTTACTGATTTTAACCGAAGAATATACATATCAGTTACTAACAGACTCCGTCAGGGAAAATCGGCAGAAATTTCATTCCTTTATGGTGAATTGACAGAGGATGAAATAAGTGCTGTTGCAAAAATTCAGACTATTTCTTACACTCTTAAAAACACTTTTGAAGAGTGCGAAGATTGTATAAAGATTATTTTAAATGAGAAAAACAGAAAGGGACTTCAGGATGTAGGAGGCATCAGTGATGAAGACTTTTTAAAGTTTTTCAAGGAACAATAAATTATGTGAAGGAGATAATATATATGGAAAATATGGATAAAAAATCAGCGTTAAAAATGTTAGTTGAAAAGGGTAAGGCTGTTGGTAAGCTTACAACTCAGGAAATTGACAATGCGATTATTGAGCTTGACATTGAAATGGAAGAGCTTGACAAGCTTTACGAAATGATTGAAGCAAACAATATTGAGCTTATCGATGACCTTGGTGATATGGCAAGAGAAGCAATCACTGATGAATCAGATATGGCAAAGACTGACGACGGAGGATTAGGTGACAGCAAATCTATTGTTATTGATGACCCTGTAAGAGTTTATCTTAAGGAAATCGGTCGTGTTCCGCTTCTTACATCAGAAGAAGAAATCGAACTTGCAATCCGTATTTCTGAAAATGACGAAAAGGCTAAAAAGCGTCTTGAAGAAGCAAACCTTCGTCTTGTTGTTAGTATTGCAAAGCGTTATGTTGGTCGTGGAATGCAGTTCCTTGACCTTATTCAGGAAGGTAACCTTGGTCTTTTAAAGGCGGCTGAAAAGTTTGACTATACAAAGGGCTTTAAGTTCTCAACATATGCAACTTGGTGGATTAGACAGGCTATTACTCGTGCTATTGCTGACCAGGCAAGAACAATCCGTATTCCTGTTCATATGGTTGAAACAATTAACAAGGTTAAAAAGGCAAGCAGTCAGCTTCTTCATAAAAATGGCCATGACCCATCAGCAGAGGAAATTGCAGAAGAACTTAATATGGCTCCTGACAAGGTTCGTGAAATCCTTCGTCTTGCACAGGAACCTGTTTCACTTGAAACTCCGATAGGTGAGGAGGAAGACAGCCATTTAGGAGACTTTATCCCTGATGATGAAGCACTTTCACCTGCAGATGCTGCATCAATCTCACTTCTTAAAGAACAGTTGTCAGAGGTTCTCAAAACACTCACTCCTCGTGAAGAAAAGGTTCTTTCTCTTCGTTTCGGTCTTGAAGACGGACACCCAAGAACACTTGAAGAAGTTGGTAAGGAATTTAACGTTACTCGTGAAAGAATCCGGCAGATTGAAGCAAAATCACTTCGCAAGCTTCGTCATCCAAGCAGAAGCAAAAAACTCCGTGACTTCCTTGATTAACATTTTAATAGTATATATTTACACAATTACAGCTCCTCTTTTCAGGGGAGCTGATTCTTTTATATAATAAAAAAGTCTGCACTCACTCTGATATTCTTCAATTTATTTAACGCACAATCTTAATTTCCACCTACCTTAATTTTTAGGGTAGGTACTTTATTTTTCAGGGTAGGGTACTTTATTTTTAAAGGTAAGGTACTGTGATTTTTATGGTAGGAGTACCCTGATTTTCAGTGCCTATAATTAAAAATATAATTAAGAAAATAAATAATATTTATAATAGATTTCAAAAAATAATTAATCGATTAACTATTTTATTTTTTTGTCATTTTTATAGTTAGTAAATATCTAAAAAACACTTCAAATGTAAATAAATTGTTAAGATTTCAATGTTTCCCTGAAATCGTCCCACAAAACGTGGGACGAAATGCGATTTTTCGCCTATTTATGGGAGGTGTTTTTATAGATAACACTAATAATTATGCAATTTTGCCATTAGATTTGATTACAAACGAAAAATACAAGAAGCTGACTTCTAACGAAAAACTGCTTTATGTATTGTTGCTTAACAGGAGAAAATTTTCAGAAAAGAATCGCCATAAATTTTCTGATGAAAATGGTGTTTTTGTTTATTATTCAAACAAACAGATTCGTAACCATTTAAATTGTAGTGAATCAACTGCTATGCTTGCACTTAATAATCTTCAGAAAGCAGAGCTAATCTGTAAGGGATATCAGGAAAGAGGTCTGCCACTCAAGATTTATGTCAACGATATTCGTTTGGGGAATGTGAGTGTAAATTCAAGCACAGAAAAGCTACAGGACAAGCTTTGCGATGAATCATATTCCAATTCAAATCGCAAAGAAAAACCTTACATAGCCCATTCTCAAGGGGAAGAGAAACAGGTGAGCTTTGATATAGAACGAGCAAAGAAAATTGCATACGAAGGAAAGCTTAACTTCGGTGAAATGAAGGCAAAAAAACGCCGAACCCGAAACACAGGTCCGACGTTATAGCGTATTATTTAATTATTTCTTTTTAGCAGCTTTCTTAGCAGCCTTTTCAGCCTTTAACTGTGCAGCGTAAGCAGCAGCTTCTTCTTTTTCTTTAAGTGCCTTTGCTTCAGCCTCAGCCTGAGCCTTTTCATTACGAGACTTTGCTTCATCATACATTTCTGCGATTTCGTCAAAGTGCTTGTAGTTTTCTTCTTGTTTAACAAGTTTTTCAGCGTCAAGATAAGGCTTTGCAGCACGAGCAAAGTATGCGTGTCTGTCCATTTCTGTTTTTGAAGCTTTGTGAATTTCTTTTTTCTTTGCTTCATAAGCTTTTATGTCTGCTTTAATTTCTTTAGCAGTACCATCTTTTGCTTTCTTTGCGTCTCTAAGAGCAAGGTAAAGCTCTTTAAGCTTAGCATCGCATTCATCTTCAGCGTCAAAAAGTTCTTCAAGTTTTGCAAAGTCAGGTTTAACAAG
>JAZSDZ010000162.1:0-3985 GCA_045531435.1 Candidatus Fimenecus sp.
GCGGTTTCCGTTAGGAACAAATCCGAATTTATTTATCAGATAACACATATTATCCACATTATTTTTTGCCTGTGACAAACGTCCCGATTTTATCAGACCTACATTTGTGAAATAAACATCCCAATAATACATTTCCTGAAAAGCACCTTCAGAGCAAGGCACAGTGTATGGTTTTGGCAAACCAATCAGGGTGTCATTATCGTCTGTAAAAAAGCGAGTGGTATTGTCCCAGTTGGCTTCGATATATTCCTTAACGTTCATAAATTTCATCTGCACAAAGCATATTTGTCGAGTTGATTATATATTCAAAAAGTCTTTTCTATAATTAACGCCAAAGAATTCTGCGAGTTCTATCATTTCTTCATCCTTGATAGTGTTTATTCTTGGTAAATGTGATGTCAGCATATAAATTTGTGCAGCCTTTTCCACAGTTTCTATAAGTCCAAAGGTTTCGTCCATTGTCTTGCCTGCACCATAAATGCCGTGCATCCCCCAGACAACGAGTCTGAACTCTTCCATTTTCTTTGCGGTTGCTTCACCGATTTCATTTGTACCACAAAGCATCCAAGGAAGAACACCCACACCGTCAGGGAAAACAACAATACATTCAGTACACATCTCCCAAAGAGTATGAGTAAATTTCTTTTCATCAAGCTCATGCACATAGTTCATAGCAAGTGTATGGGTTGGGTGTGTGTGCATTATAACTCTGTTTTCAGGGTCAACCTTAAGCCTTGCCATATGGCTCATAAGATGTGCAGGAAGCTCACTTGTGAATTTGCTATTATCTTTATATCCCCAAAGAAGTTCGGCAGTTGTTCCGTCATCAGCAATACGGATAATGCCAAGATTTGTTTCCGGGTCACTTTCAACATTTTTAAAATATTTTCCTGTACCTGTAACGATAAAGATTTTTCCAATAAGGTCAGTTGCATCAAAGCCCGTAGGGATTGTACGGATAACATTATCTATATCAAGATATTCTCTAACTTCATTTTCATCAAGCATGTAACTGATGTTACCACCATTTCTTTCATCCCAACCAAGACGATACATATTAGCAGTAGTCTTTTTCATTTCTTCCACAAAAGGGGCAGTTAAAATATCTTTCATACTCTTTTCACCAAAACATCCTGTTCATAATTTTTTATTTCTGTAAGATAATCTGTAGGCACATTTTCTCTTGTAAGATATTCATTCCACACATCACCAAACGGTGCTGTTTTCATTTCTTCCTGAAGATACATTATCTCTGTAAAGTTACTTTCATTCTGTAACTCCTTCATTTTTTCATCAGGCTGTAAAAGTGCGAACAACAAAGCCTTTTGCACACTTCTTACACCTGTCACCCACGCAGAAATACGATTGATTGATGCATCGAAATAGTCCGTTGCAATAAACACTCTGTCAAGTGCGTTATTCCTCACGATTTCCTTTGCAATCTCTTTGGTTTCATCGTCAAGGATAACAACATGGTCGCTGTCCCAACGAACTGCCCTTGTTATATGAAGGGCAACTTTTTCGTTAAAGAGAAGCAGTGATGAAATCTTGTCGCTTACCGTTTCCGTGGGGTGATAATGTCCGTTATCCATAAGCGGTGTGATACCCTTGTAATCGGAATAGGAAAGGCAGAATTCAGCCGAGCCGACAGTATAGCTTTCAAGACCGATACCGAATACCTTTGATTCAAGAGTAACATAAACCTTTTCTTTATTATAAGGTGTGTCGAGAATTTCATCAAGGCTCTTTTTAAATCTCGCTCTCGGTGAAAGTCTGTCAGCCGGGATATCCTTGTAGCCATCGGGAATCCATATATTCATTACACAGGGTATGCCTGTTTCCTCTGCAAAGTATTCTGCAATTTTAAGGCAGGCTTTTCCGTGATTCACCCAATATGTACGCACCACCTCATCGGGGGAAGAAAGGGTAAGATTATCCTTAACCATAGGATGCGAGAAGAATGTGGGGTTAAAGTCGATACCCATATTTCTTTTTTTGGCAAAGTCCACCCATTTTTTAAAGTGCTTGGGCTCAATTTTATCTCTGCCGACTGCTTCACCATCTTCAAAAAAGGCATAAGAAGCGTGAAGGTTTAATTTCTTTTTGCCCGGCATAAGTGAAAAAGCCTTGTCATAGTCTGCCATAAGCTCCTCGGGAGTGCATGCCTTGCCCGGGTAGTTACCCGTGGTCTGAATACCGCCGGAAAGAGCCTCCTTGCTGTCAAATCCGATAACATCGTCACCCTGCCAGCAATGAACGGAAACGCATACATTTTTAAGTGCTTCAAGTGCTTTATCCGTGTCGATGCCGTAGCGTGAATATATTTCTTTAGCTTCGTTATATCTGTTCATCATTCTGCCTCCTTTATACCAAAGGTTCTCTTAATGATTTCTCTCGCCTCGATGAGAGTTATTTTTTTGTCGTACATAATCTGTGAAAGTATATTTCCCGTTGCCGTTGCTTCCATAAGTCCTGTGTATACCTTTTTGCCCGTGTACTCTGCGGTCAGCTTATTCAAATACTTGTCCTTGCTTCCGCCACCGACAATATGTATTGATTTTATTTCTTTTCCACTGATAGTTTCGATTTCCTCCACTGCTTTTCTATATGAATCGGCAAGGGAATGATAAACACTTGAAAGCACGTCAGCAAGGGGTAAATCGGGTTTGCCCAGATAATTTCTGATAGCCTCAATCATATTTTCGGGAGCAACAAACTCAGGTGCGTTGGGGTTAATCTTTTCGGTGAATGTACTTCCTGCCGCAAGGTTCATCATTTCATCATAGGTAAGCTCCTTGTTTATGTTTCTGCGGATATTCTGAAACAGCCACATACCCATAATGTTTTTAAGGAAACGGAAGCGACATTCAATTCCTCCCTCATTGGTAAAGTTAGCTTCAAGTGCCTTTTCGGTGAGTACGGGGACAGGATTCTCTGTGCCGATAAGACTCCACGTACCCGAAGAAATATATACACTTTCACCGTCAACGGGGCAAGCCGCAACAGCAGAAGCCGTATCGTGTGACGGGCAAAGAATAACCGTACTGTCAAATCCGATTTCAGCTTTAACTTCATCTGTGAAATTGCCAACGACTGTGCCGGGGAGAGAAAGCTCGCAGAAAATGCATTCAGGTAAGTCGAGCTTATCAAGAATATATTTATCCCACTGCTTACTTTCAGCATTTACAAGGTTAGCTGTAGTTGCGTTGGTGTATTCGTTTCTGATTTGTCCCGTCAGCTTAAAGGAAAGATACTCAGGCATCATAAGAAAGTGCTTTGCCTTTGACAGCTTACCGCTTTTCCTGTCACAATACAGCTGATAAATCGTGTTGAAGTTCTGCTTCTGTATGCCCGTGCGTGAATAAAGCTCGGCTTGTGAGATAATTGCATTAACAGCTCTTGAACTTTCCTCTGTTCTACCGTCACGGTATGAAACGGCAGGGAGTATTTCTTTTTTGCTTTCATCAAGCAGAACATAATCAACGCCCCAGGTATCAATGGCAATTGTTTTGGGAAACTTACCGATTACAGCACACTTTTTTATACCTGCTTTCACCCGGGCAAAAAGGCTATCTGTATCCCATATGAGAGTACCGTTTTCATTTTTTATGTTGTTGTCAAACCGGTATATTTCTTCAAGGCTCAGTTTGCCTTTTTCAACATATCCGAGAATATGTCTGCCTGAGGATGCTCCGATGTCAATAGCTAAATAATAAGTGTTCATCCGTCTGTTCTCCTTAATCTTGATACAAAAATACTCCTCACAATAATTCATTATAATAATATCACTAAGTATCTGTGTTTTAAAGGTCTTTATTTGCTTTAAAAAGTATCCTTATTTGTGTTGATTTTCACACCGTAAAAATGTATAATCTCACAGAGGTGATTATATGATAAACCGTGAAATTCTGAAAGAGCTTATTCCCGTAACCGATGAAGAGCAGGCAATACTCGACGGCAGAAGCACAGTAGACAGCAGTATTTA
>JAZSDZ010000077.1:0-2358 GCA_045531435.1 Candidatus Fimenecus sp.
CCAAATTTTTCTGCTATTTCCCTATGTGTTAATCCTTCTTCTCTTAATCTCAATATTTCTTTTTCATATTGCTGAAGATGTCTGTAATTTCTTGGCATAAAAATTCCTCCTATGGTAGTTATCTTAATTCTACCATAGGAGGGGTTTTTTTCTATTGTCCGTTTTTAACGGACTTGTTCAGATTTTCCGAGGGATATTTTTTATAATTTGCTTTATGCTACTTCACCTTTGCCGAACTGAGTGTAATCATAATATCTGATAACTGTAAAGTGTCTTAAGAAGGTGTATTTTGCTTTAAGAACTTTTTGAGAAATTGCTGTGTCGCAAAACGCTATTACAGGTCCCATGCAAAAGGCAGTGACAATTGTGCCGATACCAATCGGACCATCCAACACTACTGCAATCAGTGTACACACAAGGTCAGTAACTACCCTGCTCCACTTATACTTAAGTTTTATCTTTTCCTCCATCACAAAACCAAGAGCATCATAAGGTGAAACACCCATATTGCAATTGAAATAGAGTGATGCAGAAAGACTTAAAAGAAATACACCTAATGCCATAAATACAAGTTCTGCTAAAAACGGGATTTCCTGTGGTAAAAGCTGTTCATATATTCCCGTGAAAAACTCACATATATATCCAACACCAACCATATTGACAACTGTACCGAGACTTATAAGATGTTTTGATGTAAGTGCTACTAAAACAAGAACCATGCCGTTCATACACATCTGAAACAAGCCGAAGCTTACTCCCAATTTCGCACTGATACTCATATTTAGTGCTGTAAACGGGTCAACGCCCATTCCTGAATATGAAAAAATGGAAACTGCAAAGCCCATAAGAAAAATGCTCATAAACATTATTGTCGTTCTTTTTGCTCCATCCTTTTGAGAAATAATACTTATTGGATTCATACTTTTAAGAATTTGTGTCATTTTAATTAAAATCGCCTTTTCTCTGTGTATTTTGCACATATAGCTATGCTTTAATTTGTACATATATTACAATACCGAAAAGACAAAGTCAATAAAATATTGTTAAAAATTTAACTTTCTATCTTTGGCACAAATTTACAAATTTAAGTATCGTTTTTTGTGTATTTTGCTATATAAAATAGTATAAAAATTCGGTGAAACGAATTTCACCGAAAGATTATCTGTATTAATTTTCATGATAACTTATGAATGAATAGTCCTGACAACAATTTGGGCTCAAACCAAGTTGATTTTGGTGGCATTACCTTTCCTGCATCTGCAATATCCATAAGCTCATTAAGTGATGTCGGATACATTGCAAATGCAAGTTTCATTCCCTCATCAACTCGTCTTTCGAGTTCACCCAGTCCACGGATACCACCTACAAAATCTATTCTCTTATCAGTTCTTGGGTCTTCAATACCGAGAATCGGAGCAATGAGGTTATTCTGAAGAATTGAAACATCAAGACATTCAACAGGGTCGTTTTCATTGATAAATTCAGGCTTTGCCGTAACCTTATACCATTTATTGTCAAGATACATACCGAATGTGTGGCGTTCTTTTGGTGAATAAGGGCTTTCGTCTGCTGTCTCAACAACAAACTTCTCACTCATTTTTTCAATAAATTCTTCACTTGTATTGCTGTTCAGGTCTTTGATTACACGGTTGTAGTCCATAATCTTCAACTGGTCACAAGGAAAAATAACTGAAAGGAAGAAATTGAATTCAGCTTTCTTATCGTATTCGCCCTCACCACGTCTTCGCTCACTCACACGGACTGCAGATGCACATCTATGGTGTCCGTCCGCAATATAGAGATAGTCGATAGCTGCAAATTCCTTAACAAGTGTATCAATAACAACATCATCGTCAATTACCCATACTGTCTGTGAAACGCCATCATCACTTACAAAGTCATAGCAAGGTTTATGAGTGTTTTTCCAGTTTTCAGTAATATCTGACACCGTTTTATTTTCTCTATGAGTAAGGAAAATAGGTCCGGTATTTGCATCAAGAGTATCAACATGACGGATTCTGTCTGCTTCCTTGTCTGCTCTTGTGAATTCGTGCTTTTTAATTACATTGTTAATATAATCATCAACTGCAGTACAACCTACAATACCTGTTTGTTCTCTTCCATTCATAATCTGACGATAGATATAGAGCATGGATTTTTCATCCTGCTGACAGATTCCCTTTTCACCTAAAGCATCAAGATTTTCTTTTGCCTTTTCATAAACCTCGGCAGAATAAATATCAATTCCCTTTGGTAAATCAACCTCTGCCTTATCAACATGCAAAAATGAATATGGTTTATCTTTTACCATTTCTCTTGCTTCTTCTGAATTCATTACATCATAAGGCAAAGCGCCTA
>JAZSDZ010000030.1:0-7752 GCA_045531435.1 Candidatus Fimenecus sp.
CTTAACACCATAGGGGGTGTTTTTTGTGCTGTCCGCACAAATTGGGGCAGTTCATAATATTCTACTCGGAGTTTTTATCAGTTAATTGTTATTTTGCCTGTGCTGTTTCCTGCAACATCAAAAGTTTCAATAGTATATATACTATCGGTTGTACCGTTTTTATCAACGCAATAATTTTCTTCGGTTCCGTAGAATTTATCAATTCTCGCAAGGAATTTTCCGTCTTTTTCAAGTCGGTAATATGCGATGCCAAAGTTGTCAACAGCCTCATCCCAAGAAAGTTCAATGCCGTTTTCACTCTGTGTCATAGTTATATTTTCAGGTGCTTGTGGTGCTTCGCTTTCAAGAATATAGCCATTTTCCACATAATCATAATATGCATTGATAAACGCAGGATTTATACGTGATGGGCTGTAATAGTGATTGTATGAGAATGTAATGATGTTTTCTGCATATTTTGAAGCGATTTCCATCTGCCTAACAAACACATCAAGAGTTGCAGTTACATTTGAGGTGTTTTCCGTGATTTTCGGAGAAAGAACACCGCCAAGAGTTTCACTTGTGATAGCACCATTGAAGTTTTCACAGTTGGCCCAAAGCTTTATGTCAGCGTTACAAGTATCAATGGCAGTCTTGTAAATTTTCCATGTCATTTCAAGATTTTTTTCTCTTACCCATTTTGCGCCGATTGCATCCTGTGGAGCAAAAATATCACCGTCACGGAATTTGACCATGTTAAAGAATTTTACATAGCTTGAAAGAGAAGCGATAGGTCCTGTTGAAAGGTATTCTGAATAGAAAGGGCTCATAAGAAGTGCTTTTGTTTCGTCAACCTCGTTGATTCTGTCAATTATATGGTTAATGCCCTTTACAAGTTTGTTAAGGCTTATCTGACAAAGGAGTCCGTTGCTGATTTCAGGAGTAAAATACCAACCATAAAGGCTGTCTTTATACTTTTCACCATACTTGCCATAGATATCTTCTATCATATCACCTGCGATATGACAAACATCCTGATATGTTGAACCTAAAGCTGCTTCATTCCAAAAATCATCAAACATTGAAAGACCTACAAAAACCTTGATTCCTGCATTTTGACAAGATTTAAGTGCAGGTTCAAGACAATCACCGCCATAGGTTGCACCTTTAAGGTCTTCAACATCAGTATCATAATATACATTCCATTGACCGCCATTTTCTTCATAACCTTTATCTGCAAGGCATTGAAGCACAAGATACTCAATACCTGCTTTTTTCATATTTTCGACTTCTTCTGTCCATCTTTCGTCATCCCATGAGCAGGTCATCCAGGATTGAATAAAAGTGCCTGTAAATTCAGGTTTACACTTTTGTCCTGTTGGTTTATTTCCAAAAGGAAGCACCATTATAACAAAAGAAACAATGGCAGAAACAATTTTAACAAATGGAAACATAGTGTCATTTCTCCTTATTAATATTGTCAGATATGATCAACCTGCGTTTATGCAAAACGCAGGTCTTGATCGCTTATAAATTTTTATTAAGAAAATCTTCTGTTACTGTTGAGATTTCTTCTGCTCGGTTTTCAATGCACTGATGTCCGCCACCCTTTACATTGTATGTTGTGGCATTTGGAAATGCTGAATTCATCTGGTTTTTCATTTGTGCATTGAGAATTAAATCACCTGATGCCTGAACAAGAAGTACAGGACATGTGATTTTATCTGCATTTGACAAGTCAGTTGGTCTTACATTGTACATCATTTCGCACATTCCTGCACCGAATCCGTCATACTGAACTGCATCTGTAACACCATTTACATCGTAATCCTTTGAGAATGAGCAGTCGAGAGTTGCCATAAAAATGACCATTTTTACAAGTGGGTCAATTTCTGTACCGTATTTGAAGAATAAGTTCATAGTGCCTTTCATAACACCTGACTGAATGATTTCTTTCATTTCTACAGGGAATGCACTTTGTGGTGCAGGACAGTAGAGAAGAAGTGCCTTAACAGTATTTTCAATTGCAATATTAACTGCAACACCACCACCCATTGAATGACCTGCGAGAATCCATTCGTTCATTGGTGCAATGCTTTTCATAAGCTCCGTAATAAGGATTTCACGGTCAATAATTTCCATGTCTTCAGTTTCTCTTGTGCTGTAACCGAAATTAGGAAGGTCAGCAAGGACACATTCATAGCCTTTTGATGCCATTTCTGTTGCCATATTACGCCAAGCATAAGTTGAACACATAAATCCGTGAAGCATCATAATTCTGCCTTTTTGTTCACCTTTTGCAGGGATAACTCTGTAATGAATGTCGTAATCACCATAAGTGAAATACTGACTTTCTTCATAAGGTTTGTAGCTTGTGTCAGCACCAAGTGCTGTGACAGAAAGTGCTGTGAAGATAAGTACACACGCACATAAAACACTGATAGTTTTTTTCATTATATTTTCTCCTGTTCTTTATTCAGTAACAGCTGATGTTTCGTTTAATGCTCTGCGTTCAGCCAATTCCTTCTCAACCTGAGCCTTCTGTTCAGGTGTGTATTTGATGAAAAGAAGTGGAATTAAATAGAGGAGTGCTGCAATAGCAGGAGTGAGCATTACAAGTGGCCATATCCATGTTTCAAACGCTTCACTCTGTGTCCCGAGATAAACAGCACCCGGAACATCTTCAACTGCAACATAACCAAGAGCACTAAGTGCAAATGTTCCGAGAGCACCTGTGATACCACTTGAAATTTTTGTAAAGAATGTCTGCATAGCAAATGTAACACCTTCTGTACGCTTGCCTGTTTTCCATTCCATATAGTCAACACTGTCACAGAAAAGAGATGTCTGTGCAATGCTTGCAGCACCTGCAGGGAACGAGCAAATGGCAAGGATAATAAGAGTGAAAATAATGTTTTTGCCCTGGAATCCGATAATCCATGCAAGAACTCTGCCTACTAATGTGCAGACCTGAATGAAAATAAGAAGATTTCTGTAGCCCTTGAATTTCTCTTTAAGCTTATCAGCCATGAGCATACCAAGGAAACTTGGAGCAGTAGTAAGTGCACCGAAAACAGTTGTAAGGGTGAGTGGTCCGAGAACAAATCCTCCGATTGAGATTTCCGGAAGTTTGTATTTGAAGAAATATGTCATAAGATTGTTGCCGAATGCCAATGCACCGAAAAGGTTAGAAAGAGTAACTAAAAGGAGCATTTTGTTTTGGAAAAGAAGCTTGAAGCATTCAAGGATTGATGTTTGTTGATTATCAGGCTCGACAAGACGAACTCTTTCTTGCGCACTGTAGCATTTTGCACTGAGCAACGCACCACCAAGACCGAATATTGCAGCAAACAATATGGTCATAAGCGCCAGTGAGTTTCCTGACTGTTTAGCAACTATTTCCATAACCATAGGAATAACTGCACCGGCAACGCCAAAGAAGATTGAACCGACTGTTCTTGCTAATTGAACAAATTTGTCGCGTTCATTTGAATCAGGAGTAATGACAGCCGTTGTACCCCAGATTGCAACATCCTGCATTGTGTATGTAATATCCCAACAGAGATACATAACTACAAAGTAGCCAACACGAAGCCAAAGGAGATTTTCAGCAGTTGAGAAAACTACGAAAATGAGAACTGTGAAAATGCCCACAGGTACAGGTGTGTATTTGAGCAACGGACGAAGTTTTTCACCATTCTTAAAGCGATGACGGTCAACAATTGAACCGATAATCGGGTCGTTAATGCCGTCCCACACCTTCATAAGAATAAGAAGCACACCAACAATACCTACAGGAAATTGTGCAATATCCGTTAAAAAGTATTGAAAGAAAGATGCACCGATAAAGCAGTAAACAATATTTTGTCCTGCAAGACCTGCCATAAAGTTGAATTTTTCTTTTTTGCCGATATAATTCATAATACCAAGCCCCTTTCAACCCAATAAGTTTTATAAATCTATAATACTATATATATAGGTTAAAAATCAACAAAAATAGTGAAAAATCTTAATAAATAATATAAGAAATAAAGTGTTAACAAATTGTTAAAACAGCAAAATTTTGTTGACAATAGACATAATCTTATATATAATTTATTTGTTTGAAAATGCCATTTAATGAGCAAACAGATGCTATTGTGTTCATTTACTAAGCTATTTTATTAAAGAAGGGAGTCTTTATGGACTGGAAAAAAGAGTACGAAAATCGACTTGTAACTGCCGAGGAGGCAATTAAAAATATTCACGACAATGACAAGGTTGTTATGGCGTTTGGCTGTAGTGAACCAAGATGTATTGTTCGTGCTATGCGTGAGAATTATAAAAATTACAATAATGTTGAAGTTATAAATATGCTTCTTTTAGGAGAAACACCTTGGGTTGATGATGAGGTAAGAGGCCATTTTAGATACAACTCATTCTTTGCATCAGGTACAAACAGAAAAGCAATCGCAAGTGGTGTTGCTGATTTTACATCGTGCTACCTTTCAGAATCGCCAATGGTATTAAGAGAAGTCATTAAACCCCGCGTTACGGTAATGTCCGTAACTCCTCCTGATAAAGACGGATATGTTTCACTTGGTGCTAACTGTGATTATATTGAAACAACACTTTCTCATTGTGAAGTTAAAATTGCACAGGTTAATAAATTTATGCCTTATACATATGGTGCAGCAAGAAAGCATATTTCAGAATTTGATTTCTTTGTAGAGTTTGATGAACCTATTCCTGAAGTTCCTGCACCACCACTCAGTGATGTGGAAATGAAAATTGGTAAATATTGTGCATCACTTATTAACGACGGTGACTGTATTCAGCTTGGCATTGGTGGTATTCCAAACGCTATATGTGAGGAGCTAAAGAATAAAAAAGATTTGGGACTTCATTCTGAAATGGTTGGTGATGGTGTCGTTGACCTTATCAAGAGTGGTGTTATCAATAATACAAAGAAAAATATCGACAATGGTAAAACCATTTTAGGTTTTGCATTTGGTACAAGAAAGCTTTTCGATTTCCTCGACGGAAATAAAGATGTTAAAATGGTACCAATGGATTATGTAAATAATCCTGTTGTGATTTCACAGAATGACAATGTTGTTTCTGTAAATTCCTGTTTACAGGTTGACCTTATGGGTCAGGTTGTGTCTGATACGATAGGCCTTAATCAGTTTTCAGGTGTTGGTGGGCAGGTGGACTTTGTCCGTGGTGCTACTATGAGCAAAGGCGGTCGTTCAATTATTGCGATGCCTTCAACTGCTAAGGGTGATACAATTTCAAAGATTGTACCTAAAATTACTGATTATTCAGCGGTTACAACAACCCGAAACGATGTAAATTACATTGTTACCGAGTTTGGTATTGCTCAGCTAAAAGGTAAGACAATGAGAGAAAGAGCAAGAGCACTTATTGCTATTGCTCATCCTAATTTCAGGGATGAGCTCTGTGAAGAATTTGAAAGAAGATACAATGAGAAATATTAAGGAGAAATAATAAATGGGCATTTATAAAAAAGAACGATTTGGTATTGCTCGAAAAATTGTATCAAATATGACTGCAGAAAGCTGGGAGACAATTCCTCACGCTGTTGTAAGTTATGAAGTTGATGCTACAGAATTTTTGAAAGAATATAAGAAGCTTAACGAAGGTTGTATAGATAAATCAAAGAAAATTTCAATCAACACAGTTGTTATGAAGATTATCTGTGAAGGTCTTATGGCAGCTCCTAAAATGAACTGTCACCTTAAATTTGAACGCAAGCTTGTTCGTGGTAAGCTTTTATATCATGATAGAGTTAATGTTTCAATGCCTGCCATGCTTCCTGACGGCAGAATGATGACCGTTAATCTTCGCCATATGGAGAACAAGTCTCTTACAAAAATGACAGAGGTTATCAATGATACAATGCGTCGTATGCAGAATACAAATATGGATGAAGCTATGTTTGAAGTTTCTCTTGACAACACTCTTCAGGGTTTAAAAAAGGGTAAGGTTAAACAGGCGGTTTTAAGGCTTATCGGTTCAAAGACAGGTAAGCATAAGGTTAAGACTCTCAAGGGTGAAGAAAAGAAGAAGTATTATTCAATTCCTGAAGAGGACAGACTTACAAAAAAAGATATCGAACAGGGAACAGTTACAATTTCTAACCTTGGTTCAATCCATCGTAATCAGAAGGGTATGTGCTTTCTTCTTGAAATTATTCCACCTCAGGTTACTGCTATTGCGGTTAATGCCATTCAGAAGAAAGCGACTGTTATAACAGATGAAAATGGTAATGACACAATCGAAGTTCGTCAGATTCTTCCTCTTACAATAGCTTTTGACCATAAGGCTCTGGACTATGGTGACATTCTTCCGTTTATGAACAGACTTGATGAAATCTTTGAGAATCCATCAGTTATTCATTCATGGAAAGAATAAAATGTAAAAATGTGTGATTTTTTAGTGATTTGTAGTGCTAAAACGCTTTACAAATCACTATTTTTTTATTATAATACAGTGGTATATTTATAAAATGGAGTATTATTAATATTCCATTAAAGAAAGGATGAATGAAATGTCAGAACAAATGAAGATATTTCTCGCTATGGCAGGGTATATGGCAGTCGTTATCGGCATCGGTGTATTCTTTGCGCGTAGAGCAAACAAAAACGCAGAAAATTATTTCTTAGGTGGTAGAAGCTTAGGACCTTGGGTTGCAGCTATGAGTGCGGAGGCTTCTGATATGAGTGGTTGGCTCCTTATGGGTCTCCCTGGTGTTGCTTATTGGTGCGGTGTGGCAGACGCTGCTTGGACTGCAATCGGTCTTGCAGTTGGTACATACTTAAACTGGCTTATTGTTGCAAAAAGACTTCGTAATTATTCAGCAATCAGTGGTGATGCAATTACTGTCCCTGAATTTTTCTCAAACCGTTTCCACGAAGATAAAAAGGTTATCAGAATTATTGCTTCACTTTTTATCCTCGTATTCTTTACAGTTTATGCAGGTAGCTGTTTCGTTACTTGTGGTAAGCTTTTCAGCACATTGTTCGGATTCTCTTATACATCAATGATGATTGTCGGTGCACTTTTCGTTATTGCATATACTCTCATCGGTGGTTTCCTTGCAGAAAGTGCATCTGACTTTATGCAGAGTATTGTTATGATTGTTGCTCTTGTATCTGTTCTTGTACTTGGTACTGTTAATGCAGGTGGTATTGATGCAGTTATCCAGAATGCACAGAGTATTGCAGGTTATTTCTCATTTACTGAAATCGCAAATCCTGTTACAAATGAAGCAGGTATGCAGTTAGTTGAAAATGGTGTGCCTGTATTTGGTGAAGCATCTGCTTACCCACTACTTACAATTGCATCTCTTATGGCTTGGGGTCTTGGTTACTTCGGTATGCCACAGGTGCTTCTTCGTTTTATGGGCATTCGTAAGGCAAGCGAGCTTAAAAAGTCAAGAAGAATTGCTACAGTTTGGGTTGTTATTTCACTTTTCGCAGGTGTTGCAATCGGTATTGTTGGTCGTGCAATGCTTCCAACAACAGAAACACTTCTTACAAAGAGTGGCGCAGAAAATGTATTCGTTCTTATGAGTGAATCACTTCTTCCACCTGTACAAGTCGGAGGCCAAGCGGTCTTAGGAAGACAACAAAAGCAAGCAACTCCTTGGCTCACAGAACGACATGGCTACGATCCGACTTATGCTTCCAACAACAGAAACACTTCTTACAAAGAGTGGCGCAGAAAATGTATTCGTTCTTATGAGTGAATCACTTCTTCCACCTGTAC
>JAZSDZ010000026.1:0-13141 GCA_045531435.1 Candidatus Fimenecus sp.
TATTAACATTCCAGCTTAAGGTTAACGATGATGTTGCTGCTGGTACAGTAGCAGCACTTGGCGCACCAGCAGCGTCAGTTTTTGTTAAGCGTAATGCAACATATAACTATGTTCAGACAACATCAAATGCGAAGCCAGCAAACGCAACAGCAGTTGAAAAAGTTGCTCTTGATACTGGTAGTGGTACATCATTTGTAGTTAAAGTTCCAACATGTGCAGAACATACTTGGGATAATGGTGTTGTAACAACACCTCCTACATGTGCTGTAGCTGGTGTTAAGACATATACATGTTCAGTTTGTGGCGAAACAAAGACAGAAGATGAACCAGCTACAGGCGTTCATACACCTGGTGCTGCTATTAAGGAATACGAAGTTCCTGCATCATGTAACAAAGCAGGTTCATATGATGAAGTTGTTAAGTGCTCAGTATGTGATGAAGAAATCAGCCGTACATCAGTAACAGTTCCTGCTACAGGTGACCACAACTTTGCTATTGAAAATGAAAGAAAAGATGCAACTTGTACAGAAAACGGTTATATTATCTGGGCTTGTGGTTGTGGCGAAGTGAACCCTGAAGCAGAAGTTATTGCTTCTCTTGGTCATAAGTATGATTCAGCTGTAACAGCTCCAACATGTACAGCAGATGGTTATACAACATACACATGTTCAGTTTGTAATGATTCATATGTAACTGATGAAGTTGCTTCTCTTGGTCATACAGATGGTGAAGTAGTTGTTGAGAACGAAGTAGCAGCTACATGTACGGTAGATGGTTCATATGATAACGTAGTTTACTGTACAGTATGTCAGGCTGAAGTATCTCGTGAAACAATCACAGTTAAGGCAGCGGGTCATACAGAAGAAGAAATTCCTGCAGTTGAGAAGACAAACTGTGAAGAAGTTGGTTACACAGCAGGTACTAAGTGCTCAGTTTGTGGCGAAGTTCTTGTAGCTCCTGTTGAAGTTCCTGCAACAGACCATGACTACAAAATGGAAGTATTAAGACAGCCATCTTGCTCAAAGCCAGGTAATGCAAGATATACATGTAATGTTTGTGGTCACAACTACAGAGAAGATATTCCTTCAAAGAACCACACACGTGAAGACGGCACATCTGCTATCGTTGAAATTCCTGCAGTTCCAGCAACATGTAAGAATCCTGGTTATACAGCAGGCGCTAAGTGCGAACTTTGTAATACACAGACAATCGTTCCAACTCAGATTCCAACAGGTGACCATACATGGGACGAAGGCGTAGTAACAGAACCAACATATTCAGCACAGGGCTATACAACATATACATGTACAGAATGTGGTGAAGTTGAAAAGCGTGATTATACAGATAAGTTAGAAGCTAGCTTTACAGTTTCTATCAGAGAACCATCTATCACAAGCATCAGATGTATGGATACAATCGTTCTCCATACTGAAATCGAAGGTGGCAGTGCTGACGATGTAACTGTTAAGTGGACAGCTGATAACGAAAACTTCACAATGACAGAACTTGAAGATGGTAAGTTAGAAATCACTTCTATGGAAGATGGTTACACAGTATTTACTGCTACAATCTATGATGCAAACGGTAATGTAATCGGTTCAGATACAATCGAAATGCGTTCAAAGGCTAACATCTGGGGTAAGATTGGTGGCTTCTTCCGTTCACTCTTTGGTTCAACTCTTTACTACAACTATTAATTTTTAATTAGTTTAATAACAATGGCAGGGAAGACTTAACAGGTCTTCCCTGTTTTTTTATTGTAAAACAACAAGATTCCGAGGAACTCTTCTGCATTTTGATGTGTTGACAGGTCTGATTCTTATAAACTAAAATTTTTCCAGATATTGCATATAATTGTATCGTAAATTCTTGACACCGTGTCCCTTTTTGTGTAAAATAATAAAGATAGTATGGGAAAGTGGTAGCCTGTACTTGTTATACTTAATTTCCTTTAATATTTTATATATAGAGAAATTAAATATTTATTAATTAGGAGGGACAAACCTATGACTGTAGGTGTGGCTGTCGTTATTGCCGTTGTCTCTGCTGTTGTATTTGGAGTATTAGGTTTTGTAATCGGTGGTATTTACCGCAAAAAGGTTGCAGAAGCTAAAATCGGCTCCGCAAACGAAGAAGCATTAAGAATTGTAAATCAGGCGGTACAAACTGCTGAGGCTAAGAAAAAAGAGTCTATTCTTGAGGCTAAAGACGAAATACACAAGTTAAGAAACGAAGCCGATAAGGAGCTTCGTGAAAGACGTGCAGAGGTTCAAAGACAAGAACGAAGAATCGTACAAAAAGAAGAAAATCTTGACAAGAAAACTGAAAATCTTGAAAAGAAAGAAGAATTACTTGCTGAAAAGATTAAAGCAGCTGATGAAAAAATTGAAGAGGTTGAAATGCTTAAACGCAGTCAGCTTGAAATGCTTGAAAAAATCAGTGGATACAGCAAGGAGCAAGCAAAAGCAATGCTTATGCAGGAACTTGATGACTCGCTCACACATGAAAAGGCTCTAAAAATCCTTGATTTTGAACAGAGAACTCGTGATGAAAGTGATAATCTTGCTCGTGAAATCATTTCAGGTGCAATTCAACGTTGTGCAGCTGACCACGCAGCTGAAACAACTGTTTCTGTTGTTACACTTCCAACAGATGAAATGAAGGGTAGAATTATCGGTCGTGAAGGTCGTAATATCAGAACTCTTGAAACAATTACAGGGGTTGACCTTATTATTGACGATACTCCTGAAGCAATTACTGTATCAAGTTTCGACCCCGTTCGTCGTGAAATCGCAAGACTTACTCTTGAAAAACTTATTCAGGATGGTAGAGTTCATCCTGCAAGAATTGAAGAAATGTACGAAAAATCAAAGCGTGAAGTTGAACAGATAATTAAGCAAACTGGTGAAAGAGCTGTTGTTGATGCAGGTGTTAACGGTGTTCACCCTGAACTTGTTAAACTTCTTGGTAAACTTAAATATCGTACAAGTTTCGGACAAAATGTACTTAACCACTCTCTTGAAGTTTCATACTTGGCTGGCCTTATGGCACAGGAACTTGGTGCAGATGTTAAACAGGCAAAACGTGCAGGTCTTCTTCATGATATCGGTAAGGCTCTTGACCGTGAGTTTGAGGGTACACATATCGAACTTGGTGTTGAGGCAGCGAAGAAATATAAGGAAAATGACAAGATTGTTCATGCAATCCATGCTCACCATGGTGAAATAGAAGCAAAGACAATTGTCGCAGTCCTTGTTCAGGCAGCAGACGCTATTTCTGCAGCACGTCCTGGTGCTCGTCGTGAAAATGTTCAGAATTATATTAAACGACTTGAAAAGCTTGAGGAAATTGCAACATCATTTGAAGGTGTTGAAAAATCATTTGCAATTCAGGCAGGTCGTGAAGTTAGAATTATGGTTAATCCTGACCAAGTGTCTGATGAAAAGATGGTTATTATTGCTCGTGAAATTGCAAAGAAGATTGAAGACGAGCTTGAATATCCGGGTCAGATTAAGGTTAATATGGTGCGTGAAAATCGCGTCATAGATTTCGCAAAATAAAGTTAGCCACTTTTAAATAAAACAAAAAACTATAAAATGCCCCGATGTCAGTACGGCTTCGGGGCAAAATAAATTAAATCTATATATAGAAATGGTGTGCTTATGTCACGCAATATTAACATTCTTTGCATAGGTGATGTTGTCAGCCAACCGGGGTGCGACTTCCTGCGCAAAAAACTTCCTGAAATCAAAAAAATGTACAATATAGATGTCTGCATTGTTAATGGTGAGAACTCAGCTGTAGGTAATGGTATGTTGCCTAGTTCCTGCGAACATATTTTTACAAGTGGTGCGGATATGATTACCGGTGGTAACCACTCGTTAAAAAGACGAGAGATATATGAATATCTTGACAGAAATGATAACATTTTGCGTCCTGCAAATTATGGTGTAGGAGTCTGGGGAAAAGGTTATGGAATAATTGATAAAGGCGCATATAAAATCGGTGTTATCAATCTTTTGGGACGAGTATGGCTTGAAGGTCATTGTGACCCTTTTGAGGTTGCTGAAAAAACCATAAAAGAACTAAAAAATGAAACAAATATTATCATTATTGATTTTCACGCTGAAGCAACGGCAGAAAAAAAGGCTTTTGGTTATTGCTTTGATGGACAAGTCAGTGCGATTTTTGGCACTCATACCCATGTGCAGACATCTGATGCACAGATTTTATCAGGTGGTACAGGATATATAACAGATTTGGGTATGACAGGACCTGAAGATTCTGTTTTAGGTGTGAAAAAAGAGATAATTATAGATAAATTCAGAAAAGGCTTTTCAACTATGTTTGAGACTGCTGACACACCTTGTTTTATGCAAGGATGTGTGTTTACTGTCGATAAAAATGGTGGAAAAACAGTAGAAATTAATCCTATTACTGTGAGGTGAGCAAATGAAAATCCCAAATAAAATAATCGCATTATTTTTATGCTTTTCTTTGCTGTTTCTTTGCTGTGCTTGTGGTGGAAAAAATGAAAACTCACAGGAAGAAAATGAAGAAACAACGGGAGTTTCAACAGTAACGGATAAAAATGATAAAATGGGTGACGGAAAAACTGTTTTAGCTTACAATGAGTCAGACGGACTTAATCCATATTTTGCTAAAAGTGATGAAAATTTATATATTTGCGACCTGATGTATGAACCATTGTATCAATTGGATAGCGCATATTCTGTAACAGGTGTTATTGCAGAAAGTATTCATATTATGGATAATGTTGCAACTGTAAGGCTTCGTCAGGGTATTTCATGCAGAGGATCATCAGATGTAAATGCAGAAGATGTTGTTTATTCATTTAATATGGCAAAGGCATCACATGGATGGTCAAGTACACTCAGTAGCGTAGTGTCTGCACAGGCTGTGGGTCAGTATGCAGTTGATTTCACTCTTAGTTATAAAGATATTTATGTTGCAGGAAAGCTTGATTTCCCTATCGTGAAGGTAGGTACAGCCGATGTGATTGATGCAATACCGACAGGTAGCGGTGATTACTACTATTCTGAACAAAAGTTAATAAGTGTTTTAAACAGTGAAAAGAAAATAGGTCTGTCCCCTATCGGTAACAGAGAAAGTGCAGAAAATGTTTTTAATATTGGTGTTACAGATGTATTCTTCAGTAATTTGTCAAACTGTGACTACACTGTTATTGCGGGCACTAAAAAAGAAGTTGTACTGAGCAATATGGTATATCTCGGACTTAACAGTGCAAGAGGTGCATTAACGAATTATATAAGAAATGCAATTGCAGCAAAGCTTGACAGCGATAAAATTGCATTGTCGGGATATCAGGGACATGCTGTAGGTGCAAAGCTTCCTATTATACCTGAAAGCAGTTTAAGTGATGAAGTCACATTGATAGATACAGTGGGCAACACAGTTCTTGCGAACAACATTATTGACCGCTGTGGTTATACAAGATATTCAGGTAAAGCAAAAACAAACGGCGCTTATACCCTTTCATTGTCTTTAATTGTGAATAAAGATAACAAATTCAGAGTTGCAGCGGCATACAATATTGCCGATTCATTAGCAGAATGTGGCTTTCTGATAACTGTCCAAAGCATTTCGTTCTCTGAATATAAACAACGAATTGAATCAGGAAATTACGATATGTATCTTGGTGAAATTAAGCTTGACGGAACAATGGATATTGCAGAATTTTTCCGTGAAGGAAGCTTGTTGAGTGCAGGAATATCAACAAAAGAATTAGTTGCAAAAGAGTATTATAGATATCGTGCGGGAGAAATTACACCTGCAGAGTATTATGACTTGTTTGCAGAATACTATCCGTTTATTCCTTTACTTTTCAGAAAAGGTTATGTTGCAATGTCCGGTGATGTAAATCTGAATCTTAAGCAAATGCCATTCAGTTTGTATAGTGGCATATAATAAGGTGAAAAAATATGAAGTTCTCCGACGATATACAATACATCAAAGGTATTGGCGAATCCCGTGCAACGGCGTTTCGTTCTGTTGGTGTGTCAACCGTCGGGGAGCTTTTGCGTTTTTATCCTCGTGCATATGAGGATTGGAGTAAAATTCTGCCCATATCACAATGTATTATAGGTGAAAATGTATGTATAAAAGGAAAAGTAATGTTTCCTGTGAAAAATGAGCGTGTCCGTGGTGGAATTCTTGTAGCAAAAGCAACTGTGACAGATGGTGATTCTGTGGTTACAGCAACATTTTTTAACAATAAATACATTGATAAAATGCTTAAAAGTGGTGAAGAATACCTTTTCTTCGGCAAAATAACACTTGGTAGATTTTCTGCAAGAGAAATGATTTCGCCGATGTTTATGAAAACTAGTCAGAGTGTAGATATAAAGCCTATATACCCACAGAACAAAAATATAACATCAAAAATGATTCAGACGGCAGTGAAAAATGCTCTTGATAATATTGAAAATATACCGGAATATCTTCCTCAAAACATTTTGGAAAGATATAATCTTGTATCTCTTGATACTGCAATAAGAAATATCCATTTTCCAAAAGATGATGACGCGTTGCAAAACGCAAGGGACAGATTGATTTTTGATGAGCTATTTATTTTGCAGTTAAGTCTCTTGTGTCTTAAAAATGAGAATACGGAAATTACTACGGGAAATATTGTGAAAGAATCTTATGTTGACGAGTTTTTTTCACTCTTACCATTTGAGCCTACAAATGCACAGAAACGAGCAGTTAATGAAGCTGTTTGTGATATGCAAAGCGGAAAACAGATGAACAGACTTTTACAGGGTGATGTTGGTAGTGGTAAAACTGCTGTGGCTGCTGCTATAGTTTATACTGCGACAAAAAACGGAATGCAGTCTGCACTTATGGCACCGACTGAGGTGTTAGCGGTACAGCATTACGAAACATTTTTGAAGCTGTTTCACGACTCAGGAATAAAATGCGGACTTCTTGTAGGCAGCACAAAGGCAAAGGACAAAAAAGAAATTAAAGAAAAACTTAATAATGGCGAGATAGATTTGATAATCGGTACGCATGCTCTTATTCAGGAGGATGTGGAATTTGACAGATTAGGTCTTGTAATTACTGACGAGCAACATCGTTTTGGTGTAAAACAAAGAACAGGTCTTTGTAGTAAGGGTGAAAATCCCCATGTTTTCGTTATGTCGGCAACACCAATACCAAGAACGCTTGCTTTGATATTTTTCGGAGATTTGAAGGTTTCTGTTTTAGATGAACTTCCACCGGGAAGGCAGAAAATAGAAACGTATGCTGTTAAATCAGGAAAAAGAGGCTCAATGTTTGAATTTATCAGAAGTCATCTTGATATGGGTTATCAAGCATATATTGTCTGTCCACTTGTGGAAGAAAGTGAACTTATGCAGGGCATTATGTCTGCAGAGGAATATTACAAAAAAGCACAGATTCCATTTAACGGATATAAATTGGATTTGCTTCATGGTAAAATGACACCGAAGAAAAAAGATGAAGTAATGATGAAATTCAAAAATGGCGAAACACAGCTTCTGATTTCAACAGTTGTTATTGAGGTCGGAGTTGATGTCCCGAATGCGGTAATAATGGTTGTTGAGAATGCAGAGCGATTTGGTTTGTCTCAGCTTCATCAGCTACGAGGTCGCGTTGGTCGAGGAAAAGCAAAATCTCATTGTATTCTTGTGACGGATGCAACAGGTGACGAAGCGACGGCACGAATGAAAATTATGTGTGAGACCACTGATGGCTTTAAGATTGCCGATGAGGATTTGAAGCTTCGCGGTCCCGGTGATTTCTTCGGAACTCGTCAACACGGTTTGCCGAAGCTTCGCATAGCAGATATTCTTACCGATACAAAAATTCTTACGCAGACTCAGATTCTTGCAAGAGAATTGATGGAAGATGAAAATAGCTTTAAAAAGGAAGAAAACAAGCAGATTGCTAAGCTTGTTTCTAAAAAAATCAATAGTTTACAGGTTTCTAATACAGCAAACACAATTTAGCAATATTTGTAATGTATAATAACAGAATAAACAGCAAGGAGTGTTAAATGTGAATGAAATTAAAGGTTATTTAAGAGATTTCAGAATAGATGTTCCTGAAATAATATATACTTGCAGAGGGTTAAAAATTTTTGGGAGAAGAATAAAATCAATAGTCTTTTCAACGGATGTGAGTATTATACGAAATTGTAATGCGGATGCTGTTATTGCAGTTTATCCATTTACTCCTCAACCCGTTATAACACAAGCAGTAATGATAGCTGCCGATTGTCCTGTTTTTGTTGGTGTTGGTGGTGGACTTACAAAAGGTGAAAGAGTAATAAATCTTGCACGACACGCAGAATATCAAGGTGCAACAGGTGTTGTACTTAATGCACCCACATCAAACGATTCAATTCGCGAGATTGCGAAAATAATTGATTTGCCTATTGTAATAACCGTGGTTAAGGAAGACGATATTCAGGAACGGCTTGACGCAGGAGCACAGATATTAAATATTTCAGCGGCAGCAAAAACACCTGAGCTTGTTGCGAAAATCCGTAAGGAGTTTCCGGATGTGCCTATAATGGCAACAGGAGGTCCGACGGAAGAAACAATAAAAGCAACTATTGAAGCAGGTGCTGATGCTATAACATGGACCCCACCTACAAATGGAGAAGTTTTCCGTGATATTATGGAGGCGTACAGAAACGGAGACCCACATCCGTAAAAAGGAGAATAAAATGTATATCTTAAAACCGATTCTTGATAAAAACTGGGAAAATACAGCAAAAAATGATGCAATAAGAATTGCTTCTCAGACAGAGCCTGAAGGACTGGAACAATTTCTTGACATTCCATATATTGACGATGGTGAAAAGGGCCATCTTCTTGATATCTATTACCCACAGGGCACAACAGGAAAATTGCCTGTAATTATTGACATTCACGGTGGCGGATGGATGTACGGATATAAGGAAATCAACAAGTATTTCTGCCTTAAACTTGCGCAGAAGGGCTTTCTTGTGGCTTCCATAAACTACCGCCTTGCAGGAGATGTCTTATTTGATGACCAGATAAGAGATATTTTTGCAGCATTAAAATGGCTTGGCAAGAATTTGTCAGATTATCCTGCTGATATGGACAACGTTTTCCTTGCAGGTGATTCTGCAGGTGGTCATTTTGCTTGTGTAACAACGGCTGTTAATCTTGATGAAAATAAGCAAAAGGATTTTGGCGTAGAATATATAGGATATGATTTCCGTGGTGTTGCAGCTATCTGTCCTGCTGTAGATTTATTGAGTCCAAATTTCTTGATGAATGTGAATGTGCCTGTATTATTGGGTGAAAAACCATCTAAAAGTCCTTTTAAAAAATATCTTGATGTAAACAGGATTGTTTCAAAGGACTTCCCACCATTTTACATAAATACTGCAACAGGTGATTTTCTCAGAAGTCAGGTTTATAAGCTTAAAAAGATTTTTGATAATAACGGCATAGAATATCGTTTCCATGATTTTACAGAGAAACTAAACGGGAAAAATCTCACACATGTTTTCAATGTTGTTGACCCTTTTACTGTTTACGGTGATATGGCTAACGAAGAAATTGCAGAATTTTTCAAAAGCAGAATTAAAAAGTGATATATAGTTTGACAAATATGGCTTGCTTGACAAAAAAGATATAATATGGTTTAATAAAAACATAAAATATAATTGAAAGGTTGATTAATTATGAAAAAGATTTTTGCTTTGCTTTTATCAATAGTTTTAATTTTTTCTGTTTCTGTTGTTGCTTTTGCTGTCGAAGTTGGTAACGGTGGAGGTTCAATTTCATGGGACGAAATTCAATTAGGTGGTTATGCAAGAGGCGATGTAAACGCTGATGGTGAAATCACTTCATTAGATGCTCTTCAGGCATTAAAACAATCAGTAGGAAAAATTTCTCTTACCGGTACTGCTCTTGAACGTGCAGATATGAACAATGACGGAAATGTTACTACATTAGATGCAAGACAGATTTTAAAAGCGGCAGCAGGAAATGCATAATACAAAAACCGACGTTCTGATTTTAGAATGTCGGTCTTATTTTTATAGTTTCATTATTAAGTATTTTTTGTGGATTTTTAATTAAACATCTTTCTACATGCTCTTCGGTAATATAATCGGGGAGCTCATTTAGTTTTTCGATAATTCTTGTGTGACGATATTCCGGGTCGTGAGCATCACTTGCTATTATAGGAGCTAACCCGCGTTGAACTAAATCAATTGCAAGACCTTGCGGTTGTGGACCGTTAGCACCAATCAAACTATCGAGATTCACTTGAAAAATAACACCTCTGTCAAGCAAATCCTCTAAAAGGCTGTAATCCCTGTGAATTTCATAGTATCTTTCGGGATGAGCAAGGACAGGAATATAACCACGGTCAATAAGATTGTCAAACCATTTTGTGACAAATCTTGTGTCGAATGGCATCAGGGACATTTCACAAAGCATATATCGTGTGTTATTAATTGTAAGTGAATCGAGATTTCCCGCGTCGAAAATATCATCGGTGAGAAAAAGCTCTGCACCTGAGTGGAGTCGCAACGGAATATTTTCCTTTTCCAATGCTTTGCGAAGTGTTTCTATTTTTTCATCCCTTTCCTCAATGAAGAAAGAAATGTCATCATAATCAAAAAAGTGTGGAGTGAGAACTAAATCATCACAACCATTTTTATATGAGTCACGGCACATTTTGATTGATGTTTTAAGGTTTTCTGAACCATCATCAATTTCAAAAAGCACGTGACTGTGAATATCAATCATTTTTCATTCTCCGTTTCTTTCTCAGGTTTGTGGTAAATGTTAATAATGCCCTCGTCGTTGAGAAGTTTGAGCATAACTATTGTAATCGGAAGAATAAATATGCCGATTACACCAAAAATCTGTGAGCCGATAAACATAGAAACAATTGTAAGGAAGGCAGGAAGTCCCAACTGTGTTGCAACGAGTTTAGGTTCAATAACCTGTCTTATAACTGTTATACAAGCATAGATTATAATCAAGCCTATTGCAAGGGAATAATTACCTGAAATAAAATTGTAAAGAGCCCATGGAATAAGGACGGTACCTGTTCCGAGTACAGGTACAATGTCAATAACGGCAGTAATTGCAGAAATCACAAAGATATAACTACCGTCATAAATGTTAAGAAGCCTTAAAATTGACAAGCCTAATGTTAATTCACAGAAGGTAATGGTAATAATAATAGCATATGCCTTAACCATTTTGCCGAGAGATGGGAAAAGAAGTCGTTTAGCACGAATTATTTTTTCTCTTGTTTCCGGATTGAAAAATCCCAATACGAGATTTCTTACAGAATCAAAATCTGCCGTCATAAAGCAACAAGCAACAATGGCAACAACGATTGAAACAAGTGTAGTCGGAATTTGTTTTGCTGTATTCCAGATGCCAAGAAGTGGTGTTGAAAGAATAGAAAAGTCAAAATCAGTTGAACCTGAAGCAGAGTTATCAGCGGAACTGAATAATGTGTCTGCTTTCTCATTGATAAAATTCATAACGGCAGTCTCAACCTTTTCAGGAAGAAACGTAAGAATATTTTCAAGATAGCCTTTAATGTTATCTATAAGAGATGGAATATCCTCAAGCTGTACCATAAAATATCGGAAAAAGCCCTTGAATTCCGAACCAATCCATACAATAATAAGACCTAAAACTGCTATTATAAAGAAAAAACTCAAAAGAACGCAAACGGCAGATACAAACCCTTTATTTATATGCGTTTTTTTGGTTATAAATGTAACAGGTCTTTGTAATGCCATTGCGACGATTACGGAACAAAGAATAGGAAAAACTGTTCCGAGAGCATATTTGAAAAAGAGATAAAAAAGAGCAATAATAATTGCTGCATATACAGTGTTAATTATAAATTTTCTTTTCTTTTCAATTCCTGTCATAATTTTTCTCCAAATTAATGTATTATTTATATAATAAACCATTTTTTATCAAGTATCAATTAAAAAGTTGATTTTTATGTAAATTTTTCTAAAAAAATTCAAAAAAATAATGTAAAAATATTGTATATTACCCCTTTATTAAAGAAAAGATTTGTGATAGAATATGTAAAAGTATTTTTATAATGCTTGATTATACCTTTTTTTACAAAAGGTTTGTTAGTTAGGATGTGAAAAATTCATGTATGTTGCAGTAATGGGTTACGGTACAGTTGGTTCAGGTGTGGTTGAAGTCATTACAAAAAATCATGACAGTATCGTAAAAAGAAGCACACAGAATGAAATGGAAGTTAAATATATCCTTGACCTCAGAGATTTCCCAGGTGACCCTCATGAGGATAAGATGATAAAGGATTTTAATATAATTCTTAATGATGATGATGTAAAGGTAGTAGTTGAGACAATGGGGGGACTTCATCCTGCCTATGAGTTTGTTTCATCTTGCCTTAAAGCAGGTAAGAGCGTTGTAACATCAAACAAGGAACTTGTTGCAGCAAAGGGTTATGAGCTTTTACAGTACGCATCAGAAAATAATGTTAATTTCTTGTTTGAGGCATCTGTTGGTGGTGGTATTCCGATTATCAGACCAATGGCGCAGTGTCTTGCTGCAAACGAGATTGACGAAATTGCAGGTATCCTTAACGGTACAACAAACTTTATCCTTACAATGATGATTCAGCAGGGTATGAGCTTCGACGATGCTCTTAAGCTTGCTCAGGATAATGGATACGCCGAGCGTGATCCTTCCGCAGATATTCTCGGACACGATGCTGCAAGAAAGATTTGTATACTCGCTTCTCTCTGCTTCGGTAAGCACGTATATCCCGACAGCGTTGAGACAACAGGTATTACGGAAATCACCGCTGAGGACGTTGCATACGCTAAAAATTGGGGCGGTGTTATCAAGCTCATCGGCAGAGCAGTACAGAACGACAGCGGCAAGATAAGCACAACAGTAGGTCCCTGCCTTATTCAGAATCACAGCCAGTTGGCTTCTGTTGACGACGTATTCAATGCTATCCTTGTTCGCGGCGATGCTATCGGCGACGTAGTATTCTATGGCAAGGGTGCCGGCAAGCTTCCCACAGCCAGCGCGGTTGTTGCTGACGTTATCGACTGTGCAAAGCATAC
>JAZSDZ010000082.1:0-3607 GCA_045531435.1 Candidatus Fimenecus sp.
GCAATTACCCATATTGAAGCATCAAAATGCTTGTCATAATTAAGATGTGTGTCAGCAATATGCAGTATTTTAAGCTTGCCGTCAGAATTGAACCTTATTGTTGTATCTGTTTCCTTATGTAAATCAGCAGGTTCATAGTTAATATTTGTATTTTCGGGCTCGATTTCAAAATATATTATTCCTACAACAAGAACCGCTACCAATGTTAATGCAATAATTCCTATTATTCGTTTTTTCATTGTGTAATCTCCCACATTCTTTTATTTAAGTTTGAATTCAGCATTGTTATCCGAAAAGCCTTTATTGTTTCCGATAGTATCAAGAAGCATGCATCTTAAATCAATCTTTTCACCGTTTTTACTGAGCTTAGGTTCAATCTTTTTAAGCACAAATGAAAATCTATTGAGAATGCCTGAAATGAAATTATACACAGGTGTACCCTCGATATGAGGACCGTCACCAAGAAATATCCCAACTCCAACTTCACCAACAAGCTCTGCTAATTTTTTGTTTTTAAGAGCTTTGTCATTATTTATAAAAAGCAGACGTTCAACAGTTCCCACAGTGATTTTATCGAAACGTTTTCTACCAAAAGATTTTAAATGTTTAACAATTCCTTGTCCGCCACTGAGAGCGCCACGAACACGTGCGATAATTGCATTTTCGAAATGCTTGTGAAAATATTCCTGCGCAGTAAGACCTTTTAAATCCCAACCAAAGTCTTCAACATCAATTGTTTCAACCTTCAGCACAGAGTTTTCGTCTATTGTTATTTTTCTGTATTTTGCAGGACTGCCTACAAGACAGGCAGTGCAAACATCAATCAGTCTGTTGCCCTTTTCGGTATAAAACTCATTTATGCTCTGGATGTGCATATGTCCTGTTAAAATAAGCTCTATTCCGTTATCTGCAAGGAAGGTCGCAACCCTTCTCCAGTCCTTAATTCTTGCATCTCCAACTAAGTCGAAAGCCGGTACAGATGGAATAATAGGATAATGGCATATTGCAAAAACAGAGCAGTTATCTGCCTTTGCTTTGTCAATCTGTTCTTTTGCCCAAGACATAAGTCTTTCGTCCATTGCTCCTTTTGGCTGAGCCTTACTGTCACAGCATATCGCCAGCATTCTTACACCTTCGGTAATTTCAGCAACATAGGAATGTGTTGGTTCATCAAGTGCAATAGCATCGTCATAACCGAAATCACGGTACATCTCACACAAATCATTGAAATCTGTACCTTCAACAGGAACACGACCATCACCTTTTAATACATAAGCGGAATCATTATAATCATGACCTGCGGTTATAACAAAAATCCTTTTACCGCTTTCTTTAAGCTTGTAAAGCTCTCTGATAAAGCTATTGTGACTTTCTTTTTCACCGTTCTTTGTAAGGTCACCCGGAATTATAATAATATCAGTTTCTTTGTCTTCGCTGATGCGTGCAAAGGTGGATTTTACAATTGCACTGCTTTCCTTTACAAAGTACTGTTCAGTAAGCATATTTTTTTCAAATGCTTTTCCTTCAGCACCTAATTTATTTTCAAAATAATGGGTATCGGTTACAAGATAAAAACTGACAGGCTTCATTTTTCTCCGTCCTTTGTTACAAAATGCATATAACTACTTATTTAAATTGTAAAATATCAAAACGCGATTGTCAATAAATTGTTTATATTTACAAATCTTATTGTTTTGAAACTATTTTTATGTTAATATTAACTAAACCATATTTTAGGAGATGATATGATGTTAAAATCCAAAAAGACATCTGCTACTGAAATTCCGCAGAATGCTCTTATTCACGGTGAGGGCAAATACATTTCAAAATTTGAGTATTTCTGCGTAATGCTCTCAAGAATCGGTGGTATGTTCGGAACAACTCTTACAGGCTCTCTTGCGGCAGCTTTCCTGCACGAACTTTATTACGGTCCTGTGGGAGTTAATGCTGAACAAATTGCAGATATTCTTGCCGTTCAGACTACACTTACCACTGTTTTAGGTGTAGTAATTGGTGTTATTTCCGGCGTTATTATTCAGAACTGGAAAACCCGTTGGGGCAGATACCGTCATTGGTATATCATATGCCTTATTCCCATATTCACCCTTACCGCGTTATACTTTTATGTTCCCGAGGGCTGGACTGTTGAGCAGATGACGCTTTTCCGTTATGGTATAGCTTGCTGTCAGACTGTGTTCAACGCCTTCAATAACGCAGGTCAGAATATTGTTCAGGTTATCTCTCCAAACCATAAGGAAAAGAAAACTGTTGCAACAATATGGCAGTTATCTTATTATATCGGATACGGTGCGGCTTATCTCGGCACATTTGTTTACGGTATTTTCAGCGATGACAAAAACCAAATGTATATGACTCTTGCAATTGTTGCCGCTACCGTTACTGCGTTCGGTAATCTTATGTGTGGCCTTTTCTGCAAAGAAAGAATTGAGCTTCCTAAGAAAAAGAAGGTAAAGGTAACAAAAGCCGTTTTCTCTCTTTTCAAATACAAAAATTACCGCGCATACCATGCAATCCAATGGTCCCATACTTTTGCTATGCTTGGTAAGATGTCAACATATCTTGCTGCTATCACAGTCGGCTCCTCAAAGAACCTTTTACTTACTCTTCCCACAGCAATTGGTACCGTTGTTGGTAATCTTATTACAACAAAGCTTTCAAAGAAATACGAGCCAACCAAGCTTCTTAAAATCTGCGGACCGTATTCTATTATCTCGGCAGGTATTCTTTTTGGTATCTGTTTTATTGAAGCACAGTTTGACATTATGTTCTTTAGTGGCTGGAACAGTATTTTCTTCTATGTTTTCTATTTCATTTTCGGCATAGGTATTGGTATACAGGAGCTTTCAACCTCACACCTTAATGTTGAGTTCTATGATTATCTTGAATGGGAAACAGGAGAGAGAATGGAGGCTATTCAGGGTATTGTACCGGGCTGGGTTCAAACTGCTCTTAATTACTTGAAGGAAATTGCTATTCCGTTTATGATTGCATGGGCAGGTTATCAGTCCTCTGCAGAAGGTGACCTTGTTGCTACAATGCAGGCTCAACCTACATATCTTAAAACATGCTTGTGGCTTCTTGCATTCCTTGTCTTCGGTTATGCTTTGGCCAATGTTCTTAAGTCTCTTATCCTTAAATTCTTCTATGATATAGAAGGCGAAAAGAAAGAGCAAATGTATCGTGACCTTGAAAAAATGCGTGAAGAACGCCATAAGGAAAACGAAACTGCTTAAAGATTATTGTTGTCATTGAGTTTTAAAAGCAGAAATAATTAAAGATGTTAGAACACATAAAAACAGGAAATTAAATTATCACTTCCGTTTCTTTAAAAATATAAAAACAATTAGTCAACCGAGAAAGGTCGGCTAATTGTTTTTTGTTTTAATACTATGTATAAAATGACAACTAGAATAAAATAGCTTTTTACTTCCCACAGAAAGCCGTATAACGAGAGTTGTGGTAAGAGTGGGGAAACTAATCGTAGAAGATGTGTCAGCCTTAAATTAGCCTTTCTTTCCTTTTGCTGATGTAAAAAACTTTACTGCATAAGTCAAAGAATAGGGAACAGGTTTGAAAACAAAAAAGT
>JAZSDZ010000164.1:0-4684 GCA_045531435.1 Candidatus Fimenecus sp.
TGATGAACATCTTCTTACAACACCGCCAATTGCAGTTGAACAGATTGGTAAAGAGGTTGTCAGAATGGCACATCTTGCGAAAGATAACTTTGACAGAGCCGCAGTTGCTTTGATTAACAATGACACATCAAAAGTGGAAAAAATTGAATCTGTTGAAGAAGTAATTAACTTCCTTAATCACGGCATTACACGACATCTTGTTAAAATTAATGCACTTGATTTGGACTATGCTGATGCAAAGTATATCGGTCGACTTTTCCATGTTATTAACGACATTGAGCGTATTGGTGACCACGCTGTAAACCTTAGTGAAGCAATGGTTGTTCGTAACAATGAAAAACTTGCAATTTCTGACGAAGCTGTTGCAGAACTTGATACAATGCGTAAATGTGTTATTGAACTTCTTGATGCATCAATCAATTCATTTGAAAAACAGGAGCTTACATTTGACGAAGCAAAGAATATTGAAACACTTGAAACTGTGTCCGATAATCTTAAAGAGAAGTACCAGAATGCTCATCTTCGTCGTCTTAATGAAGAACATTGTGAAACACGTGCAGGTATGATGTTCGTTAATACTCTTATTGACTTTGAACGTGTGGGTGACCACGCTAAAAATATTGCTTTCTCAGTAAGTAAAAAGCCTGAAGAAAGAGCAAAGGCTGACGAAGCAGTTGTTAATTTATATTAATTTGAGGGTATATTATGTTTAAATCAATTTTATCAATAATATTGTCACTTGTTACTCTTATTACTTCTGTTTTTTATTCAGGACTTAACAATAAGAAAACTGAAAATGAATATAGTATTATGTCTGAAGTAGAAAAAATCAGTTCCTTAAAAGGTGATATGGATAACAATTGTATTGATATTACTTTTTCTGATATTGTTGAGTTTGATACAATCGTTTTAAAGGAAAAGGATAACAATATTACCGATTTTTCAATATCCATAAAAAAAACTGATGGTAATTTTGAAGAAGTATATAAGCAAGAGAGAGTAGGCAAATATCGTTATTGTGTCTTAGACGAAACAGTAACAGATGCTATAAGAATAACTATCAATGCATCAAAAGACAATACTTTCAAGCTCAAAGACATTGATGTTTTGAATGTTAATAACAATAAAAATGAGGATTTTCGCGTTACATCTTATTTAGTCTGTCAATGGTTTTATGGTAATGAATTTGAATTATCAAAAATTAATATTGTAACAGATATTATACTTTTTGATGTTGCGCGTTTTGATGAATACGGTAATGTATATCTTCAGGATTTTCAGTTTAATGGTGTTACCGTAAGTGGTGATAAGGTTTTCAGAGATATTATTGCTGACTTAAAAATTGCAAATCCTGACATTAAGATTCACTGTAATATTTTAGGTCCTGACGGGGATTACATTAACAAGGAAATACTGCACAGTCAGGCGTTTGTTGAATACGATGATATTCTTATTGATAATCTTCTCGATCTTTTAAAAACATATAATTTTGATGGCTTGTATTTTGATTATGAGTATCCGTATAGCAAAGAATGTATAAAGGATTATTCAAAATTTTTGGTGAAACTTGATTCATATATGGATGACTATATTCTTGGTGCAGCTCTTGCTCATTGGGGTGCAAATCTTACAAATAAGGCTATCAGGGCACTTGACCGAGTTGCGATTATGTCCTATGACGATATGAATGATACAAATCGTCATGCAGAGTTTTCATCTGTTGGTGGTGCTTTGGCAATTGAAGATTTTGAAGAAAAAGGATATGATTTGTCAAAATGTGATTTAGGCTTACCATTCTATGGCAGAACTCACGGTGGTGAGGAGGCTTGGCCATCTTATGCAAACATCGCACCTGACTTAACAAGTCCTTTCCAAAACTATGTTAATAAGTCATATCTTAATGGTGGTACATTTGGTGATGGTCTTGTAACAAGCTTTAATGGTGTTCAGTTGATTAAGGATAAAACTGCATTTGCTTACGATTATGGTCTTGGTGGTGTAATGGTCTGGCATTATACTTGTGATGTTCCATATGAAGATGATTTATCACTTTTTAAGGCAATACAAAACTCACTTGATACAAGATATTAGATATAAAAAAGGTAGTAACATCACAGTTACTACCTTAATTTTATATTCAATTCAATTTAGAATTAAAGAGCATTTACAATATCTCTTGTATCTCTTGCAATTGCAAGTTCTTCATTTGTAGGAAGAACATAAACTTTAACCTTTGAATTTTCAGTTGAAAGTTCGCCTTCTTTACCCTTAACAAGAGTTTTACCGATTTCATTGTCGATTTCAACACCAAGGAATGAAAGCTCGTTACAAACCTTATCACGGATATCATCAGCGTTTTCACCAATACCACCTGTGAATACAATAGCATCAACGCCATTCATTGCAGCAGCAAAAGCACCGATATACTTCTTAATCTGATAAGCAAGAATGTTACGTGCATTAGCGCATTTTTCATTTCCTTCAGCAGCTGCAGCCTTAAGGTCTCTATCGTCAGATGAAAGACCTGAAACACCGAGAAGACCTGATTTCTTATTGAGAAGTTCATCCATCTTCTTAATATCAAGATTTTCCTTTTCCATAATGAAAAGAACAACTGATGGGTCAATAGCACCACAACGAGTACCCATTGCAAGACCATCAAGTGGAGTAAGACCCATTGTTGTATCAATTACCTTACCACCATTAACAGCAGTGATTGATGAGCCATTACCAAGGTGACATGTAACAATCTTAAGGTCTTCAATATTCTTACCCATAACCTCAGCACATCTTGCGCTTACAAATTTATGAGATGTACCGTGGAAACCGTAACGACGAATTGAGTATTTTTCTGTAAGTTCATCCGGAATAGCGAATGTATAAGCTTCTGCAGGCATTGTGCTGTGGAAAGCGTTATCGAAGACAGCAACCTGAGGAACATCCTTACCGAAAAGGTCAATACTTGCATTGATACCCATAATGTTAGCCGGGTTATGAAGTGGAGCAAGGTCATTAAGACTTTCAATTCCCTTAACAACATCATCGTTGATAAGAACACTCTTATTGAAAAGAGAACCACCTTGAACAACACGATGACCAACAGCAGTAATTTCACTGATATCATCGATTACTTTATATTCGCCTTCAGTAAGAACTTTTTTAACTGCTTCAAATGCTTCAGTGTGATTGTTCATTGGAACCTTATTCTTGATTTTCTGACCATCAGGTGCAGTAAAGCTGATACAAGAATCTGCTGTAGCAACTCTTTCGCAGATACCTTTTGCAATTACACTTTCATCAGTCATATCAATAAGCTGATATTTAAGTGATGAACTACCTGCGTTAATAACAAGGACTTTCATTTTTGACATCATAAACATCTCCATTTATAAATTTTTTCTTGAAGTAATTTTAAACCTGTATTATAATTATTTCAGCTTGTCGAAACACACAAAAGCGTTTTTGACCAACTATTTTATTATTATATACTTATATTTATATAATTTCAAGATTTCTTTTGCCAATATTTTCAAAAAAAGGAGAAAATATATGTCTGTAATTGGAATTGTATGTGAATTCAATCCTTTTCATAATGGCCATAAATATCTTATTGACTCTGTAAAAAAGCAGGGTGACATTATTGTGTGCGTAATGAGTGGTAACTTTGTTCAAAGAGGCGAACCTGCCTTATTCCCCAAGGAGTCGAGAGTAAAAGCAGCACTTCTCAATGGTGCAGATATTGTTTTGGAATTACCGTTTGTCTATGCTACTGCTTCTGCAGAAGTTTTTGCATATAATGCTGTTAAAATTTTGGATTTTTTTGGATGCGATAAAATTGCCTTTGGTACAGAAAACACAGATATTGAGCAACTTAAAAGAATTGTTGAGGTTCTCTTAAATGAAAACTTTGATAATGCATTAAAAAAGCAACTTGAAACAGGTGAAAGTTATCCGTCTGCGCGTCAGTCTGTTTTAAAAGCATTTAGTTGTGAATTTGATGTTTCATTACCAAATAATATTCTTGCTGTTGAATATCTTAAAGCATTAATAAAACTTAATTCAAATGCTGAACCTGTTTGTGTAAATCGCATTGGTGCAGATTATAACGATGATTTTGCAGTTGATAATTTTGCCTCTGCAACCCATATCCGTTCCTTAATTTATGATAATCAAAATATTAATTATTATATTCCTGATAACCTGATAGAGGCTTATAATGAATTGATAAAAGAGGGTAAATTTCTTTCAAAAGAGAAACATAATGTAGCATCATTAGCCATTCTTCGTTCAAAATTATTGTGCAATAGTCAGAATATCAGCAATATGGCAGAGGGTTTAGAAAACAGGATAGCAGATGCAATTAAGAGTAGTATTTGTCTTGAAGAAATATATGATAGTGCTAAAACTAAGCGATATACACATTCTCGAATAAGACGTGCTGTATTATGCAGACAATTTGATATAACAAATGATGATGTGTCAATAGATGTTCCGTATTGCAGACTTTTAGGATTTAATAAGAACTGCTCTGATAAATTAGGGGAATTGGCTAAAAAATGTAAATTACCATTTGTTGTAAGATATTCTGATATTGCTAAGTATAACAATGACAATATCAACAGAATTTTTGATTTTGAAGTCAAATCGACAGATTATTATAGTTTAGTTCTTAAAAAAACAGATA
>JAZSDZ010000172.1:0-6275 GCA_045531435.1 Candidatus Fimenecus sp.
TCCTTGCAACAGACACAATCGAAATGAAGTCAAAAGCAGGTTTCTTCGATAAATTAGGTAGCTTCTTCCGTTCACTTTTCGGTGGAACAAAGATTCACGAAAACTAATCATTGCACAATTTAACAACCTAATGAAAACAGCAGAGGAGACAAAAAAATCTCTTCTGCTGTTTCTTGTTCTGAATATTTTATTATTCGAATTGGTTATTTTTCATTTACTGATTAATTCATAAAACTTTATAAAAAAGAACGGCATAATTTACCGTTTCTTCTCATCACTCAGACCAAGAATATAGTCTGAAGTAACATTATAGAATTTTGCAAGGGTTACCACTCTATCAGCAGTTATTTCCGTTGAACCATTTTCAATTCGGCTATAATGTTGTTGGGTTGTGTTAAGCAATTTTGCAACATTTTTCTGTAAAATATCGTTATCTTCCCTTAATTCGCGAATTCTTTTATAATACATATTTTATCACCATAGTAATTTTATCGTACATCTAAAAAGTGTATTGACTTATACATCTAAAATGTGTATCATAGTATTAGATAATACAAATATTATATAAACATTTGGAGGAATTATTATGAGATAAACAGCATATTATCATCAATTAACACAAAAAATGCTTTATTTATTGAATTATATTATATATTATGATAGAATCAAACTATAAATAAATAGGGAGAGAATTTTATGCGAAGAACACAAAAAGTATTATCAGTTTTCTTGGCGCTTATGATGGTGTTATCCATCGTTCCTATGACAGCAAATGCAACTTCACCAACATCAGGTGTTTGTGGTGTAAATGTTACATGGACATTTGACGAAGCTGCTGAAACCCTGACCATTTCCGGTACGGGTGATATGATTAGTTTTAATGAGGCAAGTCGTCCCGGTCAGGACTTTTCAAGTCAGATAAAAAATGTGGTTATTGAAGATGGTGTAACATCAATTGGTGAATATGCTTTTTATGAATATCCTAATATTGTCAGTGTTACAATTCCTGACAGTGTTAAGGTGATTGGTAATGGTGCATTTTATCGTTGTACAAAGCTTACCGACATATCATTTCCTGAAGGTTTAACATCAATTGGTGTGTGTGCATTTTATTGTTGCGAAAATATTACCAGCATAACAATTCCTGATAGCGTTACATCAATTGGTCACACAGCGTTTTATGGTTGTTCAGCATTAAAAACTGCAGTGATTGGTTCTAATGTTAAAACCATTACTGGTAGTTTGTTTAATAAATGCTCAAGTCTTGAAAGTGTAACACTTCCTGATGGAATAATTGAAATCAAAGGCAGTGCATTCCAGGGTTGTGTGAGTCTAAAAAGTGTTAATATTCCTGACAGTGTAGATACAATTGGTGGCTGTGCATTTTCTCATTGTGAAAGCCTTGAACAGATTATTATTCCTGAAGGTGTAACTTTAATTGAAAGTGATACATTCAATAGTTGTACAAAGCTTCATACTATAACAATTCCTGTAAGTGTAACAGAAATTGAAAGCCAGGCATTTTATAACTGCACAGGTCTTAAATATGTTTATTACACAGGTTTTGAATCAGAGTGGGCTCAGATAAAGATTGGTAGTTTAAATAATCATTGTCTTACATCTGCCAGAAGATTTTACAAAGAGGCTGACGAGATTTCGGGTGAATGTGGTGACAATGCTACATGGACATATAACTTTACAACACATACATTGATAATTTCAGGTACAGGTGCTATGTATGATTATGATGTAAATAACCGCCCTTGGGAAGTCTATGCAGATGAAATTGAAAAAGTTGTTGTAGTAAATGGAATTACGACTATTGGCGTTTGTGCATTTAATGGTTGTGAAAAACTTGCAAGTGTTACAATCCCTGCGAGTGTCACTACAATTAAGTCCAGAGCTTTTTCTTATTGCCAGAGCCTTATAAGTTTTACAATTCCTGATACTGTAACAACAATTGGAGCTGCATTCAGTAGTTGTTATAATCTTAGAGATGTTGTAATCGGTGAAGGTATCACTGAAATTTCAGGTTCATTATTCTATGACTGTGATAGTCTTGAAAGTGTAACAATTAAAGGCGACATAACTTCAGTTGGTCGTATGGCATTTTATCGTTGTCCAAATCTTAAGGAAATAGATTTGGGAAATAGTGTTACAAAAATCGGAGAATATGCTTTTGAAGATTGCGTAAGCCTTGAAAGTGTAAAACTTGGCAGCAATTTAACAACAATTGAACAGTGGGCATTTGGCGATTGCACAAGCCTTACAAGTATTACTTTACCTGATACATTAACTACTATTGGCAATTATGCATTTACTGGTTGTAACAACCTTAAAACCATTGCAATCGGTTCTGGATTGACCACAATTGGAATATATGCATTTGGTGGTTGCTCAAAACTTGAATCCATTACTGTTGATACAGATAATCAGCATTATTCAAGTGACGAGTTCGGAGTTCTTTTTAATAAAGACAAGATAATTCTTATTATGTATCCTGTTGGCAACACAAGAAATAACTATGATATTCCTGATAGTGTAGTAACAATTGAAAGCCTTTCTTTTGCAAACTGCCTCAATCTTACAAGCATTAAAGTCGGCTCCGGTGTAGAGGTCATTGAAGACCAGGCATTTGTAGGTTGCGAAAATATTGCTGATATTTATTTCGCACTTTCTGAATATGAATGGTATTTCCAGGCTACTGTTGGCAAAAAGAACGACCCATTTATCTATGCAACAAGACATTACAGAGAACAAAACCCTGTTACAGGTGTATGTGGTGACAATGCCGTATGGGTTTATGATGCAGATACAGGTGAATTAACAATCACAGGTTCAGGAGCTATATATGATTACGATACAGATGCTCGTCCTTGGGAACCATTTGCTGATAGAATTGAAACAGTAGTCATTAATGAAGGTATAACAAATGTTGGCAATTATGCATTTGCAGGCTTTACAAAGATAGAAACCATAAAAATACCTGATAGTGTAACAAAAATTGGTGACGGTGCATTCGATGGTTGCGAAAATCTTCAGACTGTGCTTGTTGGTGCTGATTTGACAGAGATTGGTGATTATGCATTTAATGGCTGCCCAATTCTCACTGATGTTTATTTTAAAGGAACAGAAGAACAATGGAATGCTGTCACAATTGGCAAAAACAATAAATGGCTTAACAATGCTACAATTCATTATGGCTATTGTGAGCATGAATTTACTTCTGTTGTAACTCCACCGTCTTGTAAAAACAAAGGCTATACGACTTATATTTGTACAAAATGTGATTACAGCTATACTGATAATTACGTTGATAAACTTAGTCACACTTCTGCAACTGGAGTAGAAGAAAACTATGTTGCTCCTACTTGTACAGAAAAGGGTAGTAAAGATGTTGTGGTTTACTGTTCAGTATGTGACGAAGAAATCAGCAGAGAAACAGTAACTTATGAAGCAATAGGTCATGCAGACAAAGATGATGACGGATATTGCGATGTGTGTGACGAACTTCTTGACCCGACAGTTGAGTGTGAATGTAATTGTCATAAAGGCGGTATTTCAGGTATCTTCTGGAACATCAAGATGTTCTTCAGTAGAATTTTCAAAACAAACCACTATTGTGAATGTGGTGTAGCACATTATTGACATAAACTAAAAAAATAGGAGATGAGATTATGCGAAGAACACAGAAGTTTTTATCAGTTATCTTAGCACTTATGATGGTGTTATCCATCATTCCTATTACAGCAAGTGCTGCATCAGAAACATCAGGCACTTGTGGTGACAATTTAACATGGAGTTACAACTCTACAACATACACCTTAACTATTTCAGGTTCAGGAAGTATGAAAGATTACGCTTCAGCTTCGAGTCGTCCGTGGTATTCATACGACGATTCCGTTCGTAAGCTTGTGCTTGATGATAGAATAACAAGTATTGGAGATTGGGCTTTTTATTACTTCAGTAGTATTACAGAGATTGATATTCCTGATGGTGTAACAAGGATTGGTAATCATTCATTTGGTGCATGTGATTCTCTTACAAGTGTCACAATTCCTGATAGCGTAAAAACAATAGATTCTTATGCGTTTTGGAATTGCGATAATTTAGCAAGTGTTACACTGCCTAAGGGTCCTGCAACAATTGGTGTTAATGCATTTGAATATTGCTTCAGTCTTACTGAGGTGTATATTCCTGAGGGTATAACTAAAATTGGTAGATCGGTATTTTCATCATGTTCAAGCCTTAAATCAATTACAGTAGATGAAGATAATCCATATTATTCAAACGATGAATACGGTGTATTATTCAATAAGGATAAAACAGTAATTATGCAATATCCTTGTGGAAAAACAGAATCAAGTTATGTTATTCCTGATGGTGTAAAAACAATTGATTTTGATGCATTTTATTATTGTAAAAACCTTAAGAGTATTACAATTCCGGAAAGTGTAACAACAATTGATGAATATGCCTTCAACGATTGTACACAAACCATAAATTATGGTGGAACAGCGGCTCAATGGAAAGATTTGATGTCAAACAATACTGAAGCAGCAGAAGAACTTGCGGACTATACTGTTCATTGTAAAGATGAAACAGTATATCCATCAGGCACTTTCGGTGGTGTTACATGGACATTTGATAATGCAACAGGTACTTTAACATTTTCAGGTGAAGGCGTTATACCATCTTTTGAATATAGCAACCATAGTGGTGTTGAAGAACGTCCATGGGATGGTTTCTTTTACAGATATACCAAGCATATCGTTATAGGTGAAGGTATTACACGTATCGGTGAATACGCACTTGCTGAGAGTAGTACAATTGAAACTGTAACTATAGGAGAGGACGTAGAACTCATTGAATATGGTGCTTTTGATTCTTGTGACAATATAACATATGTTTATTATAATGGTACACAAGAAGAATGGAACAATATTAAGATTGAGTCATACAATGACGATTTGACAAGTGCAAAGCTTTATACAAGTGATTACAAGGTTTATTCTGATTGTGGCACATATGGTGATAATATTACATGGGTATTTGATGCTTCTACAGGTACTTTAACAGTTTCAGGTACAGGTGTAATGTCAAATGATTTAAATACGACAGAATGGTTTACTCCTATGGAAAAATACGAAGGTATGATTCGTCCATGGGAAATGTACAAATATGATATCAAAAAAGTTGTTGTATCTGAAGGCATAACCACTATCGGTACAAGTGTTTTCCGTTATTTCCCAAGCCTTGAAGAAGTATATATCGCTGGTAGTGTAACGGAAATTCTCGGTAGGGCATTCAGAACAAGTAATGCCATTACTGATGTTTATTATTCAGGTACAGAAGAACAATGGAACAGTATAACAGTTGCTAAAGATAACGACCCACTTTTAAATGCAACAATTCATTACAACTATGTTGAATGTGAGCATAATTATGAAGTATCAGAGGTAACAGCACCTACTTGTATGAACAAGGGCTATACAACAAGTGTATGTACAATTTGTAAGAGTACTTATGTTGATAATTTTATGGATTTTGTTGACCATGAATTTGTAGCAGTTGTTACTGCACCAACTTGTACAACAAAAGGCTATACAACATATACATGTTCTGTTTGTGAGTTGTCTTACGACGAGAATTATGTTGATGTAATAGAGCACAACTATGTACCAACTTCAACAACAGAACCAACCTGCACTACACAAGGATACATAACATACACATGTATCAGCGGATGTGGTAAGACTTATAAAGAATATCTTGCCCCATCTCTTGGTCATGATTATGGAAATACTGTAGAAACAATTGACCCGACTTGTACTGAGCAAGGTTATAGTCAACAGATATGTGGCCGTTGTGGTGTAACTTATAAAGCTGATTTTGTTCCTGCTTTAGGTCATGATTACGAAACAGTTGTAACAGAACCTACTTGTACAGAACAAGGCTATACAACATATACATGCACTGTATGTGACGATACATATGATTCAGATTATACAGATGCGACAGGCCACACCAGTGAAAATTGGGAAGTTACAAAAGAACCGGGTTGTACATTTACAGGAAGCAGAACAGGTGTATGTTCAGTTTGTAATGAAGAAGTAACCGAAGAAATTTCAAGTCTTGGGCACAACTATAGTGAATTAAAGGTTGATTATGAAGCAACCTGTACAAAAGACGGACGAATGTGTAAAGAGTGTTCAAGATGTGGAAGTAAAACAAGTATATCTGTCATTCCTGCAATAGGACACTCCTTTGGCGAG
>JAZSDZ010000163.1:0-13721 GCA_045531435.1 Candidatus Fimenecus sp.
TTCACAGCAACACTTTATAGTGCAGACGGTGAAATCCTTGCAACAGACACAATCGAAATGAAGTCAAAAGCAGGTTTCTTCGATAAATTAGGTAGCTTCTTCCGTTCACTTTTCGGTGGAACAAAGATTCACGAAAACTAAACCTTAAACAAATTAAACCAGAGGAGACCTAAAAAATCTCCTCTGGTTTTTCATCATTAGTACGGTCAGTGGTTTTCAAATACAATAACATAGCGGGATTCGTTTCGAATCCCGCTATGTTTATATAATCCAGTTGCTAATTATATCAAATCGGAAATGTATCATCCCAAAGGCTGCGATAAAGCTCTTCCTCATAACTGTTATACTGCAAATCATTATTGTCTTCCACATAAATGGTGTCGATGTCAAGTTTTTCTGTTGTAGTTTGTTTAAGTGGATTATTAATGTATGATTTTAATTTATCCCACGTTTTGTGCATGAATTCAGGAAACTTGACTACGGGAATTTCAAAAATATTGGTGGAAACGCAATCGTAAAAATGCGTATATGCTAAGGATATAAGTGAAGTAGAATAGACTGCTACACATAAAATACCGATTAACATAGTGGAAATTGTCAGTGCAACCTCAGCAAGTGAAAAAACAGTTCCGACAAATGCTGATACACATACGACAATTATAATGCTTAACATCCAGAAGAAATAATCATCGTCTGATTGAATGCTTGAGATGCTACCGTTATCTGTTGCATATGAATTTCCTTTAAGAGCATTATTAAGGCAGACACCTGCAGTTATTTCAAAAAGAGATGTATTACGGGGAACATTTTCAATCCTACCGTTTACAGACATTGTGTAAAGAATCATAGAATCTACCGCAATAATTGTCTTTTTGTCATTCTGTGTATTGGTGAGGACCCTGCCAAGGACTTCATTATCACTTTGATTTCTACATTTGCTTAGAAGAAAATCTTTTGTATCCTCATTCTTTATGGAAAAAATGGTATCATCGAGCATTTTGTTGAGTGAAGATTCATCAGTTCCGTTTTCTTTGATTTGTGCCAGTTCCTCTTTTAGTTCTGTCGTATCAGTATTGCCACTTTCGATGGCAGATTGTACATTTTTCAAAGTATGGATTACAGAGTGAAAGGCATGAGCCTTTTCTTCGGGGGATAATCCACTGAATAAAAGGTTAAGTTTTTCATTAATGTTTCCAGCGTCATCGGTGAGCAAATCGTGGATACTGAAAATTTTATCTACATTCTTAATGATATCCTGAGCCATCAGTTCAGCTTGTTGATTGGATTTGTTTTCCATACTTTCGATGTAAATTTTTTTAAGAACATCTTCAGTGGTTGTGTTTTCGTCAAATAAGCTTAGTGCATAACTTCTTTTTCTGAGAAGTTCATCACGCTGTTCTTGCGTGAGTTGTAGCATAATATTTCACTCCTTTTACTATCTATTGCAATTCTTTATAGTGAGACTCTTTGACACAATTATTTACATTCTTCATGATATTCAATTTCTTCAATTGTAAAAGCCATTGCGTTAATTTTATCTTTTATTGCTTCGAAAAGCTTTTTATCATATTCGTCGGCTATGTCGTTGCTTCTGTCAATGTATTCAGCTTTTTCGAGCTTACCTTGTTCATCTCTGTTGACAATATATCCGTCAGCAGGGAAAAGTGACACATCATTTACTGGTACAAGTTTTTTTCTTAAAAGTCTGATGTAACAGGCGGCAATTTTTTCCAGGTTGGCTTCTGAACTTCCCTGTGTCTGAAGTGTTGGGTCTTCGATTGCTTTTTTCAAAGCACCACGCCAAGCCTTTGAATCAATCAGTTTACCATCTTCAAGGTCTTTATTATCAAAGGTGTTCAGTGCCTTTTTTACAATTTCAACGACATCTGCGCCGGAAACGAATTTGATTTCATTAAGATTTTTCGGTTTTACCTCTTCTTCAAGCGATTCATATATAAAGAGATGCATAATATCTGCATGAACAGTAGTTCTTTCCTTATCTGCAAAACAATCATCAGCAAAAATCTGAGAAGATATTTCCATTCCTTTTTCTGCTGCTTCCTCTTTTCTGTTCCTTTCTGCACGTTTCATCTGTTCAGCAAATATTTGTCTTACTTCTGTCGATGTAGGCATAAATACTCCATAGCGGATGTCGAAACGACCATTTCTGAAAAGTTCATCGGGAAGATGGCTGATACCATTTGCTGATGCGATGACATAGCATGGACAAGTCTTATTATTCAACCATTCCAATAAATCGCCAAACATTCTTTGGAAGGTTCCTCCGCCTTCATTAGATGAGGATTTGGCACCACTTAGATTTTTATCAATTTCGTCGATGAAGGCGATACAAGGAGACATGGCTTCAAACATTTTAAGAGCATTCTGAAGGTTCTTCTCTGATTGACCAACCAGTCCTCCCATAAGACGACCAAAGTTAAGTTTGACCATAGGAAGATTAAGGTGGCGGTGAAGTACCTTGGCTGCCTCTGATTTACCTACCCCAGGTGGTCCAACTAATATGCATCCTTTTGCCGGGAAAGTGCCGTGATAGAGCCTGAATTCGTCAGAATTTTCTCCGAATGTTTTTTTGATTTCATCGGCTTTATCAAGAAAAGTCTGCATACCAGCAATGCTATTGCCCGTATTTTTCTTGTTTGAGTCAATGTTATTTATATCTTCGGAATAAAGCTCTAAAAGGTTACCGAAATGTTTAAGATTCTGCTTTTTTGTTTCTAAAACCAGTTTTTTACACTCTTTAATGTTACACATTAGAGGAGCACCGTTTTCCTGTTTGAGTCTTATCATTTTTTTGATGCAGAATTCCGCCTGAATGAATGTAAAGCCTCTCATTAAGTAAGCAATTTCTTGTATATCTTTTTCTTTTGGAGCATACTTCTTGTCACCGTATTTCTCATTAATTGTAACTATAAGATTCTTGATTTCTTCTGTGCTTGGATAGTCGGGGGTAATAATTTCTGCATAACTAATCAGGTCTTCTTCGAGAAGTGCAGAATTACCATAAAGAATTACACAGCTCGTCCTTAGTGGTGAATTATCGTCTACGCAACTGACATATGCATTAATATAAGTTCTAAGGCAATGAATAACATTAGCATTAGCTTTTGTAGTACCTGGTTCACAAACGAGATGAAGCAGAAATAACTTGGATTCAATTCTGTTATCATATGGTGAGGTGTTAGCATATTTTTCAATGAATTCTTTGAGAGAATTGAATTGTGTTGAAAAATTTTCACATAAAGCTAGATTTGTCTCATCTGATTTTATGTATTTGCCATAGTAGAAATCAGCTCTTCCCTGGCAAGGGAAGGATTTGAGTTTTAAATCAACAAGGTTACAGCAACTTGCTACACGATTTGCAAGTTCAATCTCGTCTGTATTAAGGAAAATAATAGGTGTTTTCGAGTCATAAGCATCTCTTGTAAGGCGACAGATTTTTTCAAGAACAGTTTCGTTTTTTCTCATTTTGTGGTCTCCTTCAGATAATCTTCAATTGTTGCATAGCATTTTTCTTCATTTGGAGTTTTGCCTTTATCGTAAATGTTTCCTTTGTTATCAAGGAATATGTACTGAGAACGTTTTTTGTCAAATATGATTTCTACGGCAGAGTATCCACCAAGACCATTGCTCATATGGTTACGGTCATTTGAGTCATCAATTATTCCTTTGTTATTTTTGTTCAGTTTGACTGTTATATAGCTTTTCGGGTACTCCTCAGCATAGCAGAGAATGGTACCATCTTGTTTATCAGTGGGAATGATATGTTGTACCAGTACAGGGATTTCATTGACCGTGTTTATATATACATATTCGTGTGGTTTTAATATTCTGACAATAGGGGTACTGCTGTCTTCATTGTAAATGTGCAGTGTAACATTTACACCTTGTACACCATATTGGTGAGGAATCGCGGTCAATTTTTTGTGAGTTATAATTGAACCGTTTTTTAACAGCTCCGATGCTTCTCTGCCTTTGAGATATATTTCGTACGGTTCGTTTCTTGCAGGTTTTTCAATATTAATACAATCTGAAGAAAATGCAATTTCTTTTACAACTTCTGATTCGGGTTCAGGGCTTTCCAAGTATGCTCTTTCAGCCTGTTCTGAAGTTATTTCAAAGCCTTTATCATCGGGTGAATGTTGAGCAAGGCCATAGGCAGAGGTCAGCAGACAGAAAAGCCTGATTTTCTCAATGTTTTCGAGATTTGTTCCTTGTGCAATATTCCATGTACTTTCAACTAACACATTAAGTTTTTCTTCTTCCATAAGCTTTTTTAATTCAATTAATGAGTTACCTGTAATGGAATGTTGGGCAAATGTTGCCAATGTCATATAATCTGATGGTTTTTTGAACAAACGGAGCTCTGCAGGTGTCATGTACATAAGCTGGAAAAATATCTCTGTGTGATACTCTGTCAGTGGTGATATATGTCGCATTTTGTTGAGAAAAAAACCTGCGGCAATATTTTTATTACGAAGGATATTATCTGCAGAGAAATTTTCTATATAGTCAATAACTCCTCTGATTATCCTGTTGTTCATTACTAATTGTTGCATATGTATTATCACCTGTTTTCGTCGAGTATTTCCGGTTTATTGTCGTAAACATAAAACATTACTTTTCCTAAAATAGCCTCGGCATTCAGCATAAGATAGTCTGTAATTTCTTCTCTAAGAACATATTCATTCTTAAAACTTGTGTATAAGTTTTTATTTGCCTCTTTTTCGAATTCTTTTTTTCCTGCCTTCGACAAAAAACTGTATAATTTTTTTGATTGAATCTCATCCCATTTATATTCTTCACGGAATTTAAGAAGCCCGTCCTGAATAATTTTCTTTGCAGCTTTTGGGTCAGTAGTTTTAGCGAAAGGCATCAAACTATAAATCAAAGAGATTAATTCGATAAATCTTTTAGAATAAAGAAGGTCAGCAAGCATCTGTGATATAGCAATATTATATGGATTTTCAGCACCATTTGATTGTATTACAACATTATCTGACAAATTCATTTCAAATTTAAAGTCGTTATCATAAATAGTAGCTGAAATTTGATTGGCATAAGCATAAAAGTTATTTCTGTATTCATTGAGGATTTTACCAATTGCATCAGAAAAGACCTTCATACAGTCACTGGAGTCGTTTTCAATTTTTTCCTTAATTAAGGTTTTGAAATCATTGTCTGTTATAGGTTTTCCAGAATTGATTGCATCTTCAATGGCTGGAAATAGTTTTTCTATAATAAGAGGGACCATGTTATCAACAGCATATCTTAAAATTTTGTCATAACAGGCTGTTGCTTGTCCATATGCTCTCTCGTGGTATTCTTGTAAAAATGATTGTACTAAAATCTCAATTTTCTTCATCAGGCAAAGACCTTCAGCAACACAGTAGGAACGGTCTGGATGAGGAAGAGGTTCGATTCCAAAGACTTCCTTGATGATATCGGAAACTTCAGTAACCTTACCTGTGCCACCTGAAATGAAAACAGAGCCACATTCTTTGTATTCTACGGCGTGAAAGCATTCTAATATAAAGTCACTAAATTTTTTAAGCAATTTCTGACCTTCGTGGTCAACACCTTTGTTTATTCCCCAGACTTCATTTTCAATAAAAGCCTTATTTATTTCTATTTTTTCAAGCTTTTTGTTTTCTTTAACTTCTATAATGATTTCATCGTTATAAATTTCTTTATCTCCGTGGTCATAATATGTTTCCTTTATTTCACGCACTGCTATACGAAGCTTGTCTATGTTGTTGGAAACCTGGTTTTGTTCAAGACCTTTTGAATTAAGTGCTGCGTTCAGGAATAATTGGTCAATATTGTAGCCACCCCAGAGTTTGCTTTTAGTTATGATTATCTTACCGGGTAGGATATAGGTGAAATCTATCGTTGACGAGCCTATATCAAAGACGGCGATTCCTTTACAGATATTGATTTTATTTGTTTTGCCTTCGGATTCATTATCAGTGGTTTTTCCGTTGAACATACCTGCCATAAGAGCTGCTGTGGACTCTGGCACAATTGTAATGTACGGTGTAGGAATTTTGTTTTCAGGATCTGCAATTGCTTCACTTACAAGATTTTTGAATTTGTTCTGAGAATCTGGATTGAGCCATTCATTAGAAGCAGGACATCCGATGCATACCATAAGCTTACCTTTTTCATAAATATCTTTAATATTTTTATCGTTTTCAAGTATGGAGCGAAAGACTTCCTTAAAGAATTTCGACATAAGCTCTTTATAGGAGTATTTTCCTCCGGGTGCTTTATCTGACCAGTTTTCGTCTTTGGTTTCGTCGGGATGCTTTTTGAAGTGCTGATAAAAATCAGGATATCCTTTTGCATCTTCACCTATAATCGTTGCACCTTTATTAAAAGCAATCATTGTGTGAATTTTTTCATTTTTTTCAGTTATAGGAACTCTACGGGATTCAAAATCAATCTTAACATCGGCTTCAATAGTTGGTCCAGCTTTTTTGAAGAATTTTTTCTTGATTTTTTCCGAATTCCAGCTAAGAAAATATGCAGTTGTTTCACCGTGTCCGAAATCTATTCCTAATACACCATTGTATTTAAATATATATTGTTGGTTCCAATCAAGAGGATTACGCACCTCTTTAAGAATTTCATAGAAATCATTATTTTTAAGTTTTTCTGTCATCAACCAATAATTGTGTGGTATTTCTGCTTTTTTAAGTGTACTTTTTTCGTTTGCCATACTTTTTATCTCCTTTTGAAATGTGTCAATTATGTTTTTATGTAGGGGAATATCAAACATCTCCAAATTCTTGTATGTATTTAAATTTGTACGGACTTGTGAATTTCGGATATGAAGGATAGCCCTCTACAAGAGTGAGTAATCCTGAAGAAAGATAGTGGGTTATGAGTGCAACATAAAAGGGGTGTTTATTATCTATACCATGTTGTGCGAGTGTTTCATAGTAGGTGTTGTGACCTCTTTGAATGATTTCATAACCCGTTGTAATAGCAGTTAAGAATGCAAGGTCCATGACCATTGCAAAATTGCGATTTGCTTCTGCCATGAATTTTTCTGCCTCAACAGATTCCATCCTGAAGGTTGCAATCACTTTAAGCATTTCATAGTGACGGATTTTTTCAGGCGTAAAGGTTTTGGAAGAAGTTTTTGTTTTTTGGGATATATTTACATTGAATTTTTGCCATGTATCATAGCTTATGTCAACCTTTTCACAGAAATCCAGAAACTCATCGGATGTTGTTATAGGTGGCTCAAGATTACGTATAAGCTCGTTTACGTGTTTGCTGACAGTCTCGTTTACTGCAAAACATTCAGGTATGTTGAGATTAAGGAATGCTTTTTCCTCCAAAGCATCAAGACCTAACTTTTTTGCTATATATTTAAGGGTTTCATCCTTAGTATAATTGACCCCATGAGAAAATTTCCACCATGCAGATTTAGTAAAAAAATTATTGTTTTCATCTTTGGTACAAAGTTCTTTTTGAAACACTACGAATTCTTTTTTTATCAATGTCTCTTTAAGACTTTCACTGGCATTGAGTTCTGCATTTTCAGTAGGCGCAATCATATTGCAAGCATACTCTTTTGCGAGAACTGTAGCATCTTTTTTGTTAAGATTCAGAAATTCTTCTTTCATAAGAATATCTACCATTTTGTTAAATGTATTTTTATCACCAGGAATAAATGCATCTTTCATAGCATCTTTTGTTTTATTAAGACGCTTTTCAACACGGAGCATAATTCTTTCTTTGACAAATTCATAGCATGCCAACCTAAGTAATTTCTTCTTTTCGTCGGAAAGCAGGTCATTCATTTTACGTTCAAGTTCTCTTCGTTGGTCTTCGTTAAAGGCTTGGTTTATCAGTCTGTTGACCATACTCAGATTTTCTTTTTTTAACTGCTCTTTTTCTTCTGTAAGTTTTTTAGCTTCTATCATAATAAGGGCTCCCTTTTGTTTAAATACGCCTATATTTAACTTATTATAATACTTTTTTTATTAATTTTCAACATATTGCTTTAAAAACTAACACAAGATTTGTGGTGTAGACTGGTTATTCGAAATATAATAAAAATGTGACTCAAAATTTACATATTGACATATGTAGGGTCAAAATATTCGTGTTCATAGTCTGTGTCGGAATCAAATGGGCTTTCATCTTTTGGATTTAAAGCTTTTTTAGCTTCTCTGTAACTTTTAATCAAGCCACGTGTTTCAAAAATCTTGTTACGATAATAATATTTTAATGCAACAAAAGTTAAGACGGGGATGTAGAAAATTCCTGTTGGAATACTTAAAATTAAGATTAGCAAATCAAAAAGAATAGTGCAGATTTCAGTTTCATTTTCGATGACTTTACCATATACTATTGAATCTTCAAGAATTGAATAATTCCTACTACTGCAGATTCTGTATGTGGCTTCCGGTATGGTTTCGTAGTTACCCTTCAGATATTCATATATGGTAGATAAGCATTTCAATTTGAAAGTGTTTTTATTCATATAATCGTAGGAAACATCCACATCGGCTCTTTCTAATTCTTCATAAAAAGCTGTAAGAATGTCATTGTGTATATTACAAGACATTACACTTTCAAAGGAAGCAACGGAGCACATGCATTTTTTAATAAGTTCATCTTTTGTTTTTTTGTCATAATCACAGAGGATGCCTTCCAGTAATTCCTTTGCACTTATATTTGAATTAATAATACTGTAAATGGCTTTGTATTCCTTTAATTTAAAATCTGAATTGTTCATATTTGTACCTCCTTAGTTTATTGTAATTCAATTATAACAGTTACCTATGAAGGATTATTAGGGTTTAGCAGGAAAAAAGTGGACCGTCGGTACCCGAAAAGTCCAACGGTCCAGCATTCTAATTAAAATGGAGTGTATAAACATTCAACATTTTCTTCACACATATCAAAATCACAATTAAATTCGAGTTCATCGTAATCAAGATTGTTGTTTTCAGCTACATGTTCAACAAGTTCATTATAGTTGCGCTTAGCGAAGTACATGTGAACGTGGTCGGAAATACATTCAGGATATACATATAACACAAAACTGGCGATAGCTACTATAATTGCAGCAAAATAAAGTTCAAATGTACCGAGTACAAGTGCTGTAATTAGTAATATAATTGCTATAGGTTCAAGCATTGCATCAGCACGTTCCTTAAAGATTGAACCCGTTGTTAACGCGTGGGATACTGTCTGGATTTCTGCCTTCTGACATACTGCAAGTGCAGCAAGTGATATATCGAAGTAGTTACCACGAAGGTATTCATCCATAGTAACGATACATCTTGTTTCATAACTGTTTTTACCCAGTTTAATTGATGAGTTGAGCATATCTGAATGCTTGTTGATATGTTCGCTGTATTTTATAATACAATCTGGAGAGAGAGAAATGCGAGACATTTTTTTCATGATATCGGATTTGAGTTCTGTTTCAGAAACAGGGTCTTCTGCAACGTTTTTCATATAATCTTCAAAAAGATTCTTTACATTTACATCTTTGACGATGCTCTTGGTTGCATCTTCGTCATCAAATAAGTTGAGACCAAAATTCATCTGGTGAAGATGATGGAGTCTTTCATAAACAGTGCTTCCGGAATTATCAAGGGCATTTTCTAAAATCTCCATTGCATTTCCATCGATAACAGAGTCTCTTACATATTGATGTTTTGCTACGGCATTCATACATCCTTCTACGAGTGCTTGCTTATCGTCAACAGAAACTTTGTAATCGTCAATCATGTTTCTGAGTTTTGTGGCAAGGTCCTTGTTTGAAGTGATGCTTGTGTAAAAAGCTTTGTAGTTTTCTGAGTTAAATACTGAATTGTTTTTCATGGTTGTTACCTCCGTTGTTTTATTGTAGCTTTATCATAACAATTGTTTTGGAAAAAGTCATAGGCTCGGCAGGAAAAAAACAGAACATCGGAAAGTATTTGAAATGACCGATGTTTTCTTGCCTTAAAGGGACATTTCCATCGCACGCCAGTAACGGTTTTCATCAAACGCGTTTTCACATTCAAGTGCTTTTTCAATATCAAAATCCATAATATGGTTTTCTTGCATAACTATCACACGATTGCATTGTCCTTGCAGAAGCAAATGAACTGCTTCGTTACCCATATAACTTGCGATAACACGGTCCTTAGCTGTGGGAGAACCACCACGCTGGATATGACCAAGAATTGTTGCACGGGATTCGATTCCTGTTTCACTTTCAATTTTGCCTGCCATTTTTTCAACGCTACCAATACATTCAGCAACAACAATAATAAAGTGCATTTTGCCTGTAAGCTGTGTTTTCTTTATTCTGTCGATAACATCACGCTGAAAATCATATTCAACTTCAGGAATAAGAATTGAAGTAGCACCACAAGCAACACCTGCATTGAGCGCAAGATGACCTGCGTGTCTACCCATAACCTGAACAACTGTACAGCGGTCATGTGATTCTGATGTATCACGAAGTCTATCAATCATTTCAATAACTGTATTCGTTGCTGTATCATGACCAATTGAATATTCTGTACATGCAATGTCATTCTCAATTGTGGCTGGAATCGCAATACATGGAAAACCATGATTAGCAAAAGCAAGTACCCCGTTGAGAAAATTGCCACCACCAATAACAATAAGTGCGTTGATTCCGTAAGCTTTCAAGCGTTCAATAGTTCGGTTCAGTAACTCATCATCTGTGAAATTTGGACAATGGGCAGTGTGAAGTTTTGTACCGCCACACTGGATAATATCATTGACATTTTGAGTAGTAAGGTCGATAAAGTCACCTTGGATTAATCCCATGAACCCATACCGAACTCCTACAACCTTTATACCATTTGCAGCAGCAGTAAGCACCACCGCACGAATAGTTGCATTCATACCTGGAGAATCACCACCGCTTGTCATAACAGCTATTGTTTTTACTGGCGGGATTTTGATTGGATTTTTACTCTTTCTTAAATAATAATAGTCTTTGTTTTTGATTGCACTGACTGTTTCATGAAGAGCTCTTTCCATTTCCTCCATCTGAGTTGGTGTAGAGAGACCATTGGACAATAATTTGTCATTCATAAAATTTTTACCTCCTTGTTATATATTGGTATTATTCAGGCTGATGTTTTATGGTTTGCCTTTGTGACATCTTGCACATTCATTTTAATATGAAGGCTGACATAGTGTAAAAGGCTCGGCAGGAAACTTTTGGTTTGGATAATCATGAAGATATCTTGTTATTATTTTTCCTGCCGAGCCAATGCAAAAAATGGTGGCGTACATTAAAATAGAAATACAATATATAAGGAGGTCATATTGATGAAAGGTTGTATTATTCATGTAACAGAGCCTGATGGCAGAGAAATTATTTTGAAAGAATTTGTTAGCACCAGTGCATCGGTAAATGGCTACAAGATTTATATCAATGAAAATAATGATGTGATTTTTGAAGAGCCTAATAATCCGGTGAAGTGTTTTCCGGGTTTCAGTGGAGCAAAAGGAGTATTCGCGATGGAGGATAATCGTTTTGTTATTGTTTCACAGAATGAAGAAGTATACATATTTGGAAATAATGATAATGGACAGATTGAAGAAAAAACGAAAGTAGAACTTTATAGGTCAGAGAAAGAAGTATTTAAATATACCTGGGACCCATATTTTGAACATCCAAGTATTGTTCATGAAGCGACATTAAATGGCAAGCGACCTATTCGTTATTGGGATGCAAGTGATACAGAAAATTATTTTAAAGAGAAATTTTTTGATAAAAACTTTCATTTGTATGATAGGGAGGTGTATTTGAAATACATTGACGCTTGTAGCAGATATGGTGAAAAAAACATAAAAAGAGATATTGTTTTTGATGTGGATTTTAACACAACTGTATATCGAGATGGTGATTATTATCGTCAGGATTTCGATGGATATAAAAGCTATGTCATTTATAAAACAAACGATTTTATTTATAATCCGATAAAATTATCAGCAGATAGTACCATTATTTAATTTATGTATGTTGATACATATCAAACAAGATTTTAATAAGGAGATGGAAAAATGAAAGTATTTAAAGAGATATGTAAGAGTAACTGGTATGTTATTGCTACAACAGTCTTATTTGTTTTGTCAACGGAAGTTTTTTGTGGTATAATTAATTACAATAGTATTTGTTCTGATAAAGGTGTATTCCATTTTTACGGTAACATTTTTTTAAGATTCACATTCCTGATTGGAGGAGTGTTACTTGCATACTTTTTCGGTGGAATACTGAACCACGAATGTTCAGGTGTACTCGCACTGCTATTTACTGTTTTCACTATGATAAACAGTAATTCTATTTTATGGTATGTGTCAGGCCGTAATGATTCTTATACTATTTTCGTTGTGTTGGCAATGATTTCTTTAGTATATTATTATGTAAATACATGTACCGATTCATTATCACATACCATTTTTTATTATTTTATGGTTACAGCCTTAGCTATTGCTTCCATTGACAAAATCGAATTCTTTATAATCTTATTGGTTACAGTTTTGGTGTTTGCTACAAAATGGATGTTGGTCATATCAAAATCGGTAATAGTTGTAAATTATATTTGCATTATAGCAGCAGTATTTGCATTAGCATATATGCTTGTTGAGCAAATGGATGCTTATCTTGGAATATTATATGTTGAAGGTGCGAGATTTCATCCTGAAGCAGTGATTTTGACAGCAAAAACCTTTGGTGAAGCAGAATGTTTTGAAGAAATAGCAAATGTAACATATATATATGTCCTGACAAATATTATTGGACATTTCGGCAAGATTATCGGTATAGTAATGTGTGCTATTATTATGTTGTTTGTTGTAAGTATCCTTGTAAAGTGCCTTAGTTTTTCTAACCTTGTGAAACCTGCAGATATCGTTGTTGCGATGATGATTTCCGTCAAATGTCTTGCAGGAATTTTTGAAAATTTTGCAATAATCAGTGGTATGTATGTTCGTATACCAATTCTTGCTGATAACAGGGTGGGATATCATGTTGTTGGTCTATTGTTAGGCTTTATGTTAGCTCCACGTGAAAAATTAGATTTTATGAAAGGCGTATTTTATACACTTTTGAGTGTTGGAGCAGAATGCAAAAATGATGAATGTGAGGTATATAAAAATGTATAATATTGCACGATTTTACGATGTTCATAAGGATTATTATGATACTGCATTAAAAGAAATTCAGTCGGGTAGGAAAAGTTCACATTGGATGTGGTATATTTTCCCTCAACTGAAATTTTTAGGACACAGTTATAAAGCAATTTATTACGGTATGGAAAATATAGAAGAGGCAAAAGCATTTTATGAAGATGATTATCTTGGTGCGAATCTCAGAGAAATCTGTCAAGCTCTGCTTATGTGTGAGTCCGACAATGCATATGTTGTGATGGGATATCCAGACAACCTAAAACTTTGTTCAAGTATGACTCTGTTTTATTATGCCACAAAAGACCAGGTTTTTGCTGATGTTCTTCAAAAATACTATGATGGTAAACAAGACGAATTGACCGCTTCCTATATTAATAATGGTATTTAATTCTTGATTATAATAAAAAAATACTTTTCGGTGGAACAAAGATTTACGAAAGCTAATCATTGAACAATTTTATTCCTTAATGAAAACAGCAGAGAAGATTGTTAGTCTTCTCTGCTGTTGTTTAATG
>JAZSDZ010000115.1:0-32476 GCA_045531435.1 Candidatus Fimenecus sp.
CTCGTCAACATTATCTCTTCCGAGTTTAATGTTTTCGTGTACAGGAATTGATTCAACAACATCAAAAATAAGGCCGTTTTCTTCGCACTGTTTTACCATTTTCTCAATTGTCTCTTCAGGCCAAACCTCACCAGGTTTTACATCATAAACAGCACTGACAATGCTTTTCATATTTGGAATCTGACGAATATACTGCAACGAAATCGGGTCACTTTCGCCATACCAACGGAATGACATTTTCATAATTTTTCCTCCAACTCACCAAAATAAATTTTAATGAATATTATTACCAACTTAATCTTTTTACAAAATAATTTTATCACTATAAAAATTCTATTTCAATGTAATATTTATAGTTATTTTGGGACAATTTTATTGCTCATCAGGGAAATTACTATCGTCTTCCCAGTACGCTACATCAAATTCGTCCTTTTCAGGGTCATAAATATCCCAAAGTTCGTGTTCAAATTGTTCAGGTTGAGCAGGGCATTCTGCAATTGCCTCAACCTTCATTCCCCTTGACCAGATTGACGGGTCAATTCGTATTGTGTAACCACAGCAGGATGGTGTCAACCATTCGTGCATTGGTGCTTCAGGAAGCGCATAAGTCTGCATAAGTGACATTATAACACCACCGTGTGTAAATATAGCTGTGCTGTTTGCTCCTGCCTTTATAACACCATCAACGATTTTTTCAAAGCAATCACAGATTCTGTAATTAAATCTTACCTGACTGTCACCAAAAGGTGCCGCCTTATTAGGATTTGCACCGCTGAGCCATTCAGCAAAGTCCTCGTCATCTTGTAATTCTTCTGCTGTTTTGCCTTCAAATTCACCAAAATCATATTCTCTTAAATCATCGAGAATAATAGGATTTTTATCGGGATATATTGCCTGTGCAGTTTCAATACATCTTTTTAATGGGCTTGAAAAAACTACATCAACCTCAGGATAATCACCATAATTATCCATTATATCCTTAAGCTGCGCCATTCCTTCTTCACACACAGACTCATCTGTATGACCTATATATCGTCCCTCCAGGTTGCCTTTTGTAACTGCGTGACGAATTAAATGAATTTGGTAAGTTTTCATATTATATCTCCTAAAAATTTGTAATATCGCACAATATACATTTTGTTGAAATTGTTATATAATTTTAATACTATTTGTATAAAAGAGGTTGTTTTATGAATACCACAGTTTCATCAAGACTTGTTTCTTTAAGAAGAGAAAAAAATTTAAGCCAGAAGGAAGCCGCCATTGAACTTGGTATTTCTCAGGCTCTTCTTTCTCACTATGAAAAGGGAATCCGTGAATGTGGGCTTGATTTTTTGTGCCGTGCATCTACATTTTATGATGTCAGTACCGATTACCTTTTAGGACTGACTGACAACAGAATGATGTCCGACGCTCTTTTCGTTGAACACGAAATTCCACAAGACAAGGAAATGCGAATGAGTACCGTTTTCCGTTCTTCTGTTTATCTTATGGAAAGACTCGGCACATATGGTAGAAACTACTCATCAAAAATCAGAACTATCTATGTGCTCATTATCTATAAAATATATCTTACAGCTCTGCTTAAGGGTGCTATTCCCGGTCACGAAAATGCTAAAAGAGAATTAGCACCTTTCATCACAACCAATATGATTGACCATATTATTGATTCCCTGATTTTTGAAGGTGACAACAAGCCAAAACGAAATGAGCAATTACCAAAATCAATGGAAACTGTAATAAATGAAGCATCGCGAATTATCGAAAAAGAAATTGCAAGAATGTATAAATATTCGACAAAGGAATCAAAGTAATTCTTTATATATAAGACTCTTTTTTATCCCTGTTTCTCCTGCAATAGTTTTTGCAGCCTCATTTACACTGATACCTTTATTTACAAGTTCTTTTGCAAGTACGACAGCCTGTTCCAATGTAACGGGCTGTTTTTCCTTTGATTTTTCCTGTCCTGCAATAATCAGAACATATTCCCCTCTTGGATTTTCAATTTCAAAATAGTCAATAGCACATTTAAGGCTTGTCCTCATAACTGTTTCGTGAATTTTTGTAAGTTCTTTTACAACGGCAATCTGACGATCACCAAAATATTCATACATATCCTTAAGTGTCGCCTTTAATTTATGTGGTGCTTCATAAAAAATCATTGTTCTTGTTTCGTTACGAAGCTCATCAAGGTGTTCTTTTCTACTTGGTTTATTTGTGCTTAAAAAGCCTTCAAAAGTGAAACGACCACTTTCCATTCCGCTTATTGCCAATGCAGTTGCAAAAGCAGTAGGTCCCGGAACAGACTCAACGGAAATTCCCTTTTCGTGACAAAGATATACAAGGTCTTGTCCCGGGTCAGAAATACAAGGCATTCCTGCATCGGTCACAATTGCACAGATTTCACCGCCCAAAAGCCTTGATACTATCATTTCACCACGTTCACGACGATTATGCTCATAATAACTTACAAGTGGTTTTTTTATATCGAAATAATTTAATAATTTTTGTGTAACTCTTGTATCCTCTGCTGCAATAAAGTCAACAGATGCAAGTGTTTCTATTGCTCTTTTTGAAAAATCGGACAAATTTCCGATTGGTGTTCCTACAACATAAAGCTTTCCACTCATATTGTCCGATTCCTTTCTGTAGGACAATCCTACTTTCTATATTTTTCGGTAATCTGAAGCATTTCCTCTGTCAGAGTACCATCATCATTATATGCAACAAGGTTCCCCTGAACCTTTAACCCGTTTTTAGCACCACGCTTACCTTCAACAAGCACAAGCCAAGGTTGGGTATCACCTTTTTTTGACACAAAACGCAAGATTTTTGGCTCAATTCCATTTTCTCGCATTGCGTACATAACGTCAAAAACTCGTTCAGGTCGTTGGCAAATACAAAGTTTTCCACCAAAACGCAAAAGCCTTGCTGCACTCCTTGCAATATCATCCATATTACAAAGAGTCTCGTGCCTTGCAAAAGTTGCAAAATCCTCTTCATTTTTGAATCCGCCATTTTCAATTTTATATGGCGGATTCATTGTAACTAAATCATATCTTCCTGCTTTTAAATCAGAAACATCCTTTAAATCTCTGTTTAAAACGGTAATTTTGTCTGTGGCATTAAGTGTAAGTGAACGAAACATCTGATTACATCCGTTTTCCTGAATCTCAACGGCAGTAATCTCAGCACACTTTTTATCTCGTAACCAAAGAAATGGAATTATTCCGCATCCAGACCCAAAATCACAGGCAATATCATTTCTTTTAGGATTTGCAAAATCAGCAAGCAACATAGCGTCTGTGCCGAATGTATGTTGTTTCGACACGACAAGACCTACGCCATCACCCAAATCCTCAATATGTTCACCATCAAAAAGGGTTATTTTATCAGTCAACATAAATATCCTCAACATCTTCAAGGCTTCTTATGGTTGCAACCATAAGTGAAAGTGACTCGTCATTTTTAGGAAAAACAAGAACCTTAATAACAGATGTGTCTTTACGATGCTTGAATTTCAAATCCTTCGACTCAGTATAAACAACTTCCATTGAGTGAATTTTACCACCACATTGTTTGATTGTTTTTGTAATAATCGGAATCTGTGTTCCAACATCCTTAATCTCAATAAAAAGAAGCTTTCCTGCTGAACCGTGAATAATAAATCTTTTGAGAGAATTGAGCGTAAGGTAAATAACTATTGTTGCCACAAAAGCACCTGCATAGAACCCTGCACCAACAGCAATACCTATACAAGCAACTGCCCATAATGATGCCGCTGTTGTAAGTCCCTTGACAGAAAAACCTTCACGGAGAATTGTACCTGCACCAAGGAAACCGATACCACTAAGCACCTGAGCGCTCATTCTTGTCACATCACCAGTCATACCCTGACTGTCGAAAATATATACTGAGGTAAGCATAACAAGTGCAGAACCCACAGCAACAAGGATATGTGTTCTGAATCCGGCAGGACGGTGAGAATGCTCACGCTCATAGCCAATAAAACCACTAAGTAATGTTGTTACCAACAATTTTACGAGAGCGTCCACAGTAAATCTTATCTGGTCAAACTCCCATATACACAAGGCAATATTTTTTATTGATTCAAAAAAATCTGCCAAAAGACTCAACTCCTAAATTTATTTACTACTTTTTTCGTATAAGAGCCGGAACAGAAAGTATAACTGCCCAGACTACCTGATAAAGCGCAATCTCCAACGCACCGATAGGTGTCATATCTGACACAAATGTAAGTAACGCTATAATAACTGCACCTACAACTGATGCAATAAATTGTATCAATCTTGAAGAATTTACAAAATTATTAATTACAAATGTGCCATGAAGTGCTGCAAGCATAGATTTTATACTACCATCATGGATAATTCTTGCATTACTTCTTTCAGCACATTTTGCCTTTTCCTTTGCAAACATTTCACCTGCAACAGGATTAATAATTTTAACAACATTTGATGGTAACTGGAATTCTCTCTCAAGGAATTTTTCAGTAATATTCGCATCAGATGTTCTGAAAAAAATTGTCAATCCATCTTTTTCAAGTTCACGAAGATATCTCGCTGTTTCCTGGTTTGCCTTATATACAACAACAAACATAGCAGCAATTTTGCCTTCAATAGCAAGGTAAATAACGTTTTTGCCCTTTGCCTTGAATTTTTCTTCCAATTCCTTATCAGGTGTTTCAACATTGTGATGAACTAAAAGGTCTCTGTTACCTACAAGAACTCTGTAATTATGAATCCAGCAGGAACATCCTAATTTTTCCTCATAAGCCAAAGACTCAACAGGGAAAAGAAGCTCACGTTTGCCGATAATAACACCATCAAATACTTCTGCCAACACACCACCCGATGCAATAACCACAGACGCCGTATAAAGAATAGCCTCGTCAACTCGCATCTTATGATAAATTTTCATACCTTCGATATTACATCCGCCCTGCTCAAAAGCATCACACGCATCAATAATAACACCGTTTGTATTTACTGCCTCATCAACAGCACTATAACCGTTGATTACAGCACCTTCAGCATTTAGATTTTTATTTGTTACACGAAGGTTTACTGCTGACAAAAGACCTGCTGAACAAGGAAGCGTCATCAAAAGTGTTGATGTAAGAACACTTACACCTGCAAAGAAATTACCTGTTTTTATTATTGCAACAATAGCCAATACCAAACCAACTACTGCCATTACAGGAATTGTGATTTTGCAGATAGGCCCTGTAACCTCTGCAAGTCGGGAAAGCTCAACAAATTTTTGTGGGAATCCTATTTTTGCAGAATATTTAATTTCAGGATTACCAAGCATAAGACCTCTTGCGATTTCATTTGCTGTGTCTTCGTCTGCAATATTTTCCACGCTGTAACAATTTTCAGTGTTGTCTGTTATAACCTTGAAGTTTTCACCGTCATTTTTACAACGGACAAGCTCACCTGCAAGTTTCATTATCATAGGTACAACGGCTGCACCCGCTGTAAGTCTTGCAACAGATTCAACACTGTCTGCACAGAAGAAAGCAATAAAACATTGTATAAACCCTGCAATAGCAGAAACAGCAACAACTGAATCCACATTTAGAATTTTACTCTTTACATTTTTGTATGCCTCAACAAAAGATTTGTAGTTAATTGCACTTGCAACAAGAAGCAACAACAACTGGACAAGGATATATACAAACTCATTGTTTCCGTATATTTCAAAATTACCGTTTTCTGCACCTGCAACAAGTGAAAGCACAGTCATAAGAAGGCAGATTCCCGAAACTGCAGCGAGTTTTATAACAATATTTCTGCTTTCCATCTGGAAAACTTTTTTGACTGCATCCTTATCTCTTGGTCCGAAGTATTCACGGACAACAGCAACCTTCTGTCGCTCATATCTTCTTCTGATTGGTGGTGATTCTACTCTTTCTTTTATTTTTTCACCATCAAATCCAAAGTCGTCAATCGCCTTTTTTCTGTTTTTACGAAGCTGTTCTTCAACCTGCTCTTCAGATTGCTGTACAATTTCTTCTTCGTCATCAAATCCGTCAAATCTTATCTGATTATCAGGCACTTTTTCACGGACAATTTTTGTTCCGAAATCATCTTTTGTTTTTTCCTGTTCCAACTCATATTCAGCAGAAATGATTGTCGGCATAATTCTTATACCGTTTGTGTCCTCCTCTGCAGAACCATTTTTGATAACAACACCCGGAGTTTCAATTGTCCCCTGAGGTCTTAAACTTCTGATTGCTCGTTGCTCCTGTGTGTCCTCAATTTTCTGAACAGGTTTGTTCATAAAGTGCTTTCTGTATTTTTCATCTGCCATTGTGCTTGAAACAACGGGTTCAGCATCTCCCGAAGTTGCTCTTGCAACTCTATTTCCAAGATTATGAGAAATGTTGGGATTATATGCCCCACGAATATCAACTTCGTTGAACAATCTTGTTTTTTCAATAGAAATCTGACCTGTCACAGATTCCACATCATCAGAATCACTTTCGACTTCTTCAAACATCTTGTCAATCATATCAACAGGCTCTTTATCCTTGATATCTTCAACAGTTTTTACATCTTTATCTTCCACATCAGAGGTGAATCCAAACTGACCATCATTATCGACAGAAACCGATACTTCTTCCATTGTTGTATCAGTTGTTTCTATTGGTTGTTCGTTGCTTTCTTCGTCATCAAAATCTTGAATTTTTGAAATATCAAAAGTAAAGCCTGATGATTTTCTTTCTTCCTTCTTTACTTCCTTAACAGGTTCTGTAACTATAGTTTTATAATTTGAAACATAAGAATCCACAGTTAATTCAGTTCCACCGATTTCAGCAAGGAGCGAATCAATAGCATCAAGAGAATAGACCTCTCCTGAATCTTCTATAACACCCTTTGTTTTGATGTCGTTGAGAATCTCATCAATTAAATTATCTGAAATTTTATCTGTCATAATAAAACTTCACCCCCGAAAAGAATTTTTGTTTTTCGTATTATCTTTTGTAAGAAAACTCGTACATTAAAATTCCACCTGCAACAGATGCATTAAGTGAGTTAATCTGTCCCTTCATTTTAAGAGAAACGATAAAGTCGCACTTTTCACGGACAATACGACTCATGCCGTCACCTTCAGAACCAATTACGAGAACGGCAGCACCATCAAGATTTACTGAACGGACATCCTCACCATCCATATCTGCGCCATAAACCCACATTCCTTTTTCCTTCAACTCCTCAAGAGTTGATGCAAGATTTGCAACACGGGCAACCTTCATATATTCAAGGGCACCTGCGCTTGTTTTACCAACTGTGTAATTAAGCGACGCGCTTCTACGCTTTGGAATAATAATTCCGTGAACACCTGCAGCCTCCGCAGTACGGATAATAGCACCAAGATTATGAGGGTCTTCAATTCCATCACAAGCCACAATAAATGGTGGTTCTCCTCTTTCTTCAGCAACTGCGAGAATTTCCTCAACTGTTGCGTAATCGTGAGCAGCACAGATAGCCACAACACCCTGATGATTACTGTGCCCACACATAAAGTCAAGTTTTTTCTTGTCAACTTCCTTAACAACAGCGCCTCTATCACGACATTGACCGATAATCTTACCTACCGAACCACCCTTTTCACCACGAAGCACAAAAAGAGTGTCAATCTCTCTGCCTGATTTGATAAGCTCTGTTACAGCATTCCTGCCGATTATTAAATCTTTCTTTTTTTCTTCATTGAATAAATCCATTTGGAACTCCTTTTTGAAAAAAGCATATAGTCACGGATAATAGTTTTTTAATAATTCATTATATCAAATATCACAGGATATTACAAGTAGAAAATCCTTGAAATTCAATAAACTGCCAAAACAACAAATTGAAGTTTATAGGGATAAGTGAAAAATACAAACCAGAGTGCAGAACGAAGGGCGCGGGTGTCCGGCAGACACCTCTACAAAGCAGAAGCGCCGTCTGAGCCGGCAGGCGAGTATCTGCGTTGCAATTATATTTTCCTATAAATAAAGAGGTGCTTTCACAAACACCTCTCATTGTCATAAATCTGTTATATTTCCGTAAATCTGCACGATTTCGAGATTTTCACTCTCTAAAAAATCCTTTGGAGTAATTATTTTACCACTTTCAGGTGCAATATCCACGCCACAAGTCATATATGCAAACCACACAAGATGTGCGCACTGGGTCGTGACAGGCTTTTTGTCGGGATTTCTGCCCGAAAAAACACCACCGAAAAGAGAATAATAAAGTCCCTTCAGGTTTTCTTCAGCATAATCACCAGCCTGATTTCTCACATCTTCACTTACATTTTTCGGTCTTAAGACCGCCACTAATGGATATTTTGTCCACGACCCCACATAACAATTGTTGGATTTTTCACCAACCATCACAGCCTGTACGCCCTTGCCTTTCTCTGCATCTGTAATAATTGTTGCGTGACCGTGACGCCAACCCAAGGAATGAATACTCAAGGTAATGATAATATCACCATTCTGCAAGTCGGCAAACTCGGGATTATATATTTTTTTGCCGTTGGTATCAACAATTTGCTCGTGACAAGCAAAAACACCTTTTCTGTAACAATAATACTCTTTGTCCTGTAAATAATAATCTCTGTATTCGTTGATTTTATCAAGTCTGCCATCACTTAAAAGCGCATTAACAGCAGGTTTTCCGAGCCCTGATTGACGAAAGATTTCTTCATAATCACTTTCAGTCAACTGAATACTATTTTCAATTTTTTCTGTAATCTCAGTCCACTTTGCATCGTCACCAACAGCGTCTTTATATGCCCATTTATCAGTGATTTCACTAAGCAGAAAATCTGTGCTGAAAAACACAATTAACACAGCCAGAACAATAGTTACCACACGACATATTTTATAAAAAATTCTATTTTTCACAAGTTTTCTCCTGATATTTGTTACTGTTATTTTACCACAATTCACATTCATTTTCAATCTTTGTAATAAAAGCAGGGCTAAAGGGAAACATATCTGTGATTGGAAGTGATTATTATGTCCACAACAAATAATGAATACAGCAAAATGGCCGATGAAGCATCTCCACCTTCACCAAAGCTTAAAAATTGTATTAAGGCATTCCTTTTTGGTGGAAGCATCTGTGCCTTTGGGGAGTTTCTCAACTGGGGTTTTGAAAAACTTAACTTTTCAGAGGATGCTGTTAAAGCATTGACACCATCTGTACTGATTGTCATTGCATCAATCCTTACGGGAATAGGAGTTTTTGACAAAATCGCCAAACACGCAGGCGCAGGTACAATAGTACCCATTACAGGGTTCGCGAATTCTGTTGTGTCGCCTGCCCTTGAATTCAAATCGGAAGGAATTATTATGGGTACAGGTGCAAACATTTTCAAAATTGCTGGTCCTGTGATTGCTTACGGCACATTTGCCGCAGTGATTTACGGGGTAATATGTTATATTTTTCAGTTGTATTAAAAAAGACAGGCTTAAAACCTGTCTTTTATCTTATTGTGCATCTGTGCCTGTAAATCTGATTAATTCAAGATTTGGTGCATTTTCTGCATCAACTGCCTTGTTGTAATCATCACAAAGATTACCCCATTGAACTGAGGATTTTTCTATAAGCACATTTTTCGCATTTCTTATAAAGAAACCACTATTCTTGTACTTTTCAACACCATACTGAAGACAGGGTCTTAAATCATAAAGACCACAGCCCCACTTTGATGTTTTCGTCATTGTAACACTTACATTTTCAAAGGTTACATCTTCAATCATATTTTCCTCTGTACCGTGAATAAGCACTCCGTTTTCACCTTTACAAGTAATATTACGGAAACGAATATTTTTAATTTTACCCGACTTTGTATTTTCATCACGGTTAAATGTTGTAATTACAATTGGCTCTGCTGTACCCCACCAATCAGGGCAAAAACGACGAGTTTCGATAATACAGTTTGAATATGTAACATTTTCCACATTTCCACCGTCACGAATCTGAATAGAAAGGCCACGATTGCTTCGTGAAATAATGCAATTATCAACAATAACATTACGGAAATCGCCAACACCTTCTGTGCCGATTTTAATAGCAGCAGATGTTGAAATGAGCGTACAATTTGCTATAATAATATTCTCACAAGGACCGTATTCAGCATTACCCTTTGATGTTTTAAGACAGATACAGTCGTCAGCACATTCAACATGACAGCCCAGAATTCTCACATTTGTACAATGGTCAGGGTCGATACCATCCGAATTTGCCACATCCAAATCATTTAAAATTCTGATTTGAGAAATAAGCACATCGTCACAACCTGCAGGATGAAGTGTCCAGAAAGGAGCATCAACGATTGTCACATCCTTAAATGTGATATTGTTACTCTTTTCAATATAAATTACTGTCGGACGAGGATAAAAATTACCTGTTACATAATATTTATCTTTTCTTTCAACAAATGCGTGACCATTAGCGTCAATTGTACCCTCACCTGAAATTGTGCATCCGTCAGCCTCATAACCATAAATGAAAACAAAAGATGGTTTTCCTGTTACAGGGTTGCCGATAAGGGCAGTTTTTGGGTCATTTATCATATTACAAGGACGGATATATCCATCAATATTGTCAGTTGCCTTAAGACGAGAACCCTTTTGAAGGTGCAATTCAACATTTTTCTTCATGCAAATTGAATTCGAAAAATATGTTTTTCCACTGGTAAGCACAACTGTACCACCGCCGTTTTCTTCTGCCTTATCAATAGCAGACTGAATAGCCTTACAGTCGTTATTCACGCCGTTACCAAGTGCACCAAAATCTTCAGGATAAAAATAGAGCATACTGTGGACCTCCACATAAAAAATTGGAGCTGGAAACGTGACTCGAACACGCGACCTGCTCATTACGAATGAGCTGCTCTACCAACTGAGCTATTCCAGCAAATATTAATTTGTAAGGCATATTATATTCCAACATATAAAATTTTTCAAGTATTTTAATGCAATTAGAATTAAAGTGTGATACAATGTAAAAGCAGTCCGAAAGGAGCGATATTTTATGAGTAATAAAGTTGCATTCGTTACAGGTGGAGCAAAAGGAATTGGCGAAGCTATTGTAAAAAGACTTTTAAATGACGGATATAAAGTTGCATTCACCTATAATAATTCAGAAGAAAAAGCTTTGAGTCTTTGTACCGATTCAGGTGTTAATTGTAAAGCATACAAACTTGATATTACAGACAGTAATGCTGTGAAAACCGTTGTTGATGATGTTGAAAAGGATTTTGGTGAAATCGCAATTCTCGTCAATAATGCTGGTGTTGCTGAACAAACACTTTTCACTGATATAACCGACGAAATGTGGCACAGAATGATTGAAACAAATCTTTCTGGTGCATTTTATTGCAGTCGTGCTGTACTTAAATATATGATTAACAGAAAATCAGGAAAAATCATCAATATTTCTTCAATATGGGGCGAAACAGGAGGCTCTTGTGAAGTGCATTATTCTGCATCAAAATCAGGACTCATCGGTATGACAAAAGCTCTTGCAAAGGAGGTTGGACTTTCCGGGATTACAGTTAACTCTGTTTCACCAGGCGTTATTCTAACTGATATGACAAGTCACTTTGACCAGGATACAATGAATGCTCTTAAAGAGGATACTCCACTTTACAGAATCGGCACTCCCGAGGATGTTGCCGGTGCAGTTTCATTTTTAGCGTCAAAAGATGCTGATTATATCACAGGACAGAATATTTCAGTCAATGGTGGAATGAATATATAATTCGCAATTAAATTCTATAAAAATGATAGGGCGGGGTCAAGACCCCGCCGTTGTTGTTTAATTTGACATTGATTTTATATTCGAAAATAATTTTTAGCGTTGTTAAATGAGATATCTTCAACAACCTTTGAAAGGAATTCTGTATCGTTTGGATACTTTCCTTCTTCTACCAAATCACCGATAATTTCGCAGAGAATTCTTCTGAAATATTCGTGACGAGGATATGAAAGGAAACTACGGGAGTCAGTAACCATACCAACAAACTTACCGAGCACACCAAGGTTTGCAAGAGTTTTCATCTGTTCTCTCATTCCGTCGTAATTGTCATTGAACCACCAAGCAGAACCGAACTGAATCTTTGACTGTGCCTCACTACTCTGGAAATTACCGAGCATTGTACCAAGTACATAATTGTCCTTTGGATTAAGTGTAAAGAGAATTGTTTTTGGCAATTTGCCCTTTACATCAAGGGAGTCAAGGTATCTTGAAAGGCCATAAGCCAACTGATGATCGTGAACAGAATCAAAGCCTGTGTCAGCACCGATTGACTTAAACATTCTTGCATTATTATTTCTCATAGCACCAAAATGAAGCTCCATTGCCCAGCCGAGTTCTGCGTATTTCTCACCGAAGAACTGTAAAAGTGCTGTTCTGTATTGGTCGAGTTCCTTTTGTGTGAACTTTTCACCGTCAAGTGCTTTTGTGAAAATTGCTTCCAATTCGTCATCTGTTGCAGATTCAAAAGGACAGTATTCAAGTGCATGGTCACTTGCACGACATCCCATCTGGTCAAAGAATGCAATTCTCTTTTCGAGAGCTGTCAAAAGGTCAGCAAATGACTTGATTTCCATTTCAGCAGCCTTTTCCATAGCAACAATCCATTCTCTGAATGCAGGCGTATCAATAAGGAAGGATTTGTCAGGACGGAATGCAGGAATAACCTTGCACTTAAAGGACTTATCTTCAGCCAATAATTTGTGATATTCAAGAGTATCTGCAGCATCATCTGTTGTGCAGACACAAGCGACATTTGACCTTTCAATAAGTGAACGAGGAGTAAAGCCACCTGCACTAATCTGCTCATTACACTTTTCCCAAATCATATCTGCAGTTTTTGGACTTAACGGCTCGTAAATGCCAAAATATCTCTGCAATTCAAGATGTGTCCAATGATAAAGAGGATTACCGATACAATAAGGCAGACTTTCAGCCCATTTCATGAACTTTTCATAGTCAGATGCACCACCTGTGATATATTTTTCTTCTACACCACAGCCACGCATAGCACGCCATTTATAGTGGTCACCGCCAAGCCAGACCTTTGTAATATTCTCAAAAGGTTTGTCCTCATAAATTTCCTTTGGTGAGAGATGGCAATGCCAGTCAAAAATTGGTGTATCCTTTGCACCATTTTCAAAAATTACTTTCGCAGTTTCGGTTGAAAGTAAAAAATCTTTATCCATAAATGCTTTCATAAAATCACCTTTAAAAATCAAGATTATAGTTATTGTATCATACAAAAAGGAAAAATAACAGTATTTTTTATTGTTTTAATTGTACTGTTATGATAAAATTATTATATCATATTTTTTCGAGGTATTGTTTTGAAAATCGGTAATGTTGAGATAAACGGAAAAGCAGTTTTAGCCCCTATGGCAGGTGTTGCTGACCGTGCTTTTCGTGAATTATGTGTAGGATATGGCGCTGCTTATGTTGTCAGCGAAATGATAAGTTCAAAAGGTGTTTCAATGGGTGACAGAAAGTCAAAGGATTTGATGTTTTTATCCCCTGATGAACGCCCTGCTGCCGTGCAGATTTTCGGCAACGACCCCCTTATTATGGCAGAAAGTGTTGAAGCTGTCATGCAAGTAAACCCACAGATTATTGATATAAATATGGGTTGCCCTGCACCGAAGATTGCAGGTAATGGTGGTGGTGCATCACTTGCAAAGAATCCTGAACTGGCAGAACAGATAGTTAAGGAAGTTGTAAAGGCTTCACCTGTTCCCGTAACAGTAAAAATCCGTGCAGGTTGGGATGAAAATTCAATAAATGCAGTTGAAATGGCACAAAGAGCAGAAAATGCAGGTGCATCTGCAATTACAATTCACGGCAGAACAAGACAGCAGATGTATTCGCCTCCTGTCAACAGAAGTATTATTGCAGAAGTGAAAAAGGCTATTTCGATTCCTGTTATCGGTAACGGTGATATTATTGACGGACTCTCAGCTGCAAGTATGTTTGAAGACACAAACTGCGATTTGATTATGGTCGGTCGTGGTGCTTTAGGTTGCCCTTGGGTATTCTCTCAAATCAACGCATATCTTGACCACGAAAGAATAGTCCCTCATCCACCTGTCAGTGAGCGAATGAGGGTTATGATTAAGCATATTGAGAAAATCTGCGAGTACAAAGGTGACTATGTGGGTATGCGAGAAGCAAGAAAACACGCAGGCTGGTACACAAAAGGACTCCACGGTGCTGCAAAATACCGTCAGGAATTAGGAACTATCGAAACAATGGAACAATTACAGGAAATCTCATATAAAATATGTGTGGAAAATCAATAAAAGTGCAAAGTGAATTTGTGTCATTCTTAGCATAACGAAGAATCTATCTAAAATTTAAATACTAAACCAACAGAGATTCTTCGTCATTTCATTCCTCAGAATGACATTGAATTTAACACTACATATTAAAATACTCCGTAAAAAGAGGACTATCCCCTTTTTACGGAGTTTCATTTTGCATTTTGCGCTTATTTTGCAAATGTTCCTTTCCAGTCACCGGGTTCGGCATTATAAAGCACCTCAAGGAGGACATCAAGGATTTCTGCTATTTTATCTGAACCCTTTACAGGCTTGATAATTTTCTTTACTCGTTTGTTGAAAAGTGCCCACATAGCAAGATATTCAGGTGTGTATGGGTCATAAGGCTCGTCACCTTTGTAAATGTTTGTAACACACTCTAAAATAAAATCTTTAACATTTCTGTCTTTTATTGTTTCGTGAATGTACTTGCTGATTCCAAAGATTTTACCTATAGTTTGAAAAGTTGCCTTCTGTAAAAATTTTCCGAGCGGCACAAGGACAGGCTCTGCCTTATATATAATTTCAGGAGTCATACTGAAGGACGTTGAAAGCTCAGCAAGCTTATCTATATCATAAGCCATTGAGTCGAATATGGCATTGAGGAACTGTAAAAAGTTCTCCTTTGTGTATTCGTCAACTGTTTTGCCCTGTAAATCCCAATCGAAACTGTCAATCTTTACACTGTCAACCTGTACTTCAGTTTCTGTCATGACAACCTTACGCATTGCATTCGGGTAGCCAACAGCAGAGCAAGTATTGATATCGTAAAAATCATTACCCTTTGCTGTTGTCATTTTCGCAATATTCATCATGTGAGTATGACCTGTGAAAACGAATTTAACCCCATTATCTGCAAGGAATTCTGATGTTTTTTCATATTCACCAAGCATATCTCTCATACTGAAAAGAGGATAAATAGGGCTTGGTGGTAAAACAGGATGATGAGTTACTGCAAAAATGTAGTCGCCATTAGCTTTTGCATCGTCAATCTGTTCTTTTATCCATTCAAAGCAGTCGTCATAATAACCACAGAAGAATTCATCACCATCGTCATTAAGGCAAAGAAGTCTGTAACCATCCTGAAGCTTAACACAGTAAGAATGGCTTGGTTTATGTAATGAAATTGCATCTGAAAGACCAAAATCGTGATAAATTTCTAAAAGTTCATCGCGCTCTGTACGGGTTGCTGTCAAAAGCTCATCACCGACACATTTTTCAGCCTTACCTGTACCATTACCATTTTCCATATAGTAATCGTGAGTACCTGTTGTAAGATAAACCTTTTTCCCTGCATCCTTGAGTCGATACAATTTAGGAAGCAAGTCCTTGTGGCTTTCCATAGCACCGTTACAAGTTACGTCACCTGTAATTAAAACGATATTTGTTTCCTTATCCTCGATAATTTTATTGAAGTAAGCGTCAATTATTGCACCTGTTTCCTTAAGGCATTTCTGGTCAGAAAGGCAGATTTTTTCAAAAGCTTTTCCTTCTGTACCAAGTTCGAGTGCATAGTGGTGTAAGTCAGTTATTTGGTAAAATTTTAAATCAGCCATAATCACTCACCTAACGCTCTTTTTTCAATAATATAGTCATGAACTTTGTCAGCGAGTTCACCGTAAACCTTAAATTTCTTTCTGAAAACTATAAGAGAAGCAAGGAAGAAAAGCATTGGTATACCGAAACAGATAATACCGATACCTGTTTTTGTAGATTCGTTTACAATCTTGACTGTTGTAATCTGCTCGTTATAATTCATAAGGCCAAGACCACCAAAAAGAACAATAGTCTGGATTGTATATGCCATTTTCTGCAAGAAACCTTTCATTGAGAAAGTAATACTTTCACTTCTTTCTCCATTCTTGTATTCACCGTAGTCAACAATGTCAGCAAGGAAAATTGTCTGTGATACAAACATTGAAGAAACACCAACTGATGCAAGAATATAGCAAACATCCATAATCACAACATTGAGTTTAAGGATTGGTCCTGTTATGAGCATAAGAGCATAGCCTGCGATTGCTGTGCAAAGTGAAATTGTGTATGTAGTCCTCTTTGAGAACCATTTTGAAAGAACAGGAACAACAAGAAGACCAAGGACAGAGCCTACTGTACCGATTGTCTGGAAAAGTGACTGTAATTTTGAGTCACCCAATGAATCTGTGAAATAGTAAACTGCAGTTGAGCTTGTTAGGTACCAACCTGCATTTGAAAGCATTGCAAATACGATAAATGCAACAAGCTGGTCATTACTCCTGATAACATCAAAAATCTGTTTAAGGCTGAACTTTTTCTTTTCGCCATAGACAACATTTGTTTCTTTTGTAATAAGGATACATACAAGAGCAAAGAATACCAGAGCAATACCACAAACACCTGCCCAACGTGAGAAGCCACTTGCACTATATCCCTTCGCATCTGTCATACCACTTGAAAGCATAGGACAGATAATAGGAGTTAAAATTGAAATAATTCCCTGACCGATACCTGAAAATGTACGAGCAACAGTCGCAACAAGATTTCTCTCTTTTTCTTCACTTGTAAATGAAGGCACCATTGACCAATATGGAATATCAGCCATTGTGTTTGTCATACCCCAAGCAACATACATAACGCCTATATAAATGTAAAGTGGAAGACCACTCATACCGAATGATGTAAACAAAAGAAACAGTACAACTGCGTTACAACAAGCACCGATTAAAATCCAAGGACGATATTTACCCATTTTTGTTCGTGTGTTATCAACAATAGTACCCATCATAGGGTCGTTGATTCCGTCCCAGATTCTTGCAAGTGGAGTAATGAGAAGTAAAAATGCTTCCTCAAGACCCAACACACTTGAAAGGTAGTAAGAAAGATATGAATAGAACATACCATAACTTAAATCAAGACCGATTGCACCGACGCCATAGCCCAATGCAGTCTTTAAAATAGAATTAGTTTTCTTTGCCATAACCCATTCTCACCTCATCAATTTTTGCATTTAACTCTTGTTCGATTTCGGAAAACTCGCGGGAATAATCTCCCTGTTTTTCCTGATATTTTGAAAGCGCAAGGCTCAAAACACCTACTGTAGCAGTTACAAACGGCACTACCTTGGCGATTTTAATTACTGTCTTAACAGTATCCTTTGCACTCATTAAAACCCCTGCCTTTCGTCATATTCTTTAAGACATCTTTTTGCAATTACTGCATCCGATTCATAATTTTCAGACACAAGTCCTCGTTTCTGATGTGTTTCTGCACCTTTTCCTGCAAGAATTACAACTGCTGTATCCTTAACATCTTCAATTGCAGTTTTTATTGCAGTTTCACGGTCATAAATCACTTTGTATTTGCCTTTTCCGCCAACACCATCAATATAACCTGTGATTTCAGCACAAATATCTTCAATTTTTTCTTCAGCCGGGTCATCCTCTGTAACATAAATGAAATCTGCCATATTTCCGCTGACTTCAGCCATACCTTTTCTACGGACAATAGCCTTGTTTCCCGGACACCCAAACAGAATTGAAACAGGTCTGTCTTTATACTCTTGTTTCATTGAAGAAATAATCGTTTCAAAGCTTAATTCATTGTGAGCATAGTCAACAATCACAGCAATTTTTTCATCCTTACTTTCATATATTTCCATTCGACCTGCAGTTTTTGCATTATAAAGTCCGTTGTAAATATATTTATGATTGATACCAAGAATTTCTGCGACACTTATTGCACAAAGTGCGTTTTCAACATTAAAAAGTCCCGGCATCGAAAGTCTGAAATCCCTTTCAAATGATTTTGTTCTTACTGAAAAAACTGTTTCCGACCCATCCTTATGAATATTGGAGCCGTAAACATCAGCATCGGGATTTTTGTGACTGAAGGTGACAACTCGTTTTGCATTTTTTGACGCTTCAATCACTCTGTCTCTAAGGTCTGAATCAAGATTCACAACTGCCGTATCACATTGAGTAAACAATTTCATTTTCGAAGTGAAATAATCCTCAAAATCAGGATGCTCATTTGCACTTATGTGGTCAACACCAATATTAAGATAACAACCGATTTTGAAATTCACACCTTCTGTTCTTCCATACTTCAATGCCTGAGAAGAAACCTCCATTGTGAAATACTCAGTACCACTCTGCACAGCATTATGGAAATGATTGTGAAGTTCAAAAGGCTCAGGCGTTGTAAGTGTGCTCGGTTTACGGACAATTCCATCGTAAATTTCAAGTGTGGATGCAAGTCCGCTTTCCTTTTTACCAGTTTCTTTTAGATATTCGTCAAGAATAAACTTTATATAATATGCAGTTGTACTTTTACCTTTTGTTCCTGTGATTCCGATTAAGTTAAGCTTGTCCCAAGCCTCCTTATAAAAGAAATTTGCAGTCGAATACAAAGCTTTACGAATATCAGATACCACAATGCACGGCACATCAACCTGGTATTTTTTCAGTGAAACATATGCCACAGCACCCTTTTTTAGTGCATCGTGTAAAAACTTTTCGTTAAAATGCTCACCCTTACAGAAAAACAATGTGTTTTCCGTCACTTCCCTTGAATCATAGGAAATATTTTCAACGAACACATCCAAATCACAACAATTTTCTACTAATATGGAGTTTTGTTCAAAAAGGTCAACAAATGCTTTTATTTTTTCCATCTTGTCCTCCAAAAATCATTTATAGTATATGATACCACAAGAAAAAAATATATGCAATAAAAAATGAGGACAGACTACATAGTAGTTTGCCCTCCATACAATTTTATTTATAGAAATTATAAAGCGAAGCTGTATCAACTGTTGTATTATCAACATACCAGAAATCCTTGATTTTAACAACCGTTACATTTGTCTCTGCAACTGTTTCGCCGTCATCAGTTTTAACCTGAACAGTAAAGTTTTTTGCATCTGTAATATCATCAAGACTTACGTCATATGTTTCAAGTGCTTTAACATCAATTTTTGCTTTTACTTCATCAACTGATGTTTTATTTTCTTCTTTAACTGTTGCTGCGAATTTATAATCTTCACCATAAACAGTCTGATAAGCACCTGTGCTTTCTTCACTCAGTGTAACACCTGAATTTTCGTCAACTATAAATTCAGTACCTGTAAGGCTATCGCCATAAGTTTTTACATTTGCTTCAAGAGCAGTAAACATAACTTCGTCTGACATATACTTGTCACCGAAAAGTGTTTCACGCTTTTCAACCAACGCATTAAAATACTCTGTGTATATCTTATCGTAATTATCCCATCCGTTTGCAACAAGGCTTACATATACAGGATACATTTCATCAATAAGCTTACCGTTAAGGCTACCATCATCATTAAGTGTCTTTTCACCTTTGAAGGATTCATCATCATACCCTTTAAGGTCATCAAGGTCACCACCGACAACATAACCCTCTGTATCACGATAAATTACAGGATACATATAATACACACGGATAAAATCGCCATATTTGTAGTTTTTACTTGGAAGTGCATTCTTATATGCATTGTATCCGTCACCCGTCTGAACAATTGTATCAACATAAGTTCTTGCAACTTCGTCAGGATGGAAGCCTGTATATTTTGCCTTGAAGGTAAGAGTTGTAATAACGAGGAGTGCTGCTAAAATTGCCACAAACACAATTATTGCATATGCTTTGAAATTAAAAGTTTTTTCTTTATTAGCCATCTTCGTTACCTCCTTTAAGCATTTTCCACATCAACGATTGTTCCTGCCTGAGCACGGCGTTCTGCGAGTGCCTTTGTAATCATTTCCTTCTTTTCGCCAACCATATCATAAAAAAGAATCGGCACACCCTGAAGAATAACGAAAATTGCAGGAATAATTGTGTAAATCATAAGCAATTTATTGAGTGTGCCCTCTGTCTGCTGAGCATAAGCCACATTAGGATCAGTTGAAACCATATATCCTGACCAGGTGTAAAGAAGCCAAGGGCCAAGACCTTTTGTGAATGCAGATGCAATCTTTGAGAAAAGTCCGTAACCTGCATAAGCAAGACCTTCAGAACGCTTACCTGTCTTATATTCAATTTCATCAACACAGTCTGCAATCATAATATTAGGTGTAACATTTGTGTTACCATGCTGAAGACCGCAGAAGAAATTAAGAATAAGGAACGGAATAATAAGTCCGTCATTAAAACCGATTCCGCGTGAAACAAGGAAAAGAATTGCCATTGAAGATGCACCATATAAACAGAAAAGAATAAATGTCTGTTTTGTGCTGAACTTTTTAAGAACAAAGTTTACAAGGAGAGTACCTACTGCCGTACCTATACCCATTGGGAGAAGAAGTGCAAGCTTCAAGTCCTTTGAACCCAAGAGGAAAACTGCTATGTAAAGTGAAACTGTTCCGTAAACACCACGACCGAAGCCTGTAAGTTTTGTAAGGGAAACCATAAGAAGATTCTTATTTGTAAAAACAACCTTGACAGCATCCTTAAGGCTTACCTTTTCCTGGGTGAAAGGAACTCTTTCCTTGTTGTTTGCAAAGAAAATCATTGTGAAAAGAATAAGTCCTAATGCACAGACTGCAGTTGAAATAACAAGGTCAAGACCCTGTCCTTCTGCATTTTTGAACTGTTGCTGTCCCATAACTGCTTTCATTACAAGACCTACAACGAGAATAACAACCATACCACCTGATTGACCTACAGAACGAAGGAAAGATGCTATTGAAATAGCAGTTGAACGCTCTGACGGATTTGGTGAACAGAGTGAACCGAAGCAGTTTGCCGGACTTTCAACAGCACAACAGAATGCTGTATAAAGTGAATAAATCACAAACATCCATACAACTGCCAACACCTGATTATCTGTATTCGGAGCAACGAAAACGAGCATTGAAATCAATGCCAATGGAATAACGCCAAAACCTACCCAAGGCTTAACCTTACCCATTTTTGTCTTTGTGTTGTCAACAAGATAACCGATAACAAGCTCACAGATAGCTCCTACAAAACCCGCTACAAGGAACACTGTCGAAATCATATTCGCCATAAAGTCCGAATCGAAACCTTTGCCCTTAAAAGCAAAATCAGCAAAAAATGTAGCTGTGTAGTCAGGCATCCAACCTGTTAAAAGAGCTACACCAAAAAGACCTATGCCGAAAGTTGCAATTTCTGATTTTTTCATGTACTTCTGATTTGTTTTATCTGACATAAAAAATCCTCACTTTCTCTTATTCATAATACTTTATTGTACAACAAAATTTAAGTCAAAGCAAATAAATATTTTCCTAAAACATAAAATACAGGAATAAGTAATGCCGGGAGAAGATTTCCTACTCTGATTTTCTTACCAAAAGTAATATTTATACCGACACAGAAAATAAGTGCAGAACCCACATATGAAAGGTAACCGATTAATTCATCGTTTATAATATTCCCTGCAAAATGACCTAAAAGCGTTATACTTCCCTGATAAACAAAAATTGCGATAGCTGAACAAATTGCACCTAAACCATATGTAGATGTCATAATGGCAACAATAACAAGGTCGAGAACTGCTTTAGCTGTAAGCATAGAATAATCCCCTATAAGTCCGTCCTGAATTGAGCCGACAATAGCCATTGCACCAACACAGATAATAAGAGATGTGTTTACAAAGCCGTCAACAAACTTATTATCCTTTTCAGCGTGAAGCACCTTTTTAAGTTTTTCACCGAGATTATCCATTCGTTTTTCAATATTAATAAATTCGCCAATAAGTCCGCCAAGAACAAATGAGAAAATAAGAAGCATTGTTCCCTGAGTCTGAATTTTACCATCAATAACAGTCAGCATTCCTTGTAAAGTGCCTGTTACACCGATAAATATTGTCGAAACACCACAGGCTGACATTAGAGTTTTTTCATACCTTTCAGAAATACCCTTTTTAAAAAGCAGTCCTATTAACCCGCCTAATACTACTAAACTTGTGTTGATTATTGTACCTAAGCCAAACATTTTTTCACATCCAAAAAATAATGGAATGATTATATCATTTATACACACTTTTTTCAATCAAAATTATTCTGTTTTTGTTTGAAAATTCTATTGAAAAAATTTTTTATTATGTTACAATACATTCATAATGGAGTAAATTGGGGTTTTATCAATTCCACTTTATTTCATGGAAGATAAAAATGAAGGAGAAAGAAAAATTATGGCATTCCTTAACAGTTTCAAAGACTTGCTGTTTAGCGATATGATAAACAACTTCGATATCAGAATGCTTGTCATGTGGGCTATCGGCGGAATTCTCATTTACCTTGCAATCAAAAAGGAAATGGAACCAACACTTCTTTTACCAATGGGATTTGGTGCGATTCTCGTAAACCTTCCAATCTCGGGTGCAATCACACAGTATTTTCAGTTTGTTGATGGTGTAAAAACATCAATTTCTGAAGCAACCTATCAGAAACTTTTAGCTGAAAGTGCAGAAGGACTTTCTATGGAAGAAGGTGCTTTATCTGTTCTTTTTGATGCAGGTATCGCAAACGAACTCTTCCCACTCATTCTTTTCATCGGTACCGGCGCAATGATTGACTTCGGTCCTATTCTTTCAAATCCTAAGCTTATGATTTTTGGTGCTGCAGCACAGTTTGGCATTTTCTTCACACTCTGTATGGCATCAATGTTCTTCCCAATCAACGACGCAGCTTCAATCGCTATTATCGGTGCTGCTGATGGTCCTACATCAATCGTTGTTGCTAACAAGCTCAATTCCGAATATCTTGGCGCTATCATGGTTGCTGCATATTCATATATGGCTCTTGTTCCTATTATCCAGCCACCTGTAATCAAGCTTCTTACAACTAAGAAAGAACGTTTGATTCGTATGCCATACACTCAGACAGAAGTTAAGAAGATCACAAGAATTCTCTTCCCTATCGTCATTACTGTTGTTGCAGGTCTTGTTGCTCCTGCATCAGTTTCACTTGTTGGCTTCCTTATGTTCGGTAACCTTATCCGTGAATGTGGTGTGCTTAATTCTCTTTCAGAAACAGCACAGAAAGTTCTTGCTAACCTTATCACAATCTTCCTTGGTATCACAATTGCAACAAAGATGCACTTCGCTTCTTTCCTTGCTCCTGATACACTTCTTATCCTTGCACTTGGTCTCTTCGCATTCGTATTCGACACAGCAGGTGGCGTTATGTTTGCAAAGATTCTCAACATTTTCTTACCAAAGGGCAAGAAGATTAACCCAATGATTGGTGCGGCTGGTATCTCTGCTTTCCCAATGTCAGGACGTATTGTTCACAAGATGGGACTTGCAGAAGACCCACAGAACTTCCTTCTTATGCATTCAATCGGCGTAAACGTTTCAGGTCAGATTGCATCTGTTATCGCAGGTGGTCTTATCCTCAATTTCTTTATGTAAGGAGAGTGGATTAAATGTTACAGAATATGTTTATTACAATGATGGCTTCAAACATCGAATTTAACCCAACAGCATTTGTTGACAACCTTTATTATATGGGTATGGGTATGCTCGGCATCATCATCGTTATGGGTGTGCTTATCGGAATTACAACTCTTCTTAACAAAATCTTCTCAAAAACAAAGAAGAAGGATAAGGAAGATAAATAATTTTATATAAAAAATGACCGTCGTTTTTCGACGGTCATTTTTTATACATAAATTTACAATTTGTTTATTGAACATAAATAATCTCTTTGCTATAATGAAAATACAAACATAATGTGGAGGTGTTTTAGTGAAAAACTTTATTGAATACATTGAAGCTTCGTGTGAAAACATAAAAGACACACAAATATCTTATAAATACAAGAAAAAACTTCTTGATGAAATGACCGAACGTGCAAACGAAATTACAAGTGCTGGTCTTCGCGATGAAAAGGTACTTGCCGACTTGATGGCGGATGAATTTCCTGACATTGAGAAGAATTATTACATATTTGAAATGGAAGAAAAGAAAAAAGCAAGAGCAAGTTTATTAAGAAAAGTTTTTGCTCTTTCCGGTGTGCTTTTCTTTATCGCTATGTTCATAGCATATTTCTCAATCAGCAAAACAACAGGTGCTTGGGATAAAACCTGGCTTATTATTGTTGGTGGAATTTTTTCCATGATAATATTCTACACAAGTTTTCTTATCAAACGACTCTGCCATTGGCACCGATTCTTACATCCAGTCGCAAGAGTTTTACTTGCAGGATGCATAATGCTCGTATCAATATTCGTTTTCCTATTTGTCCTTATGATGTTTGACCCTGGATTCAGCTGGATTTGTATCATTATGGGTGTTTTGCTGTGCTTCGTTGCTGACTTGATTTTTGCTTTCGTTATGAAACAAAAATTCAGAACAATTTCACTCTTCCTTTATATGCCTGCAATTTTCACAATGCTCTATGTCATTCTTGCAGGTGCAAATATTATCTCTTGGCTCGGCGGTTGGCCGCTTATCCTTGTTGGTATCGCAGTTGATGTAATCATTGCTATAACAATCGTAGGTAGCAACGCAAAATATTTTATGTACAAACAGGAGGATGAGGAATAATGAAGCGTAAATTAAATGCTGAATTATGGGATAAGATGCACTATCTTTTCCGCGATTTTAACGACCGTATGGTTCATGTTGAGCTAGATTATGACTTTATCCTTGATGTTGACGCTTTAAAAACAGTTATTATCTGTGCCTTTGAAAAAACGCCTGTTTTACATTCAAAATTTGTTGACAAAAAAGTCAGCACTCATTGGGAAGTAATGCCTTATGATATTGATGAGGTTCTGACTGTTGCATACCCTGAAAACATGCAGGAATCTATTGACGAATTCTTAACTCAATACATTCCGCCAGAAAACCATATTCAGATGAAATTTGCACTTTTTATCAAAGATGGCAAAAGCACTCTTTGTATGATTGAAAATCATATGTGTATGGATGGTGGCGACCTTAAATATTTCCTTAAGTCATTCTGCGAAAACTATACAAAATATGTTGAAAATGGTATAAGTCCAATTGACTACCGTACAGGGTCCCGCGCATATACTGATGTTTATTCAGGATTTTCAAAAATGGAATCAGGTGTTGCAAAACGACTTTTCAAAAACATCAATGCAAGAGATGACCACAAATTTCCTCTTACAAAAGACAGCATCCGTGACGAGTCATTTATCGCAAGAAAAAAATTCAGCGAAAACGTTCTTGCAAAATTGAAAGTTAAAGGTAAAGAACTTGGTGCAACCATAAACGAATTGCTTCTTGCTTCATACTTTTATAGTGTATATGAGTTGGCCGGATTCCCTGAAAGTGACCAGGTTATGATTTCAAGTGCTATTGACCTTCGTCGTCATATGGATAATGTTGAAGACAAGGGCTTTACAAATCATACTGCGTGGATGCAATGTGCAATCCCACAGCGTGGTCGTGATATTTTTGAAACTGTTCAATATGTTGTAAGAAGTTCTAACAGATTTAAAAAAGATAAGTTTATGGGTCTTTATGGTTTACCTCTTCTTAACTTTGGTTACAGTATTCTTCCACATGCTGCAAGTGAAGAAATCATTAAAATAGGTTATTCAAACCCATATATGGCAATGAGTAATATCGGTATTCTTAATGGTCAGCAGATGGCTATGTCAGGTCACGAGCCTGTTGATGCCTTTATGTCAGGCGCCGTAAAATACAAGCCATTTGTACTTCTTACAGCAACAACATATAAAAATGTAATCACTCTTTCAATGTGTGTAAGAGGTAACGATAAAGACAAGGAAATTGTAAACAGATTCTTTGACCTTATGGAAAAGAATATCAACACTCTTATTGGTGACTAAACAAAAAATAACAGGTAGGTTTTATCTGCCTGTTATTTTTTTAAAAAATCATAAAAACCCTATTGACAGTCATATGAACCTATGATATAATCAAGTCACCACATAGATAGTCGCAGATTATATCGGGTTACGATTATCAATGATTACACAAAAAGGAGGTGGAGTGGATTGGAATATATACCGGGAACAACTTTAACCTTTAATAACATAGCAGCAGACAACTGTTTTTCACTGATTGCTCCGCTGTTAACCGTTACAAAAGGTCTTACTCTTGCACAAGTTAGAGAGTTGACGGGACTTGAAACCTCAACAATTCAGAATTGGATAAAACGTGGGTGGGTGAAAAATCCTGAAGAAAAACGTTATGGCGAAGAACAAACAATGCGTATCATTCTTATAAATATGATGCGTGGTTCAATGCAACTTGAACAGATTGCCTTTCTTATGAGTTATATCAATGGTTCTGTTGAAGACCGTTCAGACGACATTTTGCCTGACAGAGAATTATTCAATATTTTATGCAGTATAATTTACGAGTGCGAACAAAAATCCGTTTATGACACAAACGAAATTGATGTTACAATAGAATCGCATCTTAAAAGTGTCACACTGCGTGACGATGTTTCAAGGTCAAAACTTAAAACTGCTTTAAGAGCGACTGTATTGGCAATTTTGTCAACGAGAATGAGGGACTTGGCACAAAAAGCATTCGCAGAACTCGAAGGAGCGATGTAAAATGACAAATTTATATGTATCAATCTCACCAAAAGAAACTGCAAAACTTATCAATGACACTATCACCAACAATTCAGTTACAGGAGAATTGATTGATGAATATGTAAGTGACACAGAGAACGGTACTACGGTAATTGTTCAGATTTATGAAAAATATTATTACCGTGTAGGCAACCGACTTACTCTTACCGTTGTTATTGATAATGTTTCAGGTAGAACGCACATCCACGCCATAGGTGGTGGTGGCGGTCAGGGGCTTTTCTTCAGATTTGATGGTGGTTCTTCCGAATCTTTTGAAGACTGCATTTATGATGCAATTTATAAATACATTATAAAATAAGGAGAAATTATTATGCAGAGAGAATACAAAATTTTAGAAGTAAAGCTCAGCGAAGCAGAGGCAAAAATGAACGATATGGCTAAACATGGCTGGGAAGTAGCAAGTACCGACATTTACACAGGCAGTATGGCTATGACAAAAGCATCTACGCCTATGCTTATCGTTTTTGAAAGAGAGCTTAACAAAGAATAATATTCATAAAGGAGAGATGGTATGGAGTATCTTATAGCAAATCCGTGGATAATGTGGCTTGTAGTAGGCGTATTCTTTTTGATTGTTGAATTGCTTACAACGGCACTTGTTTCAATCTGGTTTGTACCTGCTGCAATCATCACCTGTCTACTATCATTTGTGGTTGATGGATTTTTATGGCAGACAGCAATATTTATTGTTCTCAGTGCTGTGTTTATGGTTATCTGTCGCAAGATATATAACAAGCACATTAAAAAGCCTATTGATGACGTGGACCAGAACGAAAAACTTCTGGGCAAAACCGCAACCGTCACAGAGGATACAAATAGTACTACGGGAAGAATACTCGTAGGAGATGTTTATTGGAAAGCCGTTTCAGAAAATGGCGACACTATCCCAAAGGGAGAAACAGTAAAAATCAAGGGTGTTAACGGAACAACCCTTGTAATAAATAAATTATAAAAAAGGAGAAACATTATGGAATTTTTAATTATACCTATAATCTTAATCGCTATTATTATCGGAATTATCATAGCAAATGTACGAATTGTTCCACAGGCAAATGCTTTTGTTATTGAAAGACTTGGTGCATATCATTCAACATGGGACACAGGTCTTCATGTAAAAATCCCGATTATTGACAGAGTTGCAAAAAGAGTAAGCCTTAAAGAAGCCGTTGTTGATTTTCCACCACAGCCTGTTATTACAAAGGATAATGTTACAATGTCAATCGACACAGTTGTTTTCTATCGCATTATCGACCCTAAGCTTTACACATACGGTGTTGAACGCCCTATGATGGCTATTGAAAACCTCACAGCAACAACACTCCGTAACATCATTGGTGACCTTGAGCTTGACGCAACTCTCACATCAAGAGATACAATCAACTCAAAGATTACTGAAGTTCTTGACGAAGCAACTGATGCTTGGGGCATCAAAATCAACCGTGTTGAATTAAAGAACATTATGCCACCTCGCGAAATTCAGGATTCAATGGAAAAGCAGATGAAGGCTGAGCGTGAGCGTCGTGAAAAAATTCTTCAGGCAGAAGGTGAAAAGAAGGCTGCAATCCTCGTTGCAGAAGGTGAAAAAGAATCTGCAATCCTTCGTGCTGATGCAATTAAGGAATCAAAAATCCGTGAGGCAGAAGGTGAAGCTGCTGCAATTCTCAAGATTCAAGAAGCAACTGCTGCAGGTATCGAAATGATTAACAAGGTAAATCCAAGTCAGGAATTCATAAGCATTAAAGCTCTTGAATCATTCGAAAAAGCTGCTGATGGCAAAGCAACAAAGATTATTATTCCATCAGAAATTCAGGGACTTGCAGGACTTGCGACATCTCTTACAGAATTGGCAAAGAAAGACTAATCAAAACTTATAACCTTATTGCATGGCGGGGTCTTGACCCCCCCGATTTTTTGCATATTCAACTCGTTTTTACCCATAATAATGATAGGTGATAAATATGGATAAGAAAAACGAGAACTATATCAACCATTTAGAAGAACGCATAACTTATATCCCCGACAATCCCGAAACACCTTGGGAAATGGTAAACAAATACGGGACATATGAAATTCAACCTACAAATGATATAGATAATGAGTTCCCAACCATTGCGCAAGGGTTACCTCAAAAAGCAAAAAAGCCCACCGTAAAGCCTGTAAACCATTCTAAAAAAAGTTTAATCTAAAAAATTTTAAAATTTTTCAAAAAAGGGCTTGACACTACCGATTTCCTTTGATATAATTTTTCTTGCGTTCGAGAGAACGACCGATATGCGAGAGTGGCGGAATCGGCAGACGCGCACGTTTGAGGGGCGTGTGGTAATCCCGTACGGGTTCAAGTCCCGTCTCTCGCACCAAAAATAGAGAAATCACTTTTGTGGTTTCTCTATTTTTTTTTGCATTTTTCAACAAATTATAATTTGTCGGGATAACCAATTTGATATGTCATTCTGAGTGAAGCAAAGAATCTCTGCCAAAGTGATATGTCAACCAACCGAGTTTTTTCGTCACTTCCGTTCTGCACTCATCCTAATAACCTCCAATTTGTGAAACTGCTTCGGCTTGAATATTTTAATTTTTGAGTTTTTATTGAAATGATGTTTGACTTATGATACAATCAAGAAAAGTGAGGTTATATTATGAAAAAGTTTTTATCCGTAATTTTATCTTTTATTATGTTCGTTTGTGCTTTATCAATTCCTGCTTTTGCTTGTGTCGTTAAAGAAGATGCATATGATGACAATCTTGAGGAATTACAAAAGAAATTCATCTATGGTGAAGGTCCTGAAACAGACGGATATACTATCGATTACAGATATTTTTCACCAGTTGAAGATGGTGACAATGGAAAATATCCACTTGTAATCTGGCTTCACGGTATGGGTGATGGTGCTGAAGAAGGAAAACAGGCAAAAGCAAGTGATATCGCTTTCTGGACATCTAACGAATTCCAATCTCGTTTTAAGGGAACAAACGGCGCTTTTATTTTTGCACCTCGTTCACTCGAAGAAGAAGGTCTTTTCTGGTCAGACAGTCTTATCCGTCCTTTATATGCAGCAATTGATGATTTTATTGCAAAAAACAAGAATAATATTGATTTAAGTCGCATTTATATGGGTGGCTATTCAATGGGTGGCCAAATGACATTGAGAATGGCTGTTGAATATTCTGAAATGTTTGCTGCAATTTTCCCTATCTGTCCTTTCTGGATACCATCAGTTGAACAGTGTGAACGAATTTCTCATATTCCTGTATGGATGACAAGCGGTGTTCCTGACCCTCTTGTAAATTACTTTTTCTTTGTCCGTAACACATGGAACAATATCATTTCAACAAATGACTCACCTACTGATTGCAGATTATCATCACTTTTGTTAGTAAAATATCCAAGCGGAAACCCAACATCAAGTTCACACCACTCCTGGTTTGCAGTAAATTATGATATGTTCAGTTCTGATAACGGAAACTATCCGTTTATGAAAACTGTAAACGGATTAGGTGAAAAAATCACTCTTACATATCCTGATGGTATGATTTCTTGGTTGTCAAGCTACACAAGTGATTATACCGGATAAGACAATAACTACACGTTTAAAGAGTCCACTTTTCAGTGGACTCTTTACTGTTTTGACGCAATTATTCACTTGACTATTTTCCTTATCAATAATATAATTATGGTGGTAATATATTGTACAAAGAGGTGTTCTGAATGGAAAAATTGCATAGAAATCTTTTATCAATTATAAAATCATCACTTACAGGAGAGTCTGTTTCTATTGATGATGACCTTGATTACAAACAACTTTTCACCATAAGCAGAACACATCAGATTATACCTCTTGTTTTTGATGGCTTATATAAAGCAAAAGGGAATTTCAATGGTTTTGAGCATTTTAGAAATTATACCTTTCGTTTAATCTCTCGCGACCAGAATCAATTACACTACCTTAAAAAGATAGAGTCTTTGTTTAACGATAACGGTATCGATTATATGCTTCTTAAAGGTTCATCCATAAAGAAATATTACCCTGTCTCCGAATTCAGACTAATGGGAGATATTGATATTTTATTTAAGGAAGCACAATACAAAGAAATTAAACCATTACTCGAAAGTATTGGCCTTACACAAACAACTGAATCTGACCACGAATTAATATGGACGAGTGAAAACGGTCTGGTTTTAGAGCTTCATAAACGACTTATTCCATCATACAACGACGATTATTATTCATATTACATCAACCCTTGGGAAAAGGCTGTTTACAAAAGCAATCACTCATATTCAATGTCTAAGGAAGACGAATACATCTATATCTTCACTCATCTTACAAAACATTATCGTGATGGTGGAATCGGATTAAGACATCTTATTGACATATGGTATTTCACCTTAAAGCATTCTCTTTTAAACAAAGCTTACATCAATAAAGAGCTTGAAAAACTTGAATTACTTGAATTTCACAATAATATTATTGACACTCTTGATGTTTGGTTTAACGGTAAAGACGATACTGAATTAACAGATTATATTACCAAGAGAATCATCGACAGTGGTTCATTCGGAATCAAGGAATGGCACGATAAAGCAAATGCTGCACGAAAAACAGCAAGGGCTGATTCTGCTTCTTCTGCAAAAAGAAAAACCATTTTAAGGCTTATCTTCTTGCCTATGCAGGAAATGAGAAAAAAATTTCCTGTGTTGGAAAAACTGCCTGTTCTGTTACCTGTTATGTGGTTAGTAAGATGGGTTACTGCAATTTTTGGCAAGAAAAAGAATATTGCTGAAAAAACAAGTAAATTAACATATATCGATGAACAGATTGTTGACGATTATAACAGTGAGTTACAAAAAGTCGGACTAAAATTCAATCTCAAAAAAGAATAAAAACAAGGGGATGCTAAAAAGCGCAGACCGTATAAAACTATATATTTCAAAGGGGTTCTTCAGGTGGATTAGCCTGTAAGAACCCCTTTGAAATATATAAAATGGATAAATATCTGGAATTTTTATGTTTTATACTACAAACAAGCCTCGCCACTCGGCGTACATTTATACGCCTTCGGGCAAACAAAATCAAGCCTGATACCATGATTCTGCTCGGTTTGTCCGTTCTGCATCATTTTTCCTATCCCCTAAAAAGAGGCTGTAAGAAAACATTCGTGTTTTATAATTTTTCTCCCGTTGTGGCATTCACAATATCCTTGAATATTGCACGATAATTCGATGTAATGTATTTATCCACATGAAGTGAGCCGAAATACCATTTTCTGAAATTGCAATTTTGTGCAAGTTCTTCAAAGTAAGCATTGAGTGCACTTACGCGAAATTCTGATGAATCATTGAGATTCAAGAAATTCTTAACCTTAAGTGGAGGCTCATGTGTAATAATAATATCCATATCATACCCTGCTACCTCAAGGTTTTCTGCACCTTCAAGCAACTCCTCACGTGTAGGAAGCTCATCCTTTGACCATGCATTGACATCACGACGGATATCGATATCTGAGCTTTCACCACCACCCATTGTAAAGACTTTT